>NZ_JBWKCA010000035.1:0-59733 GCF_056436715.1 Streptomyces sp. NPDC043176
CTAATCTGGCGTTGATTTTTGGCACGCTGTTGAGTTCTCAAGGAACGGACGCTTCCTTCGTACTCACCCTCGCGGGTTTTCCTCCGGGCGCTTCCCTTCGTGTTTCCAACCTTACCAGATCGTTTTCCGTTCCGTTTCCGGTTCGGAGTTCGTATCCGGTGGCCTGTTGGCTGCCTTTCGCCTTTCGGCGTGGTCACTACTTTAGCTGATTTCCGTAGAGGCTCATAATCGAGTCATTCGAAACGAATTTCGGAATGCCGAAATGAACCCCGATCGGGGCGTCATCTTGAGTAGTGGATGGCCACTGCGGGGTGCTCGAACAAGCAGGCCCGGATCCAGCGGCTCGGGCCACGTTAGTCGGTCGGCCGGGCAGAGTCAAGGGCGGCGGTTGCGGGGTGCGTGGGGGCGGTAGGGGCTGACGGTCGGGTCGTCGGTGAGCCAGAAACGCCAGGGGTGGGAGGCGCCGTCGCCGCCGACCCCGGTACGGGGGCCGGTGCGGATGTGCGCCGGGGGTGCGGGGGTGCCGGTGAGGACCGCGAGGGGGGCGTCGGAGCCGGCGCAGACGTCGGTGCCGTTGAGGGAGAGGGCAACGTCGAGAGCGGTGGCCAGGCGGGCGGGGCCCTTGGCCAGCTCGCGGTCGGACCGGGCCGAGCGGCGACGGGGGCGGGCCTGGTCGGCGCCGCGGAGGACTTCACCCGCGCGCAGCAGGACACCGCTCGCGTGGCCCTCGGGACCGCACACCAGGTTCAGGCAGTGCCACATGCCATAGGTGAAGTAGACGTAGGCGTGACCGGGCGGGCCGAACATGACGGCGTTGCGGGCGGTGCGGCCGCGGAAGGCGTGGGAGCCGGGATCGATCGCGCCGGCGTACGCCTCCACCTCCGTGAGGCGCAGCTCCATGCGGCCTTCCTCGGTGTTGCGGACAAGGGTGCGGCCGAGGAGGTCGGGGGCCACCTCCAGAACGGGTCGGTCGAAGAACGTCCGCGGAAGCGGCGTACGGTCGGGGCTCTCGCTCATGGCGCCCGAGCGTAGTGGGGGAACCGGCTACGGTCGTCGCGCGTATGTAGGGGTCAGGACTGAGAAGGAGTGGAAGTCATGGGATTCAAGAAGCTGCTCGCGAGCCTCGGTGCCGGTGGGGCCAGTGTGGAGACGGTGCTCACCGAGGAGAACGTGGTCCCGGGCGGGGTCGTCCAGGGTGAGGTGCGGATCCAGGGCGGCAGCGTCGACCAGCAGATCGAGGGGCTGTCCATCGGGCTGCAGGCGCGCGTCGAGGTCGAGGGCGGCGACCAGGAGCACAAGCAGGACATCGAGTTCGTCAAGGTGCGTCTGGGTGGGGCCTTCGAGGTCAAGGCCGGAGCCGTGCACGTGGTGCCGTTCGGTCTGGACATCCCGTGGGAGACGCCGATCACGTCGGTCTCCGGGCAGCAGCTGCGCGGTATGAACATCGGTGTGACGACCGAGCTGGAGATCGCGCGCGCCGTGGACTCGGGCGACCTGGACCCGATCAACGTGCACCCGCTTCCTGCGCAGCAGGCGATCCTGGACGCCTTCATCCAGCTGGGCTTCCGGTTCAAGAGCGCGGACATGGAGCGCGGGCAGATCCGCGGGACGCGGCAGAGGCTGCCGTTCTACCAGGAGATCGAGTTCTTCGCGCCGCAGCAGTACCGGGGTCTGAACCAGGTCGAGGTCAGCTTCGTCGCGGACGACCGCGAGATGGACGTCGTGCTGGAGATGGACAAGAAGCCGGGTCTGTTCGGTGAGGGCAGCGACTCCTTCCGTGCGTTCAAGGTGGGCCTGCACGACTTCCACACCACCGACTGGGCGGCGTACCTGAACCAGTGGCTCGCCGAGGTCGGTGGGCGCCGCAACTGGCTCTAGGCTCGGCAGGAGAGAGCTGCCATGACGGTAGCGACAGGCGATTCGGAGGATTTCGACGTGTCCGAGGGCAAGAGGGCGCCGCTCCCGCATGACTTCCATCCGCCGGTGGCGTCGTTCACCGTGGTGAGCGACGACGTCGCGCCGGGCGGGGTCCTGAAGGACGCTCAGGTGTACGCGGCGGGGAACACCTCGCCGCACCTCCGCTGGGAGGGTTTCCCGGCGGAGACGAAGAGCTTCGCCGTCACCTGCTTCGACCCGGACGCCCCGACGGGGAGCGGGTTCTGGCACTGGGTGCTGTTCGACATCCCGGCGTCGGTCACGGAGCTTCCCGTCGGTGCGGGGTCGGGGTCGTTCGAGGGGTTGCCGGCCGGTGCCGTGCACGTACGGAACGACTACGGGTCCCGGGAGTTCGGCGGCGCCGCTCCCCCGGCCGGGGATCCGGCGCACCGCTATGTGTTCACGGTGTACGCCGTGGACGGCGAGAAGCTCGGTCCGGACGGTGACGCGTCGCCGGCGGCGATCGGCTTCAACCTGCGCTTCCACACGCTGGGGCGTGCCCAGTTGATCGGGGAGTACGCGGCTCCCGCGGAGGCCTGATCGTTCGTTCGTTGTTTGCCCGCTTCTGGTCTTGGAGAGATCAGAAGCGGGCATCTTTTGTTTCGCGAGAAATTACGTTGTCCGACCCGGCCGGCCCGGCCATCGTTGATCCAAGCCCGCAGCCCCGCATCGGGGCTGGGGCCGGCACACGGGAGGTGGGCAACATGCGGGACACCCTGGTACTCAACGCGAGCTTCGAGCCGCTTTCGACGGTCACACTCAACCGTGCGGTGGTGCTCGTCCTACAGGACAAGGCCGTCGTCGAGCAGGCCCATCCCGAGCTGCGGGTGCGAGGTGCCGCCGTCGACCTTCCGGTGCCCCGGGTGATCAGGTTGTGCCGTTACGTCCGGGTGCCGTTCCGAAGACAGGCCCCGTGGTCGAGGAGGGGGGTGCTGGTCAGGGACCAGCACCGGTGCGCGTACTGCGGGCGGAGGGCGACGACCGTCGACCACGTGGTGCCGCGGGCGCAGGGCGGTGGGGACAGCTGGCTGAACACGGTCGCCTCGTGCGCCGAGGACAACCACCGCAAGGCGGACCGGACGCCGGAGCAGGCCGGGATGCCGTTGCTCCACCAGCCGTTCGAGCCGACGCCGGCGGACGCGATGCTGCTCGCGTTGCGGGCGAGCGAGCGGTCGGAGCTGCCGGAGTGGCTGGCGAGCTCGGCCGCGTAGACGCGTGATCCGCGGACAGTGGAAGGGCCCGTCTCCCCGGTGGGGAGGCGGGCCCTTCCCGTGGCCGGGAACGCGGGCTAGCCGAGCGTCAGTTGGAGGATCGCGACCACGCCGACCGCGATGATCACTCCGCGCAGGACCGAGGGGGGCAGTCTCCGGCCGACCTTGGCGCCGATCTGGCCTCCGAGGGTGGAGCCGACGGCGATGAGGAGGACGGCGGTCCAGTCGAAGTCGGCGACGAAGAGGAAGAAGACGGCGGCGACGCCGTTGACGAGGGCGCCGAGGACGTTCTTGACGGCGTTGATCCGCTGCAGGCTGTCGTGGAGCAGCAGGCCCATGAGGGAGAGGTAGAGGACTCCCTGTGCGGCGCCGAAGTATCCGCCGTACATGCTGGCGAGGAAGAGGCCGACGAGGAGGACGGGGCCGCCGTCGGGGTCCGCCTCCGTGCCGGTCTGTTCGCGCCGGCGCTTCACGGCGGCGGAGATGCGGGGCTGGAAGAGGACCAGCACGAGGGCGAGGCCGATGAGGACGGGGACGATCGCGTCGAACGCCTCGGACGGCAGGGCGAGGAGCAGGATCGCGCCGATGAGGCCGCCGAGGAGGGCGACGCCGCCGAGTCGGACGATCCGGGCCTTCTGGCCCGCGAGTTCGCGGCGGTAGCCGATGGCCCCGCTGACGGAACCGGGGACGAGGCCGAGGGCGTTGGAGACGTTCGCCGTGATCGGGGGGAGTCCGGTCGCGAGGAGGACCGGGAACGTGATCAGTGTTCCCGATCCGACGATGGTGTTGATGGTGCCGGCGCCGATGCCGGCGGCGAAGACCGCCAGGGCTTCCCAGATGGACAAAGCCGTTCCCTTACATGGTCAGTGGCTCGCCTCCCCGCCCTGCCGTGCGACAGGGTCGAGGGGCTCGCACCGATCATGCACGGGTTACGTGTACGTGTCAGTCAACCGTGGGTTCTTCTCGCCGTGCGGACGGAACGTCCTTGACGTTGAAGCCGGGGGCGCCGGAGGCCGCGTTGCCCAGGGCGCCGGAGAGGCCCTTGAGGGCGTCGCCGATCTCGCTGGGGACGATCCAGAGCTTGTTGGCGTCGCCTTCGGCGATCTTCGGGAGCATCTGGAGGTACTGGTACGACAGCAGCTTCTGGTCGGGGTCGCCCGCGTGGATGGCCTCGAAGACCGTGCGGACGGCCTGGGCCTCGCCTTCGGCGCGCAGCGCGGCGGCCTTGGACTCGCCCTCGGCGCGGAGGATCGCGGACTGCTTCTCGCCCTCGGCGGTGAGGATCGCGGACTGGCGCGTTCCCTCGGCGGTGAGGATCGCGGCGCGCTTGTCGCGCTCGGCGCGCATCTGCTTCTCCATCGAGTCCTGGATGGAGGTCGGCGGCTCGATCGCCTTCAGCTCGACGCGGTTGACGCGGATGCCCCACTTGCCGGTGGCCTCGTCGAGGACTCCGCGCAGGGCCGCGTTGATCTCCTCGCGGGAGGTGAGGGTCCGCTCCAGGTCCATGCCGCCGATGATGTTGCGCAGGGTGGTGACGGTGAGCTGCTCGATCGCCTGGATGTAGCTGGCGACCTCGTAGGTCGCGGCCCGGGCGTCGGTCACCTGGTAGTAGATGACCGTGTCGATGTTGACGACCAGGTTGTCCTGGGTGATCACCGGCTGCGGCGGGAACGGGACGACCTGCTCACGGAGGTCGATCCGGTTGCGGATCGAGTCGATGAACGGGACGACGATGTTCAGGCCTGCGTTGAGGGTGCGGGTGTAGCGGCCGAAGCGCTCCACGATCGCCGCGCTCGCCTGCGGAATGACCTGGATCGTCTTGATCAGGGCGATGAAGACGAGCACCACCAGAATGATCAGGACGATGATGACTGCTGACATCGTGTTCCCCGTGCCCTTCGCTGCCGGTTGACTGCCGGGTGGCCTTGCATGATCGAGTTTCCCAGATGGCGGAGCGTCATGGGCGCGGTTCGGTCACATGACGACGGCTGTCGCCCCGTCGATCTCGACGACGTCGACCTGTTCGCCCGGTTCGAAGGTCTGTCCGGTGTCGAGCGTGCGGGCGGACCAGACCTCGCCGGCGAGTTTGATGCGCCCTCCGCTGCCGTCGACCCGCTCCAGGACGACGGCCTGACGGCCCCTCAAGGCGTCGACACCGGTGGCCATTCCGGGTCCGCCGTCGCGGTGGCGGGCGGCGATCGGGCGGACCACCGCGATGAGCGCCACGGAGGCGACGACGAAGACGAGCACCTGCGGGACGATGCCGAACCCGAGCGCGGCGGTCACCGCGCCGGCGACCGCCCCCACGGACAGCATCCCGAACTCCGGCATCGCGGTCAGGACCAGCGGAATGCCGAGCCCCACCGCGCCGATCAACCACCAGACCCATGCGTCGATGTCCACATGGTCATGGTAGGGCGGGTGGGGCTCTCCGGGACAGGGCGCGGGCGGCTGTGCGGGACGCCGGCGTTCCGTCCGGTCACTTCAGGGGCAGGCCGTGGGCGGTCCAGCGGTCGCCGACGCGCTCGACGACGAGCGGCAGGCCGAAGCAGCGCGAGAGGTTCCGCGAGGTCAGCTCGGTCTCCACGGGGCCGGCCGCGAGCACCTTGCCCTGACGGATCATCAGGACGTGGGTGAAGCCCGGCGCGATCTCCTCGACGTGGTGGGTCACCATGATCATGGAGGGGGCGTACGGGTCGCGGGCGAGGCGGCCGAGGCGGCGGACCAGGTCCTCGCGGCCACCGAGGTCGAGACCCGCGGCGGGCTCGTCGAGGAGGAGGAGCTCGGGGTCGGTCATCATCGCGCGGGCGATCAGGGTGCGCTTGCGCTCGCCCTCGGAGAGGGTGCCGAACTCGCGGTCCAGGTAGTCGCTCATGCCGAGCCGGTCGAGGAAGGCCTTCGCGCGGTCCTCGTCGACCGGGTCGTAGTCCTCGTGCCAGGTGGCGGTCATGCCGTACGCGGCGGTGAGGACGGTCTGGAGGACGGTCTGGCGCTTGGGGAGCTTCTCCGCCATCGCGATGCCGGCCACGCCGATGCGGGGGCGGAGTTCGAAGACGTCGGTGCCGACGCCGCCGAGCCGCTCGCCCAGGACCTGGGCGGTGCCCTTGGTGGGGAAGAGGTAGCTGGAGGCGATGTTCAGAAGGGTGGTCTTGCCGGCGCCGTTGGGTCCGAGGATCACCCAGCGCTCGCCCTCCTTGACCGACCAGGAGACCTCGTCCACCAGAGCCCGTCCGTCGCGGACCACGGATACGTCCACCAGCTCCAGTACATCGCTCATGAGCGCGTTGTCTCCCCTTGCGGTCGAGTCGTTTCGTCGCCTTGCGCCGATGGGCGCGGCGTCCAGGGGAAAACCTACGTTATCGACGGAGCGGGCCGGTCCCTAGGGCTCCGTTGGAGTCCCTAGTCTGGGGGGATGCTTTCGGAACCACGCTCAGGACGCCTGGCCGCATGGGGCAATGCCCTGCTGGCCGGGGCGGTGTCGCCGGACGACGCGGCGCTGGCCATTGTCGGGGAGGACGCGGTGCACCGCGTGGAGGGGCTGCCGGGCGAGGCGGGACCGGTGGGACTGACGCTGGCCCTGGGGCGGTTGCGGCGGCTCGGGGTCACCGGGTGGCGGGTGGCGCTGCCCGCGCCGGGGCATCCGCTGGGGTTGAGCGGGCCGCCCGACTTCAACGCGCGCGCGTTGGAGGCGGAGGAGGCCGTGGTGGGTTTCGGCGCGCCGTACGGGCTCGTGCCGGAGGTCACCGAGGCGGGGCCGGCGGGTGACGTGCACGTGGAGGTCGTCTGGCACTGCCTCACCGTGCGGGAGGCCCCGCCGGCGGACGTGCCGTCGCTCGGCGAGGCGGAACGGGAGCTCGCGGAGGCGCTGCGGGACGCGACCGCCGTCCTCACCCGGCTCGACGTGGCGGCCTCCGGTCCCGCGGCGGAGGCGGCGCGCGAGGCGTACCGGGCTCGGTCCGAAGTGGGCCGCGAGGTGCTCGCGCCCGGGTACCCGCCCCGGGCGGTACGGGTCCTCGAGCTGGCCCAGCGGATCGGGCTCCTCGTGAACCTGGCGTACGGCCGTGGCCACGGGGGTGCGGTGAGCGCGTCGGAGATCGCGGCGCGGGGGGAGGCGCTGCGGCCGGTGGAGAGGGTGGCGCGGAGGGCGCAGGTCGCGGCCTACAACGCGTACGTGGAGGAAAGGGAGCGGGAGCGGGGGTTCTGAGGCCTTCGGGCCCCGCCCCCCTTTCGGCCCCGCCCCCTCCGGGCCCTGCCCCTTCGGGTCCTGCCCCCCTTCGGCCCCCGGCTCTCGATCGGTGGACGGAGTCCGGCGCGGCGGGCCGGAGCCTGGGGGGTGGCACCCGCCGCCGTGCGGGCCCGCGCCTGCCGTGTGGGCAATCGTCCCGCTGCCGTGTGGGCCCCGCGCCCCCGCCCCGCGTGGGCCTGCGCCCGCTGTCGTGTGGCCCCGCACCCCCACCGCCGTGTGGGCCTTCGCCCACCCTCCGTGTGGGCAATCGTCCCGCTGGGCGGGACGGGTGGGCACACGGGACGGCGCGCTTGGCGGCGCCTCTGCCTCTTGTACCCGGGCCCGCACCTTTACGGCGTCGCACAACGTGGTGCGGGTACAGGCGCGGAAGCCTGGGCCCGGCACGGGGCGCCGTCCGTTGTGCCCACCCGTTCCGCCCCGGCGGAACGATTGCCCACAACGGGGCGGGCGGAGGCGCGGGGGGTGGGCACCGCCCAGCGGAACGATGGCCCACACCGGAGGCGGAGACGCGGGGGTGGGCACCGCCTCAGCGGAACGGTGGCCCACAACGGGCGGTGGGCGGAGGTGCGGGGTGGGCCCGCGCCAGCGGGACGAGGGCCCACGACGGGGGGTGGGTGGGCCCGCGCCAGCGGGACGAGGGCCCACACAACGCGCGGGGGCTGCGGGTGGGCGGCGCTCGGAACGAGGGGGTGTGGGCGGGGTGGGGTCAGCCGTTGAGGGCGGTGTTGCCGAAGGCGGGGTTGAGCAGGCCGATCACGTTGACCGTGTTGCCGGAGACGTTCACGGGGACGTGGACCGGGACCTGCACCAGGTTGCCGGAGGCGACGCCCGGAGAGTTGAGGGCCTTGCCCGTGGCCTCGGCGCCGTGGGCGGAGGCGACACCGGCACCGGCGGCGACGATGCCACCGGCGACCATGGTGAGGGCAGCGGCCTTCTTGAGGTTCTTCACTTGGTACATCCTCCTGGTCATCGCTGCGGCAGGTCCGCCGCAGCACGCCCTGGAGAACGCCGCATCGCCCGCCAGGTTGCGCCGAACGGGGGATATACACACGACGGTATGAAGGACTGAACGGTCGTGCGCCCGGCGCGTAAGGGGGGCGCGTCAGTCGGTGAGGCCGTGGCGGACGGCCCAGAGGGCCGCCTGGGTGCGGTCCGCCAGGTCGAGCTTCATGAGGATGTTCGAGACGTGCGTCTTGACCGTCTTCTCGGAGAGGACGAGGGCGCGGGCGATCTCGCGGTTGGAGCGGCCGTCGGCGATCAGGCCGAGGACCTCCCGCTCCCGCTCGGTCAGGGTGGTGCCCCGGCCCGTACCCCCCGGGGAGTCGTCCTGGGCGAGGAGCGCGCCGGCGACCTCGGACTGGAGGAGGACGTGCCCGGCGTGGACGGAGCGGATGGCGGCGGCCAGGGCGTCGGGGTCGATGTCCTTGTACAGGTAGCCGCAGGCACCGGCGCGCAGCGCGGGGACGACCGTGCGCTGCTCGGTGAAGCTGGTGACGATGAGGACCCTGGCGGGGTTGGCGTGCTCGCGGAGCCGTCTGAGCGCCTCGATGCCGTCCGTGCCGGGCATCTTCACGTCCATGAGGACGACGTCGGGGCGGAGCTCCTCGGCGCGGGCGACGCCTTCGGCGCCGTCGGAGGCCTCCCCCACCACCTCTATGTCGTCCTGCACCTCCAGGAAGGTGCGCAGGCCCCGGCGGACGACCTGGTGGTCGTCGACGAGCAGGACTCGGATCGGTCGGTCAGCCACCGGGAACCTCCATCTCGATCGTGGTGCCCTCGCCGGCGGCCGAGGTCACGGTGAGCATCCCGCCGACGCCGCTCGCCCGGTCCCGCATGGAGACCAGGCCGAGGTGGCGGCCGGCACTGCGGACCGTACGCGGGTCGAACCCCTTGCCGTCGTCGGTGACGGTCAGCCGCGCGCCCTGGCCGCTGCGGGCGAGGGTGACGGTGACGCGCTCGGCGTCCGCGTGCCGCAGGGCGTTGTGCAGGGCCTCCTGGGCGACCCGGAGCACGGCCTCCTCCTGGGCGGCCGGCAGGGCCCGGGCGCCCTGGCTGTCGAAGGTGACCCGGGCGGTGTGGGCGCGGTCGAGGACCTGGATCTGGGTGCGGAGGGTGTGGACGAGGCCGTCCTCGTCCAGGGCGGCGGGGCGGAGCTCGACGACGGCGGCACGCAGTTCGTCGGCGGCCTCGGCGGCGAGCGCGGCGACCTGCTGGAGCTCGCCCTTGGCGCGGGCCGGGTCGCGGTCGACGAGGGCGGCGGCGGCCTGGGCGGTCAGCCGGAGCGAGAAGAGCTTCTGACTGACGGCGTCGTGCAGCTCGTGGGCGAGGCGTGAGCGCTCCTCGACGATGGTGAGCTCGCGGCTGCGCTCGTACAGGCGCGCGTTGGTGAGGGCGATGGCCGCGTGCTGGGCGAGGATCGACAGCAGTTCCTCGTCCTCGGCGGTGAAGCCGCAGCCGCCGCTCTCCTTGGGGCAGCGCTTGTTGGCGAGGAAGAGGGCGCCCAGGATCTCGTCGCCGTCCCTGACGGGGAGGCCGAGGAAGTCGGACATCTCGGGGTGGGCGGCCGGCCAGCCCTCGAAACGGGGGTCGAGGCGGACGTCGGCCAGCCGCTCGGTCTCGGCCTTCTGGAGCATGGCGGCGAGGATCCCGTGCTGCCGGGGCAGGGGGCCGATCGCCTTCCACTGCTCCTCGCTGACGCCGTCGACGACGAACTGGGCGAAGCCGCCGTGGTCGTCGGGGACGCCGAGGGCCGCGTACTCGGCGTCGAGCAGCTCGCGGGCGGAGGCGACGATCGTCTTGAGGACGTCGCGGACCTCCAGGTGGCGGCTCATCGCCAGGAGGGCGGTGCTCACGGCGGCCAGGCCGGAGCTCGGTCGGTGGCTCATGTGTTCACCGTACCGGCGGGGTGTGACCCTCCGTATCCGTCCGGGGACGGCGGTCGGGGTCCGGAAGACCTAGGTCGGAGGGCTGGGAGGGGCGTGTCGTCCCCGAGGTGGAGACCTGCTCACGGTATGCATTGCCGATGCAACGCATGGTGAGTTCGTTACGGGCCCGATGTGAGCCCGCGCATAGGATCCACATCACTTACGAAGCCGCCTAGTGGATCCGGAGTGCCCAGGTAGGGGCGGTGGGAGCTGGCCTCGTAGGGGTGTCGGCGGCGAGGGCGGAGGGCGCTGATCCACTACCCGGGATCGTACGTCACACCTTTGCCACAGGATTTTGCGGCCGCTAAGAATTGCCCCCGTCGCCGTCGAGTAAGGCGCAGCAGCACCGCCGCCGGCGGAGCGACCCCCCAGCGATTCGAAGAGGTTTCTGCATGTCTGCGAACACCCCTGGCCACAGTCGTGGTCTGAAGAAGACCCACAAGGCCACGATCGCCGGCGTCGCCGCTCTGGGCGCCGCAGCCCTCACCCTCTCCCTGGTGCCGGGCAACGGCGCCACCGAGACCGAGCCGCAGGCCCTTTCGGGCACGCAGCAGGTCGCCTGGTCCTACAACGCCGCCAGCCCGCAGGCGAAGGCGCTGGCCGCGAGCGTCACCGAGCAGCAGGCCACCGTCGGCCTGAAGGCCAAGCAGGAGGCCGAGGCGAAGGCGAAGGCCGAGGCCGCCGCCAAGGCGAAGGCCGCGAACGCCGCGAAGGCCAAGGCCGACGCGAAGAAGAAGGCCGACGCCAAGGCGAAGGCGGCGGCCAAGGCGAAGGCCGAGGCCAAGGCCAAGGCCGCGGCGAAGAAGCGCGCCGCGGAGAAGGCGGCCGCGAGCCGTTCCGTCGCCCGCACCCCCGTCTTCGCGAACAACCTCGACGGCTGGATCCGCGAGGCGCTGTTCATCATGGACAAGCACGACATCCCGGGCTCGTACCACGGCCTGCACAAGAACATCATGCGCGAGTCCAGCGGCAACCCGCGGGCCATCAACAACTGGGACATCAACGCCATCAACGGCGTCCCGTCCAAGGGTCTGCTCCAGGTCATCTACCCGACCTTCAAGGCCTACCACGTGGCCGGCACCAAGTTCGACCAGTACGACCCGGTCGCCAACATCGTCGCCGCCGCCAACTACGCGGCCGACCGCTACGGCTCGATCGACAACGTCAACAGCGCGTACTGATCCGCTGTCGCACCGCCGCACGGATCCCGTACGGCTCCGGTACGCCGAAGGGCGGCACCCCCTGTGCGGGGTGCCGCCCTCGGGCGTACTGCCGTGCGCGGCTACTTGCGCATGACCTCGGGCTCGTGGCGGCGCAGCAGACGGGCGACCGCGACGCAGCAGACGGCTGCCATCACCAGCTGCACACCGAGGTCGAAGCCCCACTGGCCGGCCGCGTGCTCCCACAGCGGGTCGGTGTTGGTGGGGTTCTTCGGGTCCCACGGCGGCATCAGGCGCGCCAGGTCGAGAGTGGTGCCGGCGCCGGCGATGCCCCAGCGGGACGGCATCAGCCAGGCGAACTGCTCCAGGCCCGGGGAGCCGTACACCTGGAACAGGATGCCGGTGAAGACGACCTGGATGATCGCGAACATGACCAGCAGCGGCATGGTCTTCTCGGCGGTCTTGACGAGCGCGGAGATGACCAGGCCGAACATCATCGAGGTCAGGCCGAGCGCGATGACCTGGATGCACAGCTCGACGGCCGGCGGCATGAGCAGGCCCTGCGCGGGCAGCGCCCGGGTGGAGAAGCCGATGCCGCAGATGATGACGCCCTGGAAGGCCGTGATCAGGCCGAGGACGATGACCTTGGACATCAGGTAGGCGGAGCGGGAGAGGCCGGTGGCGCGCTCCCGTTCGTAGATGACCCGTTCCTTGATCAGTTCTCGTACGGAGTTGGCGGCGCCGCTGAAGCACATGCCGACCGCGAGGATCAGCATGATCGTGCCGGCGTCGCCGTTGAAGCGGGACGGCGGCGTCGGCGAGCCGAGGCCGAAGTCGGCGGGGATGACGACGGAGACCGCGCCGAGGACGGCGGGCAGGATCACCATGAGGCCGAGGAAGCCCTTGTCGGAGGCGATCACGGAGACGTAGCGGCGGATCAGGGTCCACAGCTGGGAGCCCCAGCCCTGCGGCTTGGGCGGCCTGGACATCGCCTGCTGCGGCATCTGGACGGGCTGGGCGGCGACGGCGTCGATGTCCGCGGCGTACATCTGGTAGTGCTGCGAGCCCTTCCAGCGGCCCGCCCAGTCGTAGTCGCGGTAGTTCTCGAAGGCGGAGAAGACGTCGGCCCAGGTGGAGTAGCCGAAGAAGTTCAGCGCCTCCTCCGGCGGACCGAAGTACGCCACCGAACCGCCGGGGGCCATGACGAGGAGCTTGTCGCACAGGCCGAGCTCGGCCACCGAGTGGGTGACGACGAGGACCGTACGCCCGTCGTCCGCGAGGCCGCGGAGGAGCTGCATGACGTCGCGGTCCATACCCGGGTCGAGGCCGGAGGTCGGCTCGTCCAGGAAGATCAGCGAGGGCTTGGTGAGGAGCTCCAGGGCGACGGAGACACGCTTGCGCTGGCCACCGGAGAGGGAGGTGACCTTCTTCTCCTTGTGGATGTCGAGCTTGAGCTCGCGCAGCACCTCGTCGATGCGGGCCTCGCGCTCCGCCGTGGCGGTGTCGCCGGGGAAGCGGAGCTTGGCCGCGTACCGCAGCGCCTTCTGGACGGTCAGCTCCTTGTGGAGGATGTCGTCCTGCGGGACCAGGCCGATGCGCTGGCGCAGCTCGGCGAACTGCTTGTAGAGGCTGCGGTTGTCGTAGAGGACGTCGCCCTCGTTGGCCGGGCGGTAGCCGGTCAGCGCCTTGAGCAGGGTGGACTTTCCGGAGCCGGACGGGCCGATGACGCCGATCAGCGACTTCTCGGGGACGCCGAAGGAGACGTCCTTGAGGATCTGCTTGCCGCCGTCGACGGTGACCGTCAGGTGGCGGGCCGAGAAGGAGACCGAGCCGGTGTCGACGAACTCTTCCAGCTGGCCGCCGACGATCCGGAACGTCGAGTGGCCGACGCCGACGATGTCCTGCGGGCCGAGGAGGGCCGTGCCGCCCTTGGGGATCGGCTGACCGTTGACGTACGTGCCGTTGTGCGAGCCGAGATCGCGGATCTCGAAGCGGCCGTCGGGCGTCGCGTGGAACTCGGCGTGGTTCCGGGAGACCTGGAGGTCGGAGACGACCAGTTCGTTCTCCAGGGCACGGCCGATGCGCATGACGTGGCCGAGGGACAGCTGGTGGAACGTGGTCGGGCTGCGGTCGGCGTAGGCCGACGACGCCCCCGCGGCGCCGTGTCCGGGGTGACCGTGCCCGCCCTGGGGGGCGCCCTGCTGGTGCGGGAACTGCGGCTGCGCGGGCGGCTGCTGCCAGCCCGGCTGCTGCTGCGGCGGGCCCTGCGTGACCCACTCCGCCTGGGCGGCGGCCTGCTCGGCAGCCTGGTGCGCCGCCACGGGCCGGGCCTGCTGCTGCGCGTGCTGCTGGGCCTGTGCCTGCTGCTGGGCGTGCGGCGCCGCCTGCGCTCCGGCGGCGAGATTGAGCCGCGGGCCGTCGGTCGCGTTGCCCAGGTGGACGGCCGAGCCGGGGCCGATCTCCATCTGGTGGATCCGCTGCCCCTGGAGGAACGTGCCGTTGGTGGAGCCGTGGTCCTCGATGACCCAGCTCCGGCCGCCCCAGCTGATGGTGGCGTGCCGCCACGAGACCCTGGCGTCGTCGATGACCAGGTCACCCTGCGGGTCTCTGCCCAGGGTGTACGACCGGGACGGATCGAGCGTCCAGGTCCTGCCGTTCAATTCCAGTACGAGTTCTGGCACTCCGAGCCCCACTACTTGTCCCCCGATGTACCCCCGCCTTCGGGAGTCCAGGGATGTCGAATCATCCTGGGGAACTATTTCAGGCCCGGTCCCGTCTCGGAAAGTCGGGCCGTGTGAAGACCTTCGGGGCGCGCCCTCGACCACCCGGGTGTCCGCTACGCGGGACGGGGGGTCAGGTGGCACGCGGTGCCCGATACGGTGGAACCACCATGAGCGCATCGCAGACCTCAGACGTTCCCACCCTTCTCGTCAAGATCTTCGGGAAGGACCGTCCCGGGATCACCGCGGGACTCTTCGACACCCTCGCCGCCTACTCCGTCGACGTCGTGGACATCGAGCAGGTGGTCTCCCGCGGCCGCCTCGTCCTGTGCGCGCTCGTCACGGAGCCGACCGTCGCCTCGGCCGGCGAGCTCAGGGCCACGGTGCACAGCTGGGCCGAGTCCCTGAAGCTCCAGGCCGAGATCATCTCCGGCACCGGTGACAACCGGCCGCGGGGCGAGGGGCGCTCCCACGTCACCGTGCTCGGCCACCCGCTGACCGCGGAGCAGACGGCGGCCATAGCGGCCAGGATCGCGGAGGCCGGCGGCAACATCGACCGGATCTTCCGCCTGGCGAAGTACCCGGTCACGGCCGTCGAGTTCGCGGTCTCGGGCTGTGAGACCGAGCCGCTGCGGACGGCACTGGCCATCGAGGCCCACTCCATCGGCGTCGACGTCGGCGTGGTCTCCGCCGGTCTGCACCGGCGCGCGCAGCGGCTCGTGGTCATGGACGTCGACTCGACCCTGATCCAGGACGAGGTGATCGAGCTCTTCGCGGCGCACGCCGGCTGCGAGGACGAGGTCGCCGAGGTGACGGCGGCGGCGATGCGCGGAGAGCTGGACTTCGAGCAGTCGCTGCACGCGCGCGTGGCGCTGCTGGCCGGCCTCGACGCCTCGGTGGTCGACAAGGTCCGCGCCGAGGTGCGGCTGACGCCGGGCGCCCGGACCCTGATCCGTACGCTGAAGCGGCTCGGCTACCAGGTGGGCGTCGTGTCGGGCGGGTTCACCCAGGTCACCGACGATCTGAAGGAGCGGCTCGGGCTGGACTTCGCCTCGGCCAACACGCTGGAGATCGTCGACGGCAAGCTCACCGGCCGGGTGACGGGCGAGATCGTGGACCGGGCGGGCAAGGCCCGGCTGCTGCGCAGGTTCGCCACGGAGGCGGGTGTGCCGCTGGCGCAGACGGTGGCGATCGGCGACGGTGCCAACGACCTGGACATGCTGAACGCGGCCGGGCTCGGGGTGGCGTTCAACGCCAAGCCGGTGGTGCGCCGGGCCGCCGACACGGCGGTGAACGTGCCCTTCCTGGACACCGTGCTGTATCTGCTCGGCATCACGCGGGAAGAGGTCGAGGTCGCGGACGGCGGCGAGGAGCTGCTGCACTGAGCCCCCGGCGCGGGGCTGCCCGCCCCGGCTCCGTCGGTACGGGAAAGGGCCCGGTCGCCGTGTGACGGCCGGGCCCTTCGCGTACGCACGAGTCGGGCGTACGGGGCCGGTGCGCGGGCCGGGTGTACGGATCCGACGTACGGGCCGGACGCACGGGATCGACGTGCGGACCGGGGGTACGGGATTGACGTACGGGCCGGCGTGGGGGTCAGGCGTGGGGGGCCCAGAAGTCGACGAGGCGGCCGACGCCGTGCTCCACCGCCTTCCAGGAGCCGTTGAAGGTGAGGACGGCGAAGGCGGAGGTCGGGAAGCCGCTGCGGTTCATGCGGGGCAGCAGATCCTCGTCGCCCTCGCCGGCGAGGGCGTCGGCGAGTGCGTGCATGCCGGGGTTGTGGCCGATGACCAGGAGGTTGGACACCTCGTCCGAGGTCTCGTTGAGCACGGCGATGAGCTCGCCGAGCGAGGCCTCGTACAGCCGGTCCTCGTACACGGTCCTGGGGCGCTGGGGAAGCTCGGGAACGGCCAGCTTCCAGGTCTCGCGGGTTCTGACGGCGGTCGAGCAGAGAGCCAGGTCGAAGGGGATGCCGGTCCCGGCGAGTCGGCGACCCGCCACGGGGGCGTCCGCGCGGCCCCGGTCGGCGAGGGGGCGCTCGTGGTCGGCCTCGTCGTTCCAGTCGGCCTTGGCGTGTCGGAGCAGCACGATCCTGCGGGGTGTGTCGACGCTCATGGTCAACAGCTTCGCACGAATCGGCCCTCGGCGACTCAGAGAGACAGCGTTTGCTGGAGGTGGTCCAGAACCCGGCCGACCCCCAGGTCACCCGCGGTCGCGGGGGCCTCACCCGGCCCCGCCATGAGCAGCAGGAGGGCGGCGAAGGCGGCCACCGGGAGGGCGAGGGCCCACCAGGGGAGTCGGGTGTCGACACCGGCCGTGGTGGTGGGGATGCTGGGGTGCGTGGGGGCCGACATGGCCGCCTCCGTGGGTGAGTCGCTCGCTTGCGCCGTCGTCTCCAACGTACGGAGCGCGGGCGCGGCGGCCCATCCGGTGATCCACCCACTTCACCCTGACACTCGCCCCCTAGGGGATGCGGGGGTTGTCCCCACCCCGCGGCGGCCTCACGGTCGGGTCAGGGCGAGAAGACGGAGGCGATGACGGCGATCACGACCGTGATGCCGAGCATCGCGCCGAGCACGACGAGCAGCTTCTTCTGGCCGTTCTGGGGGTTGGGTTCGAGGACTGGCATGGGACCAGTCTCGCATCTCAGCATTCGTCCTCGACGGTCCGGTCCCGTCCCGCGAGCGATCCGATGATCATCTGCGGCACCATCAGCCCGCCCATGAGCGCGATCGGCAGGCCCCAGCCGCCGCTGTGCTGGTAGAGCACGCCGACGAGGAGGGGGCCGGGGATGGAGATGAGGTAGCCGACGCTCTGCGCGAAGGCGGACAGCCGGACGACGCCGGCGCCGGTGCGCGAGCGCATGCCGATCATCGTGAGGGCGAGCGGGAAGGCGCAGTTGGAGATGCCGAGGAGCACCGCCCAGACCCAGGCTCCGGCGGCCGGGGCGAAGAAGAGCCCGGTGTAGCCGGCGAGGCCGCACAGGCCGAGCGCGACGACGATCGGGCCCTGGTTCCGCAGGCGGGTGGCGAGCCGGGGGATGACGAAGGCGAGCGGGACGCCCATGACCATCGTGACGGCGAGGAGGACGCCGGCCGTGGAGGCGGGGACTCCGGAGTCGCGGAAGATCTGCGGCATCCAGCCCATGGTGATGTAGGCGCCGGTGGCCTGGAGGCCGAAGAAGCAGCCGAGGGCCCAGGCGGTGCGGCTGCGGGCGACGCGCGGCGCCCCGGCGGCCTCCGTCGGGGCGGCGGGCTTCGCCCCCTTGCCGGCGCCGGTTCCCTCGCGCGCACGGTCGCGGTCGCGGAGCAGCGGGATCCAGGGCAGGACGGCGAGGGCGGCGAGGGCGGCCCAGACGCCGAGGCCCAGGCGCCAGTCGCCGCCGAGGGCGTCGGTCATCGGGACGGTGGCGGCCGCGGCGACGGAGGTGCCGAGGGCCAGTGCCATGGAGTAGAGGCCGGTCATGCTGCCGACGCGGTCGGGGAAGTACCGCTTGACGATGACAGGCATCAGGACGTTGCTGACGGCGATGCCCATGAGCGCGAGGGCGCTGGCGGCGAGGAAGGCGGCGGTGCCGGTGGCGAAGGGCCGTACGACGAGGCCCGTGAGGATGGCGACCATGCCGGCGCAGACGACGGCGGTGGGGCCGAAGCGGCGGGCGAGGCGGGGGGCCGTGATGCCGAAGACGGCGAAGCAGAGGGGCGGGACCGAGGTCAGGACGCCGGCGACGCTGCCGCTCATGTGGAGGCCGTCGCTGACGTCCTCCAGGAGGGCGCCGAAGCTGGTGATGGCGGGGCGCAGGTTGAGCGCGGCCAGGACGAGTCCGACGGTGACGAGCGCGAGGGACCAGCGGGGGCCGGGCGCGGCCGGCGGGGGCTCGACCACCGGGGACGTGCCGCCGCCCCCGTGGGGTCGTACGGGCGCGGAGGAGTCCGCGGTGGTGGTCGAGGCGGTGGTCCGGGCCGGTGGTGCGGCGGGGTCGAGGGTCTGCGGCTCGTCAGGCATGGGGCCATCATAGAATCATGGGATGATTGGTTGTCCAATCTCGAACCAACAGGAAGGTGTTCCATGGCCCTCGGTCACCCCCGGCGCTCAGGCCTCTCCGATCAGGTGATCGCCGAGCTGCGGAACCAGATCACCTCCGGCGAATGGCCGGTGGGTTCGCGCATCCCGACCGAGCCCGAGCTGGTCGAGCAGCTGGGCGTGGCCCGCAACACGGTGCGCGAGGCCGTCCGGGCGCTCGCGCACAACGGGCTGCTCGACATCCGGCAGGGCTCGGGGACGTACGTCATCGCGACCAGCGAGCTGGCCGGCGTGATGCACCGGCGCTTCGCCGGCTCCGACCCCCGGCACGTCGCCGAGCTGCGGTCGACGCTGGAGTCCGCGGCGGCCCGGTTCGCCGCCGGGCGGCGCACCGAGCGGGACCTGAAGCAGCTCGACACCCTGCTCGAACGGCGCGAGCAGGCCTGGGAGTCCGGGGACGCGGAGCGGTTCGTGACGGCCGACTCGGCCTTCCACCACGCGGTGGTCGCCGCGTCGGGCAACGAGGTCCTGACGGAGCTCTACGCGGACCTGGGCGACCTGCTGCGGGACTGGCTGCGCGACGACGTCGGGCAGGAGCTGCGGCCGGAGAACCACATGGACCACGCGCGCCTGGTGGACGCGATCCGGGAGGGCGACGCCGAGCGGGCCGGTACGGAGGCGGCCGGCTACCCCTTCCTGTGCCTCAGGAGCCCGGAACCGGAGCCCGGTCCGCCGGCTGGTGCGTGACCCAGGCGGACCGGACCTCCTTCCAGCAGCGGCCGGTCAGCTTGGCGTAGTCGGCGGGGCCGACCTCCACGGGGGCGCTGTCGGTGTCGACGTCCCACCAGCGGTCGCACTCGACATGGAGGCGGACCTCGTCGGTGGCGGGGTACGGGTTCCGGCAGTAGGCGGTGACGCGGGAACCCTGGACGACGGTGCGGCAGGAGGCCTCGAAGGCCTCCGGCCCCTCGGCCACCGGGGCGGCGGGAGCGTCGTCGAGCGGGGCGGGCGGGGAGCGCATCTCGTCGGCGACGGCGATCCCGGTGAGCAGGACGGCGACGGAGGCGAAGGCGCCGAACCCCTGGCGTGTCGCGCGCATACCCGCACCTCCTCCCCGTCAGCGGCAGGAACATCACGCTTCGCACCAGTCTGGGGTGGTTCGCTCGACTTTTCGAGTCGTGCAGGGGTTGCACAACGGCGAGGGCCGTGTGTCGCCTCCAGGAGGCGGACACACGGCCCTCGGTGTCGTTCGCGTGCGGCCGTCAGGCGCCGATCGCGTGCAGGCCGCCGTCGACGTGGACGATCTCGCCCGTCGTCTTCGGGAACCAGTCGGAGAGCAGCGCCACGACGCCGCGGCCGGCCGGCTCGGGGTCGGCGAGGTTCCACTCCAGCGGGGAGCGGCTGTCCCAGACGGCCGCGAGCTCGCTGAAGCCCGGGATGGACTTGGCGGCCATCGAGCCGATCGGACCCGCCGAGATCAGGTTGCAGCGGATGTTCTGCTTGCCCAGGTCACGCGCCATGTAGCGGCTGGTGGCCTCCAGGGCGGCCTTGGCCGGGCCCATCCAGTCGTACTGCGGCCAGGCGTACTGCGCGTCGAAGGTGAGGCCGACGACGGAGCCGCCCTCGGTCATCAGCGGCAGCAGCGACGTCGTCAGCGACTTCAGCGAGAAGGCGGAGACGTGCATGGCCGTGGCGACCGACTCGAACGGCGTGTTCAGGAAGTTGCCGCCGAGCGCGTCCTGCGGGGCGAAGCCGATCGAGTGCACGATGCCGTCGAGGCGGTCGCCGAGCTGCTCGCGGACCTGGCCCTCCAGGCGCGCGAGGTGCTCGTCGTTGGAGACGTCGAGCTCCAGGACCTTCACGTTCTCGGGCTTGGGGAGCTTCTTGGCGATGCGCTCGGTCAGCGACGGACGCGGCCAGGCGGTGAGGATGATCTCCGCACCCTGCTCCTGGGCCAGCTTCGCGGTGTGGAAGGCGATGGAGGACTCCATCAGCACACCGGTGATCAGGATGCGCTTGCCCTCGAGAATTCCGCTCATGGTGATCAGTGACCCATGCCCAATCCGCCGTCAACCGGGATGACGGCTCCAGTGATGTACGAGGCGTCGTCGGAGGCGAGGAACCGCACCGCGGCGGCGATCTCCTCCGGCTGCGCGTAGCGGCCGAGCGGCACCTGGGACACGATGCCCGCACGCTGCTCGTCGGTGAGCACCGCGGTCATGTCGGTGTCGACGAAACCGGGGGCGACGACGTTGAAGGTGAGGTTGCGCGAGCCCAGCTCACGCGCGAGGGAGCGGGCGAAGCCGACCAGGCCGGCCTTGGAGGCGGCGTAGTTGGCCTGACCCGCGGAGCCCAGCAGGCCGACGACCGACGAGATCAGGACGACGCGGCCCTTCTTGGCGCGCAGCATCCCGCGGTTGGCCCGCTTCACGACCCGGAAGGTGCCGGTGAGGTTGGTGTCGAGGACGGACGTGAAGTCGTCCTCGGACATCCGCATGAGGAGCTGGTCCTTGGTCACGCCGGCGTTGGCCACGAGGACCTCGACCGGGCCGTGCCTCTCCTCGATCTCCTTGTAGGCCTGGTCGACCTGCTCGGAGTCGGTGATGTCGCACTTGACGGCCAGGAGACCGGCCTTCTCCAGCTCAGCGGGGTCGCCGGAGCGGTACGTGATCGCGACCTTGTCACCGGCCTCGACGAACGCGCGGGCGATGGCGAGGCCGATGCCCCGGTTTCCTCCGGTGACGAGAACCGAGCGGCTCAACGGATCACCCTTTCGATAGCGGTCTTAACACCGAAAACCTATCGGGCCGGTGCGCCGTACAGAGACTCGGGCCCCGACAGTGCGGTGGGGCCCACCCTGTCGGGTCCCTACAGATGGCCACGTCGGCAACGCGCGACACCGCGGGTTCGTGTCCGGGAAACGTGTGGCAGCCCACAAGGAAGGGCCCGCATGATTCACTGCGGACACCAATCGAGAAGGGGAGACTTCGTGGCCCATCAGGTCGATCAGACGTTTCTGGCGCTGCCGTTGCGGGCGCTCGCCGACGCGGCGCTCGCGCGCGCGCGGGCGCTGGGTGCCGAGCACGCGGACTTCCGCCTGGAGCGGGTGCGGAGCGCTTCGTGGCGACTGCGGGACGCCAAGCCGTCCGGATCGTCGGACACCACGGACCTCGGCTACGCGGTGCGGGTGGTGCACGGCGGGGCCTGGGGGTTCGCGTCCGGAGTGGACCTGACCATGGACGGGGCCGCGCGGGTGGCCTCGCAGGCGGTCGCCATGGCCAAGCTGTCGGCGAAGGTGATCGCGGCGGCGGGTTCGGACGAGCGCGTGGAGCTGGCCGAGGAGCCGGTGCACGAGGAGCGCACGTGGATCTCCTCGTACGAGATCGACCCGTTCTCCGTCCCCGCCGAGGAGAAGGGCGCGCTGCTCGCCGACTGGAGCGCGCGGCTGCTGCGGGCGGAGGGCGTGGCGCACGTGGACGCCTCGCTGCTCACCGTGCACGAGAACAAGTTCTACGCGGACACGGCCGGCACGGTCACCACGCAGCAGCGCGTGCGGCTGCACCCGCAGCTCACGGCGGTCGCCGTCGACGAGACGACCGGCGAGTTCGACTCGATGCGGACGATCGCGCCGCCGGTCGGCCGCGGCTGGGAGTACCTGACCGGGACCGGCTGGGACTGGGACAAGGAACTCGACGAGATCCCGGCGCTGCTCGCCGAGAAGATGCGGGCACCGAGCGTCGAGGCGGGCCGGTACGACCTGGTCGTCGACCCGTCGAACCTGTGGCTGACGATCCACGAGTCCATCGGGCACGCCACCGAGCTGGACCGGGCCCTCGGCTACGAGGCCGCGTACGCGGGCACCTCCTTCGCCACCTTCGACCAGCTGGGCAAGCTGGCGTACGGCTCCTCGATCATGAACGTGACGGGTGACCGGACCGCCGAGCACGGTCTCGCGACCATCGGGTACGACGACGAGGGCGTCGAGGCGCAGTCCTGGGACCTGGTGAAGGACGGCACGCTGGTCGGCTACCAGCTGGACCGGCGGATCGCGAAGCTGACGGGCCTCGGCCGGTCGAACGGCTGCGCCTTCGCGGACTCCCCCGCGCACGTGCCGGTGCAGCGGATGGCGAACGTCTCCCTCCAGCCGGACCCGGGCGGTCTGTCGACCGAGGACCTGATCGGCGGCGTGGAGCGCGGCATCTACGTGGTCGGCGACCGGTCCTGGTCGATCGACATGCAGCGCTACAACTTCCAGTTCACCGGCCAGCGCTTCTTCCGCATCGAGAACGGCCGGCTGGCCGGGCAGCTGCGGGACGTGGCCTACCAGGCGACCACCACCGACTTCTGGGGCTCGATGGAGCAGGTCGGCGGCCCGCAGACGTACGTACTCGGCGGCGCCTTCAACTGCGGCAAGGCCCAGCCGGGCCAGGTCGCCGCGGTCTCCCACGGCTGCCCCTCCGCCCTCTTCCGGGGCGTCAACATCCTCAACACGACGCAGGAGGCCGGTCGATGAGCGCGCGCCACCAGATTTGCCGGGGGTCCGGGGGGCGTCTCCCGGGTCAGCACAGCCTCAACACGACGCAGGAGGCCGGTCGATGAGCCGCGTCAGCAAGCCGTACGAGATCGTCGAGCGGGCGCTGGAGCTGTCCCGCGCGGACGGGTGTGTCGTGATCGCCGACGAGGAGTCGTCGGCGAACCTGCGGTGGGCGGGGAACGCGCTCACCACGAACGGCGTGACCCGGGGCCGTACGCTCACGGTGATCGCGACCGTCGACGGCGCGCAGGGCACGGCCTCCGGTGTGGTGTCCCGGTCGGCGGTGACCGTCGACGACCTGGAGCCGCTGGTGCGGGCCGCGGAGGCGGCCGCGCGGGCCGCGGGGCCCGCCGAGGACGCGCAGCCGCTGGTGGAGGGCGTGCCGGCGTCGCCGGACTTCACGGACGCGCCGTCGGAGACGTCCTCCGCGGTCTTCGCCGACTTCGCGCCCGCGCTCGGCGAGGCCTTCGCCCGGGCGAAGGCGGGCGGCCGTGAGCTGTACGGGTTCGCGAACCACGAGCTGACCTCCACCTACCTGGGCACGTCGACGGGGCTGCGGCTCCGTCACGACCAGCCCAACGGGACGCTGGAGCTGAACGCGAAGTCGCCGGACCGCTCGCGGTCCGCCTGGGCCGGCCGTTCGACGCGGGACTTCAAGGACGTCGACCCGGGCGCGCTCGACGCGGAGCTGGCGACGCGCCTGGGCTGGGCGGAGCGGCGGATCGAGCTGCCCGCCGGGCGGTACGAGACGCTGCTGCCGCCGACGGCCGTGGCCGACCTGATGATCTACCAGCTGTGGTCCTCCGCGGCCCGTGACGCGGTGGAGGGCCGTACGGTCTTCTCCAAGCCCGGCGGCGGCACCCGGCTGGGCGAGTCCCTCTCCCCGCTGCCGCTGACGCTGCGCAGCGACCCGAACGAGCCGGGTCTGGAGTCCGCGCCGTTCGTGATCGCGCACTCCTCGGGCGACGACTCCTCCGTCTTCGACAACGGCCTGCCGGTCGCGCCGGTCGACTGGATGAAGGCCGGCAGCCTGGCGCACCTGATCACCACCCGGCACACGGCGGGACTCACGGGGCTGCCCGTGGCGCCCGGCGCGGGGAACCTGATCCTGGACGGCGGTGGCGAGCGCTCCCTGGAGGAGATGGTCGCCTCGACCGAGCGGGGGCTGCTGCTGACCTGCCTGTGGTACATCCGCGAGGTCGACCCGGCGACGCTGCTGCTGACGGGCCTGACCCGGGACGGCGTCTACCTCGTCGAGAACGGCGAGGTGGTCGGCGAGGTGAACAACTTCCGGTTCAACGAGTCGCCGGTGGACCTGCTGTCGCGGGCGTCGGAGGCGGGCCGTACGGAGAAGACGCTGCCGCGCGAGTGGAGCGACTGGTTCACCCGGGCCGCGATGCCCGCCCTGCGGGTGCCGGACTTCAACATGAGCTCGGTCAGCAAGGGGGTCTGACCCGCCTAGACTGGGTCGTCGTACCACTGACAACTTTCTGAGGAGACGGACGATCGTGACGGACATCGTCGACGAGCTGAAGTGGCGCGGGCTCTTCGCCCAGTCCACCGATGAGGACGCACTGCGCAAGGCTCTCGCGGACGGTCCCGTCACGTTCTATTGCGGTTTCGACCCGACCGCGGCCAGTCTCCACGTCGGTCACCTGGTCCAGGTGCTCACCGTGCGCCGGCTCCAGCAGGCCGGGCACCGGCCGCTGGCGCTGGTCGGCGGGGCCACCGGCCAGATCGGCGACCCGCGCCCGACGGCCGAGCGCACCCTGAACGACCCCGAGACGGTCGCGAACTGGGTGAACCGGCTGCGTTCGCAGATCGAGCCGTTCCTCTCCTTCGAGGGGGACAACGCCGCGGTCATGGTGAACAACCTGGACTGGACCGCCGGCATGTCGGCGATCGAGTTCCTGCGGGACATCGGCAAGCACTTCCGGGTCAACAAGATGCTGACCAAGGACTCCGTCGCCCGGCGCCTGGAGTCCGAGCAGGGCATCAGCTACACGGAGTTCAGCTACCAGCTGCTCCAGGGCATGGACTTCCTGGAGCTGTACCGCCGCTACGGCTGCACGCTCCAGCAGGGCGGCTCGGACCAGTGGGGCAACCTGGTGGCCGGGCTCGACCTGATCCACCGCCTGGAACCGGGCGCGCAGGCGCACGCGCTGGCGACCCCGCTGATGGTCAAGGCGGACGGCACCAAGTTCGGCAAGACCGAGGGCGGGGCCGTCTGGCTGGACCCGGAGATGACCACGCCGTACGCGTTCTACCAGTTCTGGCTGAACGTGGACGACCGCGACATCTCGACGTACATGCGGATCCTGTCCTTCAAGTCCCGCGAGGAGCTGGAGGAGCTGGAGGCGCAGACCGCCGAGCGGCCGCAGGCGCGCGCGGCCCAGCGGGCGCTGGCCGAGGAGCTCACCACGCTGGTGCACGGTGCCGACCAGTGCGCGGCCGTCATCAACGCCTCCAAGGCGCTGTTCGGCCAGGGCGAGCTGACGGAGCTGGACGAGGCGACGCTGACCGCCGCCCTGTCCGAGCTGCCGCACGCGCGCGTGACCGAGCTGGGCCAGGTCGTGGACCTGTTCACCGAGGTCGGCCTCGCGCCGAGCAAGTCGGGCGCGCGCCGCACGGTGAAGGAGGGCGGGGCCTACGTGAACAACGTGAAGGTCACCGCCGAGGACGCCGAGGTGTCGGCGGAGGAGCTGCTGCACGGCCGCTGGCTGGTGCTGCGGCGCGGCAAGAAGAACCTGGCGGCGATCGAGTTCGCCGGCGCGGAGGGCTGACCCGCCCGCTCCGCGCCGGAGGCCCGGTGCGGCACACCGTTCGGTGTGCCGCACCGGGCCTCCTCGCGTTCGGCGCCGGGCCGGGGGTCTTCTCCGGCGGGTCGGACGGACTGCGGGGCAGGGCTAGGTGCGCTGCCGGCTGCCCTTCATCGAGGCCCACAGCATGTCGCCCACTCCCACCACGGCGACGGCGCCGATCAGCTGGAGCAGGTGGCGGGTCCAGTCGATGCCCTTGGTGTCGTTGACGCCGATCCAGGTCGCGACCGCGTTTCCGAGCACGCTTCCGAGAATGCCGAACACGGTCGTCAGCCAGAGCGGGATCTGCTGCTTCCCCGGCAGGATCGCCTTCGCGATCAGGCCGAGGACGAATCCCACGATGATCGCCCACAACCAACTCATCGTCGCCTCCTTGTACGCATGTGCGCCCAGTCTCGACCCGCCGGCCATACGGCGCATGTCGGACACCGCCATACGTGCCCCGGCCTCGTCGCCGCGGAGGAGCGGGCGTACGGTGGAAAGAGGTCCGGACCAGGGAGGGTCCGGCACGAGCGGTGGGTGGTGGACGGTGATGCCGAAGCATGGCGGGACCGAAGTCTTCCGCATCACGGGGGCCCGGCAGGGGCTCACCGACGACGTGCGGGGACGGCAGCGGCGGTACGTCATCTCGATGACGGTGCGGACGCTCTCCGTGATCGCGGCCGCGGTGCTGTGGAACGTCGAGCGGCACGTGGCCTTCGTGGCGCTGGCCCTGGGGATCCTGCTCCCCTATGTCGCCGTCGTCATCGCCAACGCGGGACGGGAGTCGGCTCCGTCCCTTCCCTCCACCTTCGTACCGACTCCGGCACGGCCCGCGCTCGGCGCGGCCGAGGCGGCGGACGACACGGACACGGACGAGCCGAACGGCCGGAAGTGATCACGGACAGTGGCCGGAAAGCTCAAGAAAAGCTCAGATCAATCATGAAGTTCCTGTGCACCACACCCCGTGTGCCGTGACATACTTCCTACGCGCTCCGCATCCCCCGTCGGAGCGACGGACCGATGCCGGGCAGCTCCCCCCGTGGCTGCTCGGCATCGCCCTTGCTGGACAATGATCAGGTGAGTGAAGAGAAGCCGATCTGTTCCGCCAAGGGCTGCCGCGCCGACGCCGTCTGGGTCCTCGCGTGGAACAACCCGAAGCTGCACACGCCCGAGCGGCGCAAGACCTGGCTCGCGTGCGAGGAGCACCGCGAGCACCTCTCCCAGTTCCTGGGCGTGCGGGGTTTCCTGAAGGACGTCGTCCCGCTCGCGGAGTGGGAGTCGGGCTCCGAGGACGAGTAGAACCCCCGAGAACCTGAGGACCCCCGGGTTTTCCGGGGGTCCTTCGGGTTTTGGGGGCTGCCGGGGTCAGCCGCCGATCGCCGACATCGGGCGGTCGGGCTGGAGGAAGCTCGGGTCGTCGAGACCGGAGCCGGCCTTCTTGCCCCACATCGCCTTCTTCCAGATCCCGGCGACCGCCTCGTCGGTGGCGTCCGAGCGGAGCGCGGCCCGCAGGTCCGTCTCCTCGGTGGCGAAGAGGCAGGTGCGGACCTGCCCGTCGGCGGTGAGGCGGGTGCGATCGCAGGCCCGGCAGAACGGACGGGTGACGGAGGCGATGACCCCGACCGTGTGCGGTCCGCCGTCGACGACCCAGCGCTCCGCGGGGGCCGAACCGCGCTCGTCGGCGCCCTCGGCGGTGAGCGTGAAGCGGGTGCGCAGGGACTCCAGGATGTCACCGGCCGTGATCATGCCGTCGCGCTTCCAGCCGTGCTGGGCGTCGAGCGGCATCTGCTCGATGAAGCGGAGCTCGTACCCCTCGTCGATCGCCCAGGCGAGGAGGTCGGGTGCCTCGTCGGCGTTGAGCCCGGGCATCAGGACGGCGTTGACCTTGACCGGGGTGAGACCGGCGTCCCGGGCGGCGGCCATGCCGTCGAGGACGTCCTGGTGGCGGTCACGGCGGGTGAGGGTCTTGAAGACGTCGGGGCGCAGGGTGTCGAGGGAGACGTTCACCCGGTCGAGCCCGGCGGCCTTGAGGGCGGTCGCGGTGCGCTTGAGCCCGATGCCGTTGGTGGTGAGGGACATCCGGGGGCGCGGTGCGAGGGCGGCGCAGCGCTCGACGATGCCGACGAGGCCGGGGCGGAGCAGCGGTTCGCCGCCGGTGAAGCGGACCTCGGTGACGCCGAGGTCGGTGACCGCGATCCGAATCAGCCGCACGATCTCGTCGTCGGTGAGCAGGTCCGGCTTGGCCAGCCACTGGAGGCCCTCTTCGGGCATGCAGTAGGTGCAGCGCAGATTGCAGCGGTCGGTGAGCGAGACGCGCAGGTCGGTGGCCACCCTGCCGTAGGTGTCGATGAGCACTGTGGGCCCCCTCCCCGTCGTGTGGATGCGTGTGTTCCGAGCCTACGTGAGCCCACGGCCGACGAGCAGGGTCGATTCTCACGAGGACCGGGACGGCCGCGTCGTAGAACTCTACGACGCGGCCGTCCGGCGGTCGCCGACCGTATACGGTCCGGTGCCCCGCGGTCAGTGCTTGACCGCGGCGGCGACCCCCACTCCGGTGAGCGACTTGACCTCGAGCTCGGCGTACTTGCCCGGGTCCGGCTCCTCCTTGGACAGGAGCGAGCCGAGCCAGCCGAGGAGGAAGCCGAGCGGGATCGACACGAGGCCGGGGTTCTCCAGGGGGAACCAGTGGAAGTCCACGCCCTTGAACATCGAGGCCGGGCCGCCGGAGACGACGGGCGAGAAGAGGACGAGGACGACGGAGGAGATCAGTCCGCCGTAGATCGACCACAGCGCGCCCTGGGTGGTGAACCGCTTCCAGAAGAGCGAGTAGAGGATCGTCGGCAGGTTGGCCGAGGCGGCGACCGCGAAGGCGAGGGCGACCAGGCCGGCGACGTTGAGGTCGCGGGCGAGGGCTCCGAGGGCGATCGACACGATGCCGATGAGGACGGTGGACCAGCGGGCGGCCCTCATCTCCTCGCGCTCGGTGGCCTTCCCCCGCTTGATCACGTTCGCGTAGATGTCGTGCGCGAAGGACGAGGACGACGCCAGGGTCAGGCCGGCGACGACGGCGAGGATGGTGGCGAAGGCGACGGCGGAGATGACGGCGAGGAGGATCGCGCCGCCGGTGGAGCCGGCGCCGCCGCCGACTTCGAGGGCGGTGAGCGGGGCCGCCGTGTTGCCCGCCTTGTTGGACGCCTTGATGGCGTCGCCGCTGAGCAGGGCGGCGGCACCGAAGCCGAGGACGATCGTCATCAGGTAGAAGGCGCCGATGATGCCGATGGCCCAGTTGACCGACTTACGGGCGGCCTTGGCGGTCGGCACCGTGTAGAAGCGGATCAGGATGTGCGGCAGGCCGGCGGTGCCGAGGACGAGGGCGATGCCGAGGGAGATGAAGTCGAGCTTCGAGACGGCGGTGGTGCCGTACTTGAGGCCGGGCTCCAGGAAGGCGTCGCCCTTGCCGCTGTGGGTGGCGGCCGCGCCGAGCAGCTGCGAGAGGTTGAAGTCGAACTTCAGGAGGATGAGGAAGGTGATGAGGAGGGTGCCCGCGATGAGCAGGACGGCCTTCACCATCTGCACCCAGGTGGTGCCCTTCATGCCGCCGATGGTCACGTAGACGATCATCAGGACGCCGACGAGGGCGACGATCGCGACCTTGCCGCCGTCGCTGGTGATGCCGAGCAGCAGCGAGACGAGCACGCCCGCGCCCGCCATCTGCGCGAGCAGGTAGAAGATCGAGACGACGATGGTGGAGGTGCCGGCGGCGGTGCGGACGGGCCGCTGGCGCATCCGGTAGGCGAGGACGTCGCCCATGGTGAAGCGGCCGGAGTTGCGCAGCGGTTCGGCGACCAGGAGCAGGGCGACGAGCCAGGCGACGAGGAAGCCGATCGAGTAGAGGAAGCCGTCGTATCCGTAGAGGGCGATGGCGCCGCTGATGCCGAGGAAGGACGCGGCGGACATGTAGTCGCCGGAGATGGCGAGGCCGTTCTGGAAGCCGGTGAACTGGCCGCCGCCGGCGTAGAAGTCGGCGGCGCTGCGGGTCTGCCGCCCCGCCCAGACGGTGATGAACAGGGTGGCGACGACGAAGGCCCCGAAGAGGGCGATGATCAGCGGCCGGTGCTCGCTGGTGGCGTTGCCCGCGGCGAGCAGGACGGGGGTGCTCATGCGTCGCCCTCCATACGGTGTCGGATGGCCTCTGCCTGGGGGTCGAGGCGGTTCGCCGCGTGCCGCGAGTAGAGCCAGGCGATGAGGAAGGTGGTGAGGAACTGGCCGAGGCCGAGGACGAGCGCCACGTTGATGTTGCCGAAGAGCTTGGTCCCCATGAAGTCGCCGGCGTAGTTGGAGAGCAGGACGTACAGCAGGTACCAGGCGATGAAGGCGAGGGTGAGGGGGAAGGCGAACGAACGGTACGTACGGCGCAGTTCGCCGAATTCCTCGCCTTTCTGCACCTCGACGAACTGCTCCGTCGTGGGCGACGCGGGACCGTGGTCGGTCTCCGTCCCGTTCCTGGGCGGCGGCGGTGCTTCGGTAGCCACGGAATCTCCTCGTGACGCGGGGGCGGACGGCATGGTCAAGGGGGCCTCACCGGGGGGTGCGAGAGCGGGGCTCCGAGCGGAGCCACTCCCCTGACCAACGGCACGGAGCCGGAAGCGAAGCGGTTCACACGGGGGGAATTCCTTGAACAGATCTTCATGAAGTCTTCTCGACTCATTGAACGTTCGGGAAGATCAGCGATAGCTTCACTCGTCATGCACCTGCCCGCGCGCAAACCCGCGCGCGGGCAGTACATACGGATGATGTGGAGAACCCATGGCTCATCTGGGATCGAGGCGCGGCCGAGCACTCGCTCTGCCGGTTGGTCTCGCGCTCACGGCCTCGCTCGGCTTCCTTGCCCCCGGCGCCGCCTCCGCCGCGGAACTGAGTGGTGCCTCGGCCACCGTCGCGACGAACGGCCCGAAGCTGTCGTACGTCGTCAACATCGAGGGTGGCCGCTGGACGGCCGCCTCGGTGAAGAAGGCGATCGCCGCCGCGGGCGGCGAGGTGGTCATCTCGTACGACCAGATAGGCGTGATAGTCGTCCACTCGCAGAACCCCGAGTTCGCGAAGACGATCCGTCAGGCGCGCGGCGTGGTGTCGGCCGGTTCGACCCGTACCGCCCCGCTCACCGTCCAGTCCGACGACGCCGTCGACGAGGGCACGCAGACGCTGTCCGCGGCCGAGGCCAAGGCCGCCGCCGCCGGCGCCACGGACGAGCAGGACCCGCTGGAGCCCCTGCAGTGGGACCTCCCGGCGATCAAGGCCGACAAGGCCCACCAGAGGACGCTCGGCAGCAAGCGCGTCACCGTCGGCGTCATCGACACGGGTGTCGACGACACCCACCCGGACCTGGCGCCGAACTTCGACGCCGGCGCGTCCGCCAACTGCGTGACCGGCAAGCCGGACACGACCGCCGGATCGTGGCGCCCCAACCCGGGCGAGAGCGACCACGGCACGCACGTCGCCGGCACGATCGCCGCCGCCAAGAACGGCGTCGGCATCACCGGTGTCGCCCCGGGCGTCAAGGTCTCCGGCATCAAGGTGTCCACCCCGGACGGCTTCTTCTACACCGAGGCCGTGGTCTGCGGCTTCGTGTGGGCGGCCGAGCACGGCGTCGACGTCACGAACAACAGCTACTACACCGACCCGTGGATGTTCGCCTGCAAGAACGACGAGGACCAGAAGGCCCTCATCGAGGCGGTCACCCGCGCGAGCCGGTACGCGGAGAAGAAGGGCGCGGTCAATGTGGCCGCGGCCGGCAACTCCAAGTTCGACCTGGCCGCCGACTCGATCCTCGACAACAGCAGCCCGAACGACACCACGCCGGGCGACCGGGTCATCGACCCGAAGGAGTGCTTCGACTACCCGGGCATGCTGCCGGGCGTCGTGACGGTCTCCGCGACCGGCGCCAAGGGCCTCAAGGCGTCCTACTCCAACTACGGTCTCGGCGTGATCGACATCGCCGCCCCCGGCGGTGACCGCACCGAGTACCAGACCCCGGACGCCCCGGCGGTCAACGGCCGCATCCTGTCGACCACGGTCAACGGCGGCTACAACTACAAGGCCGGCACCTCGATGGCCGCGCCGCACGTGGCGGGCGTCCTGGCGCTCCTGAAGTCGACGCACCCCCACGCGAGCCCGGCGGCCCTCAAGGCGCTGCTCTACGCGCAGGCCGACGACCGCGCCTGCACCAACCCGTACGACATCGAGGGCGACGGCAAGATCGACGCCGTCTGCGAGGGCGGCAAGAACAAGAACGGCTTCTACGGAGCCGGTCTGCTCGACGCGCTGGACGCCGTCCGCCGCTGAGGCCGGGCAGGTCCTGATCGCGGAGGTCAGGTGACGGAGAGCCCCGGTGTGGTGTGCCACACCGGGGCTCTTCGCGTGGCACCGGGTGCCATAGTGCCGTCATGGACAACACAGTGCGTTCCGGTACGGAGTTGCTGTGGTCGGCCCTGGGCGGCGATCCCGCCCTCGTCGACCGGGTGGAGTACGGCGGGGTCTCCGGGCTGCTGCCCGCGCGGCTGCCCGTGATGGACCTGGCCCGGGCCTCGGTCGCCGTCTGCTCGCTCGCCGCCGTGGAGCACGCGGGCCTTCCGGGGCCGGTGCGGGTGGACGACGGGGCCGTCGCCACCGCCTTCGTGAGCGAGCGGCATCTACGGATCGACGGGCGGGCACCGGTGAGCTTCGCGCCCCTGTCGCGGTTCTGGCGTGCGGCCGACGGATGGGTCCGTACGCACGCCAACTACCCTCACCACAAAGCGGCGTTGCTCACCGCGCTGAACGCGGCCGATTCGGTCGAGGCCGTCGCGGCGGCGATCGGCGAGCGCAAGGCCCACGAGGTCGAGACGGCGGTGTACGCGGCCGGGGGCCTGGCCGTCGCCCTGCGGACGCCCGGCGAGTGGGCCGCGAGCGAGCAGGGCCGGGAGGTGGCGGCACGGCCCTTGCTGACCCGGGAGCGGCTCGACGACGCCCCGCCCCGGCGCCGTACGGGGCCGCTGCGGGTCCTCGATCTGACGCGGGTCATCGCCGGGCCCGTCGCCACCCGGACCCTGGCGCTGCTCGGCGCGGACGTGCTGCGGATCGATCCGCCCGGCAACCCCGAACTGCCGGACCAGCACGCGGACACGGACGTCGGCAAGCGGACGGCCGCGCTCGATCTGGACCGGCCCTCGGACCGGCGGACCCTCGACGAACTCCTCGACGCCGCCGACGTGTTGGTCACCGGCTACCGGCCGGGCGCGCTCGACCGCTTCGACCTCGACCGGCCCGGCCTGGTGACCGCCCGCCTCTCCGCCTGGGGCGACTACGGGCCGTGGGCCGGGCGGCGCGGCTTCGACTCCCTGGTGCAGGTGGCGACGGGGATCGCCGCGGTGGAGGGGTCGGCGGAGGAGCCGGGGGCGCTGCCGGCGCAGGCGCTGGACCACGGGACGGGGTATCTGCTGACAGCCGCGGTGTTGCGGTCGTTGACCGAGCAGCGGGAGGAGGGCGGCGGACGTCTCGTACGCCTCGCGCTGGCACAGACCGGGCACTGGCTGACGGCCTCGCTGCCGCGGTACGAGGCGGAGCCGTACCTGGCCGAGTCCGAGGGGCCGCTGGGGCGCCTGCGGTACGCCTCGTCGCCCGTGTCCTACGAGGGCGGGCCCGCGGGGTGGTCCCGGCCGCCGGGGCTCGCGGGGGCGGATGCGCCGGAGTGGCTCGGGGCCTGACGGGGCCGTACGGGCGGAACGGGCCGGGGCGGGCACCCGGCAGGGCGTGTGCCCGCCCCGGCTCGTTCCGCCCCGCGGAGCGATTGCCCACCCGTGGGAGGGGGACGGAGTGGCCACGCGGGGGCGCTTGTGGAGCGTCCCCCCGCGTGGTTCGGGTGGCCGTTACGGCTTGATGAGGACCTTGAGGGCGGAGCGGTCGTCCATGGACTTGTAGCCGTGGGGGACGCCGTCGAGGTCGACGGTGAGGTCGAAGACCGGGGAGGGGTCGATGGCGCCGGAGAGGATGTCGGGGAGGAGCTCGGGGATGTAGGCGCGGACGGGTGCGACACCGCCGCGCAGGGCGATGTTGCGGTCGAACATGTCGTCGAGGTCGAGGCCGGTGCCGCTGCCGTGGGGGACGCCGACGTAGCCGACGGAGCCGCCGTCGCGGGTGATGGCGACGGCGGTGCGCATGGACTGCTCGGTGCCGACGGCCTCGATGACGCCGTGGGCGCCCTGGCCGCGGGTGAGCTCGCGCACGGCGGCCTGGGCGGCCTCGCCGCGCTCGGCGACGACGTCGGTGGCGCCGAAGAGGCGGGCGATGTCGGTGCGGGCGGTGTGCCGGCCGAGGGCGATGATCCGCTCGGCGCCGAGGCGCTTGGCCGCGAGGACGCCGCAGAGTCCGACGGCGCCGTCGCCGACGACCGCGACGGTGGAGCCGGGCTTCACGCCGGCGCCGAGGGCGGCGTGGTGGCCGGTGCCCATGACGTCGGAGAGGGCGAGCAGCGCGGTGAGGAGCCGGTCGTCGGAGGCGGCCTCGGCGGGCAGCTTGACGAGGGTGCCGTCGGCGACGGGGACGCGGACGGCCTCGCCCTGGCCGCCGTCGGAGCCGGCGGAGCCCCAGAAGCCGCCGCGCGGGCAGGAGGTCTGGAGGCCCTCGGCACAGTAGGCGCAGGTGCCGTCGGACCAGACGAAGGGGGCGACGACGAGGTCGCCGGGGACGAAGCCGGTGACCTCGGAGCCGGCCGCCTCGACGATGCCGAGGAACTCGTGGCCGATCCGCTGGCCGGGCTGCCGGGCGGACTCGCCGCGGTAGGCCCACAGGTCGCTGCCGCAGATGCAGGCGCGCAGGACGCGCAGGACGACGTCCGTGGGCTCCTGGATCACCGGATCGGGTACGTCCTCCACGCGCATGTCGAACGGGGCGTGGATGGTGGTGGCGCGCATGGGTGGCGCTCCTCGCTGTCAGACGGTTGTACGACGTTCACCGTATATCGCGTGGAGTGCTCCCGCCGCCAGCAGGTACTGCGCCGCGATGTAGGTCAGCATCACCCAGAAGTCGGGCGCGGGCAGCTGGGGCCAGGCGGCGACGCCGGTGGCGATGAGGGTGTCGGACAGCAGGAACAGGGCGCCGCCGAGGCCGGCCAGGAGTCCCAGGGCGCTCGCGCGGTAGGCCATCGCGGTGAGCAGCAGCGAGTAGCCGGCGACGGGGATCCGCAGGTCGGCGGGGAGGTCGGGCCAGAGGAGGACGACGGTGCCGGCGAGGGCCGCCGCGTACAGGGCGCCGAGCGCCGGGGACGTGCGCCCGCGGCCGAAGAGGACCAGGTAGCACACGTGTCCGGCGGCGAAGGAGCCCATGCCGGCCAAAAACGCCCGGTCGGCGTCGGAGAGCAGGAACACGTCGCCTCCCCATCCGAAGAGGAGTGCGGCGGTGAGCGGCTTCGGGGCGCCGAGGGTGAGGGCGTACGCGGCGAGCAGCGGCATCAGGAGCGGCTTGGCGATCCGGTGGCCGAGCTCGGCGCCGGCGAGCAGTGAGCCCAGGTCGACGGCGGCCGCGAGCGCGAAGGCGACGAGCAGCGCGCGGGAGACGGCGGTCGGGGCGGGGCGCGCGGCGGCGGGTGCGGCTGCGCCGGGTGCGGCGGCCGGGGTGGTGCTCACGCGGCGGCCTCCGGTGCGGTCGCCTTCCCGGTGACGGGGCCGGTTCCGCCGGTGTCGGCGGGCTGCCAGCCGGGGCCGCGGAAGACGCGGCCGGCGCGCTCGCGCCAGTCGTGGGCGGCGCGGAGGTCGCGGGCGATGGCGGCGTACTCGTGGGTGGCGACGCGCAGCGGGTTGTAGGTCTCGATGTTCTTGGTGAGGCCGTAGACGGGCCGGTCGGTCTCGCCGGCCCAGGACCCGAACATCCGGTCCCAGACGATGAGGACGCCGCCGAAGTCACGGTCCAGGTAGCCGCCCTGGGAGGCGTGGTGGACGCGGTGGTGCGAGGGGGTGTTGAGGACGTACTCGAACGGCCGGGGGAGCTTCCCGATGCGCTCGGTGTGGATCCAGAACTGGTAGACGAGGTTGACCGAGGAGCAGAAGGCGACGGCCGCGGGGTGGACGCCGAGGACGATCATCGGCAGGTAGAACGGCCAGCCCGTCACGCCGGTCCACGGCTGGCGCAGGGCGGTGCTGAGGTTGAACCTGCGGCTGCTGTGGTGGACGACGTGGCAGGCCCAGAGGATCCGGATGACGTGGTGGCCTCGGTGCTGCCAGTAGTAGAGGAAGTCCTGGGCGAGCAGCATGAGCGGGATCGTCCACCACAGGACGGGGACGCGGAGCGGGGTCAGCTCGTGGACGGCGGTGTAGATCGCGACCACGGGGATCTTCCACAGCGCGTCGAAGGCGAGGCTCCCGAGCCCCATGCCGATGCTGGTGGCGGCGTCCTTGGTCTCGTAGCCGGCGGCGTCCTCGTCGGGGCGGAGGCGGTGGCCGACCATCTCCAGGACGGTGAGCAGGACGAACGCCGGTATGGACCAGAGCACGACATCGGGCAGGTTCGGCATGCCGTCGACGGTAGGGGCGGCGGGCGGACGCGACTAGACGTGATTGCTCACAAGTAAGTGAGACGACTTGTCAGCAAGCTTTGGCACCTTCCGACAACACCACTGGCCCGCCCCTACACTCCGGCCGCCCCGAGCAGGGAGCCCGCCCCGTAGGTGACCGCCATCGCCAGCGCCCCGCCGCCCGCGTTGCGGAGGACGGCCGGGGCCGCGGGGGCGCTGCCGAGGCGGGCGCTCCACCAGCCGGTGAGGGTGAGGGCGGCGAGGACGGAGAGGACGGTGACCCAGAGGCGGGCGGAGGCGGGCGGGAGGACGATCGCGAGGAGCGGGAGCAGGGCGCCGACGGTGAAGGCGAGGAAGCTGGCTCCGGCGGCGTGCCAGGGGTTGGTGAGGGCGTCGGGGTCGATGCCCAGCTCCACGCGCGCGTGGGCGCGCAGGGCGTCGCGCTCGGTGAGCTGTTCGGCGGCCTCCCTGGCCACGTCCGGGGAGAGGCCGCGGGAGGCGAGGAGGCCGGTCAGTTCGCGGAGCTCGGCCTCCGGCTGTTCGCGCAGTTCGCGCTTCTCCTGGGCGAGCGCCGCCTTCTCGGAGTCGCGCTGGGTGGAGACCGAGACGTACTCCCCCGCCGCCATCGACATCGAACCGGCGAGCAGCCCGGAGAGGCCGGCCGTGAGCAGGGCGGCCCGGGACTCGGTGGCGCCGGCGACGCCGACGACGAGGCCGGCGGTGGAGACGACTCCGTCGTTGGCCCCGAGCACGGCGGCACGGAGCCAGTTGAGACGGGAGCCGAGACCTCCGCCGTGGGCCTCGTCGTGTGCGGCGTCCGGTGCGGGGGGTGACATCACGTCAGGAGGGTCGCACCCGGCGGGTTACCAGACGCGGACCGACCCGCCAGGGGCGAACGCCGGGCTCGTGGCGCCCTCGGGCACCTCCTTCAGCGGCTCGGCGATCTCCTCGACGGTCGGCCCGTGGACGGCGGCGAGCCGGTCGAGGAGGGCGAGGTCGAAGCCGTAGACGCGGGCCGCGTTGCCGCCGACCATGGCGGCGACCTCGTCCCTCGGCACGCCCGCGTAGGCGATCCGGAGCCCTTCGCGGGAGTACGGGGTGGTGCCCTCGTCGTGCGGGTAGTCGCTGCCCCACATGATCTTGTCGAGGCCGATCCGCTCGCGCAGCGGCACCTCGTGCGGGCGCATGAAGCTGGCGCCGACGTAGCAGTTGTCCCGCCACACCTCGCTGGGGCCCTTGCCCATGGACGCGGCGAGTCCGGCGCCGAACCGGGACTCCGCCGTCGTCGCCCGCGTCGCCGCCGCGACGAGCCGGGCGTGGTAGTAGTCCAGCATGTCCATGACCCCGGGGATCCAGCCGGAGCCCTGCTCCGTCAGGACGAGCCTGAGGTCCGGGTGGCGGCGGAACGCGCCGCCGAAGACGAGGTGCCACAGGGCCCGGTGGGAGAACCACGTGGTCTCCACCATGAAGACGGCGCGGGCCGCGGGTTCGTCGCCGAGCGGCGGCGACGCCGAGCCTCCGTGGTGGTTGACCGGGACGTCGAGCTCGGCGCAGACCGCCCAGATCGGGTCGTACGTCTCCGAGTAGAGCTCGGGCACGCCGGACCCCGGTGGGGCGCCGGGCAGCAGGATGCCGCCGGTCAGGCCCGCCTCCTTCGCGCGGCGGATCTCCCGTACCGCCTCGTCCACGTCGTTGAGCAGGATCTGCGCCACGCCCGCGCGGCGGCCCGGCGCGTCCGCGCAGAAGTCGGCCAGCCAGCGGTTGTGGGCGCGCAGGCCGGCCCAGCGGAGCTCGTACTCCTCGCGGGTCGGCGGCGGGGCCATGAGGGAGGCGGAGGGGAAGAACGGCGGGACGGTGTTGGGGAAGACGACCTCGGCGACGATCCCGTCCGCCTCCAGTTCGGCGAGCCGGCGCCGCGAGTTCCAGTTGCGGTCGGCGGTGTCGGCGAGGAGGTCCTCGTAGGGGTTGACGTAGTCGGCCGCCCACGCGTCGAACGCCTCGTGGTGCCTGCGCTCCAGGTAGGGCCGGTAGTCGAGGAGGTCGGCGCCCGCGTGGCAGTCGGCGGAGACGACGGTGTACCTGTCCATCGGTTCGTCCCCCATCAGTTCGTTCCGATGACCGGGAGGTCGTGGTCCGTCAGCCAGTGGCGGCCGACCTCGCGCGAGCGCGCCCAGGAGGCCTCCACGGCGGCCTGGTCGGCGGGCTGGCCGAGGTCCGCGGGGGTGGGGCCGATCCGGCGGGCGATCGGCGCCAGCGCGCCGGGGTCGAAGCCGAAGACCTCCGCCGCGGCCAGGCCGAGCATCCGCCGGGTCTCCTCGACCGGGATGTCGTGGAAGGTCCTCCGCAGCCACGCGCGCGTGTCGGGCCAGGTGCCCTCCGGGTGCGGGAAGTCGGAGCCCCACAGGATGTTGTCGACGCCGATCTCGTACCGCTGGGCCAGTTCGCGCCGCTTGGTGTTGGTGGCGCAGACGAAGACCTGCCGGTCCAGGTACTCGCTCGGCGGCCGCTTCAGCTCCGCGAACGGGGACAGCTTCTTGCCGCCGTGCGCGCCGAGGTAGAGCCGGTCCATGAACCAGAGGAGGTTGGGCAGCCACCAGCAGCCGGACTCGGCGACGCCGAACCGGAGTCCCGGGTGGCGCTCGAAGGCCCCGGACCAGAGCAGGAACCACAGCGGCCTGGCCGGCCACCAGGTGACCTCGGAGACGTAGATCCCAAGGTGGTCGCCGTACTCCTCGCGGGGCGCGGCCCCGGAGTGGGTGACGACCGGCATGCCGGTCTCGGCGGCGGCCGCCCACACCGGGTCGTAGTGCCGGTCGTGGTAGGGGGTCTTGTCGACCCACATGGAGGGGATCATCAGCGCGCCGAGGCCGGACTCCTTGGCCCGGTGGATCTCGGCGACGACCTCGCGGACGTCGGCGGTGACGGGGAGGAGGGCGACCCCGCAGTGCCGCTGCGGGTTCTGTCCGACGAACTCGGCGAGCCAGCGGTTGTGCGCCTTCGCGCCCGCCATGCCGAGCTCGGGGTCCTGGTCGCCGGAGAGGCCGAGGCCGACGCCGAAGGGCGCGGCGGTCCGGCTGTCGACGGCGTCCGCGTCGGGGAAGACGACCTCGGCGGCCACCCCGTCGCCGTCGAGCTCCTTGATCCGCTGCGCGGCGTCCCAGCCGCCGCGCAGGCCCTCCTCGTTGTCGCTGAACCACTTGTTCGCGAAGGCCTCGTTGCGCACCCCGAGCCGGGTCATCGCCTCGCGGCGGGCGTCGCGCCCCGCCAGGAAGTCGTCGAAGGCCCGGTGGAAGCGGGAGTCGAGATAGGGCCGGTACTCCTCGGTGGGGAGCCCGGCATGGCAGTCGGAGGAGATGATCAGGTACGGGTCTTCGAAGCTCACGTCGGGCTCCTTGGCCGGTCAGTCGAGGATGAAGCTCTCCAGGTAGGACGGGTTGGCGCGGTCGAGCATGGCCTGCGAGCGCGCCCTGATCTGGCGGTCGCTGTGCTCGCTCGCCGGCAGCATCCAGAAGCGGTCGGCGCGGATGCCGTCGACGACGTGCTCGGCGACCTCCTCCACGGGCGTGAAGGCGACCTCGTGCCCGGCCTCCTTCATGGCGGCCTCCCACTGGTCGAGGCTGCGGTACGGGGTGCGGCGCGGCCGCTGCTTGGCGTACCGCTCGGGCCGGTTGCGGTGCGACTCCCACAGGCCGGTGCGGAGCATGTGCGGTCCGGGGAAGAGCACGGACGCCCCCACGCGCGCGTGCTCGGCCCTGAGGTGGGCGTAGAGCGATTCGGTCATGGTGACGACGGCCGCCTTGGTGACCGCGTACACGGAGGCGGTGGGCAGCGGGGCGATGCCGCCGTCGCCGGAGGAGGTGTTGACGACGTGGCCGGGCTCGCCGCTCGCGAGCATGCGCGGGACGAAGGCCTGGATGCCGTGGAAGACGCCCCAGACGTTGACGGAGAAGGCCCACTTCCAGTCGTTGGGCTCGTGCTCCCACATGCGGCCCTCGGCGCCGGAGCCGACGCCCGCGTTGTTGCAGAGGACGTGGACGGCGCCGAAGGCGTCGTACGCGGCGTCCGCGAACGCCCGGACCTCGTCGGGGTCGGAGACGTCGACGGTCCGGGCGAGGACCTGCGCCCCGCTCGCCATCAGCTCGTCGGCCGCCGCTTCGAGGGCGCCCCGCTCGACGTCCCCGAGGACGACGGCGAGCCCTTCGGCGGCGAAGCGGCGGGCCATGGCGAGGCCGATGCCGCTCGCCGCGCCGGTGACGACGGCGACCTGTCCCTCACGCAGCTCCATCGGACGCCCCCTGCCGGACGCTCGTCTCGGGCGGGCCGTCCAGGATCTGGAGCGGGTCGTCGTACCGCTGGTGGACGAAGGGCAGCAGGTCACGGGCGGAGACGCGTTCGGCGACCGTGCCCTTCTGGTCGGTGGTCTTCTCGCCGATCGTGATCTCGACGAGCCGGCGTACGGGGAGGTCGGCGACGGGGTCGTACATGGACTCGCGCAGCACCACGTCGCCGGTGACCCGCTCCAGCCTGCGCACCTTCTCGTTGCGGACGCAGTGGACGAGGACGGGATCGGCGTCGAAGCCGGAGCCCTCGACGCCGGGCAGGAACTTGAAGTAGAAGTCGGTCTTCTCGACGGGCTCCGGCAGCGGCAGCGGGCCGGAGACCGCGCCGCGCACCTCCACGAAGGCGATGCCGTGCCGGGCCAGGGACGCCCGGACGACGAGGCCGTCGCGCTCGACGGTGACGTCGCCCAGCTTCTTCGGCTCGCCGAAGACCTCGCGGCCGCCGACCAGGGCCCGCTCGTGGGTCATCGGCATGACCAGCGGATACCAGCCCTCCCGGTCGCCGTGGGCCGCGGCGACCGCCACGGAGCCGGCGCCGAGGGGGTAGCCGGGCAGGTCGACCCGGCTGATGTTGGCGCGCACGAGGGGGCGCGCGGTGGGTTTCAGCGGGGGCGGCAGGACCGCCGCGACGACGTCCGGATCGGTCTCCCAGACGGCGACCACGCCGGTGGACCAGATGTCGGGGAGCTTGGCGGACCGCTCGCGGGCCGCCGCCGCCTCCGCGTCGCTGCGCGCCCCGTACCGTACACGTGCCATGACGTACCACCCTTCGGGATCGTCGGCCTGTAACACAGTTACACCGATGGCGATGAACGGTAAAGACCCGTGCACGCAGAGGAGTTGGGGGATCCGATGGCGCGCTCCGCACTGAGCCGCGACGAGGTGCTGGACACCGCCGCCGCCCTGGTGAGGGAGCACGGCCCGGCCGCCCTGACCATGCGCAGGCTGGCGGCCGAACTCGGCACCGCCGTCACCTCGATCTACTGGCACGTCGGCAACCGCGAGTCGCTCCTGGACGCGCTCGTCGCCCGTACCGTCGCCGACCTCGGCGCCATCCGCCCGCGGGGGACGACCCCGGCCGAGCGGATGGTGTCCGTCGCCCGCTCCCTGCGGCTCGCCCTGCGCGAGCGCCCGCACCTCGTCGCGATGGTCCACGAACGGGGTCTCACCGAGCGGATGTTCCTGCCGGCGCAGCGCGCCCTGGTCCACGAGGCCCATGCCGCGGGCCTCCGGGGCGCGGCCGCCGCCCGCGCCGTGCGCGCCGTCCAGTTCCAGGTCGTCGGCTACGTCCTCGTCGAACGCAACCGCGAACGCGCCCCGGCCCAGTCGCCCGCCGAGGAGGAGCTGTGGCGCGGGGAGGACGCGGAGGCCGACGGGCCGCTGGCCCGCGCCCTGGCGGCCCCGATCGACACCGAGCTGCTCTTCGTGGACTCCGTACGGGCACTGGTCGACGGACTGCTCGCCGGCACCCGCGGGGGCACCGGGGACGGAGCGGTCGGTCGCGGGCCGTATTCTCAGTGACCGTGTTTGACGACCGTACGACAGCAGCGACGTGGCCGGCCGCCTACCCGCAGGGGTACGCGGTCGTCGACGTGGAGACCACCGGACTCGCCCGCGACGACCGGATAGTGTCGGCTGCCGTCTACCGGCTGGACGCCCAGGGGAACGTCGAGGACCACTGGTACACGCTGGTGAACCCCGAGCGGGACCCCGGGCCGGTGTGGATCCACGGGCTGACCAGCGACGTCCTTGAGGGCGCTCCGCTGTTCCCGGAGATCGCGGCGGAGTTCGCGGCGCGGCTCGACGGGCGGGTGCTCGTCGCGCACAACGCGATGTTCGACTGGCAGATGATCGCCCGGGAGTACGCGCGCGCGGAGTCGGCGGCGCCCGTGCGGCAGCGGCTGTGCACGATCGCGCTCGCCAAGGAGCTGTCGCTGCCGCTGCCCAACCACAAGCTGGAGTCGCTCGCCGCGCACTTCGGCGTGGTGCAGCAGCGCGCGCACAACGCGCTGGACGACGCCCGGGTCCTGGCGGAGGCGTTCCGGCCGAGCCTGCACGCGGCGGCGGAGCGGAACGTCCGGCTGCCGCTCCTGGAGTGCCGCCCGCTGACGGAGTGGGCCTCGACGCCCGCGCAGCCGCGCCTCGGCCACCAGTCGTCCTACCGGGCCAACAGCTGGCGCCCCTCGCGGAAGCGTCCGGCGTGCCCGTACCCCAACCCCGGCCGTTACGAGTCGGACAAACCTCTCAAGCAGGGCATGCGGATCGCGTTCTCCGGGGACACCTCCGTCGACCGGGAGCTCCTGGAGGACCGCACGGTCGACGCCGGGCTCCACGTCGCCACCAGCGTCTCCCGGCTGACGAGCCTGCTCGTCACCAACGACCCCGACTCGGCGACCTCCAAGACGCTGAAGGCCAAGTCCTTCGGCACCCCGGTCGTCGACGAGGCCGCCTACACGCAGCTGCTGCGGGACGTGACCCCGGCAGACGGGTGACACCCCCGCCCCGGCGGGCGTGCCGTGCAGCGCCCGCCCGCCGGGGAGCCTCACCCTGTGGCGCATGGCACGTTGTGAGGTCTGCGGAAACGATTACGGCATGTCCTTCGAGGTGCACGCGCAGGGCGCGGTGCACGTCTTCGACTGCTTCTCCTGCGCCATCCACCGGATGGCGCCCATCTGCGAGCACTGCCGGGTCCAGATCATCGGACAGGGCGTCGAGGTCGAGGGCAGCTGGTACTGCGGCGGGCACTGCGCCCGCGCGGAGGGAAAGGTGGGCATCGTCGACAGGGTGTGAGCGGGACAGGACCTGAGGAAACGATCCTGGGCTCGCCTCCGGGCGAGCCGAACCCCCCTGCGTGCGCCCCGTGCCCCCGGATGTACCGTCATGGGGTGTACCGCTTCCTGTTGTCCCGGCAGTGGGTGATCCTCACCCTCCTCGGCCTCGTCCTCGTCCCGACGATGATCGAGCTGGGCTTCTGGCAGTTCCACCGGCACGAGCGCCGGGTGGCCCAGAACGCCCTGATCGCGGACAACGTCGCCGCGAAGCCGGTACCGGTCGAGGACCTCACCTCCCCCGGTCACACCGTCCCGCGCGCCGACTACTGGCGCCGGGTCACCGCCACCGGCACCTTCGACACGGCGCACGAGGTGGTCGTCCGCCGACGCACCAACGCCGAGGACCGGGTGGGCGTGCACGTCCTCACCCCGCTGGTACTGAAGGACGGCAGGGTCGTCCTGGTCAACCGGGGCTGGATCCCGGCCGCAGCCGACCAGCACGCCTATCCCCCGGTGCCGCCCGCCCCCAGGGGCGAGGTCACCGTCACCGGTCGGCTCAAGGCCGACGAGACGACCGGCGCGAGCGGGATCAAGGACCTGAAGGGGCTGCCGGACCGCCAGGTGATGCTGATCAGCAGTCGGCAGCAGGCCGAACTGACCGGCCGCGAGGTGCTCGGCGGCTACGTCGAACAGATCGAGCCCGCCTCCGGGAACGACACCCCCGAGCAGATCGCCGAACCCGACCACGACTCGATCGGCGCCCACATGGCGTACGCCGTCCAGTGGTGGCTGTTCGCGGCCGGGGTGCCCGTCGGCTGGGTGATCCTCGTACGCCGGGAGAAGCACGACCGGCAGGCCGGACAGGCATCCGACGTCCCCGGTTCCCCTCAGGAGGACACGGATCCGGTCGCGGCCGTCCCGTCCCCCTGATTGACCGGCGCCGCTTCCGGGAACAGCCCAAAGCGTGACGCAACGTATCGACGACTACGCCCTCATCGGCGATCTCCAGACCGCCGCGCTCGTCGGCCGCGACGGGTCGGTCGACTGGCTGTGTCTGCCCCGCTTCGATTCCGCCGCCTGCTTCGCCGCGATCCTCGGCGACGAGAACAACGGCCACTGGCGGCTCGCCCCCAAGGGCGCCACGACCTGTACGAGCCGCCGCTACGCCGAGGACTCCCTCGTCCTGGAGACGTACTGGGAGACCCGCTCGGGCACCGTCAAGGTCGTCGACTTCATGCCCCAGCGGGACCGGGCCCCCGACGTGATGCGGATCGTCGAGGGGATCAGCGGGAGCGTCGAGATGAGCGCCGTCCTGCGGCTGCGCTTCGACTACGGCTCGGTCGTGCCCTGGGTGCGCCGCGCCGACGACCACCGGGTCGCGATCGCCGGCCCCGACGCGGTCTGGCTGCGCAGCGAACCCCACGTCAAGACCTGGGGCCAGCAGTTCTCCACCTGCTCCTCCTTCACCGTCGACGCCGGCCGGCGGGTCGCCTTCGTGCTGACCTGGCACCCGTCGCACGAGCCGCGCCCGGAACTCGTCGACCCCTACGAGGCTTTGGAGCACACCCTGGCGGACTGGCGGGACTGGTCCGCCCGCTGCACCTACGAAGGCCCCCACCGGGACGCGGTGATGCGCTCCCTGATCACCCTCAAGGCCCTCACCTACGCCCCCACGGGCGGGATCATGGCCGCCCCCACCACCTCGCTGCCGGAGGAGCTCGGCGGCGTACGGAACTGGGACTACCGCGCCTGCTGGCTGCGCGACTCCTCCCTCACCCTCGGCGCGCTCCTCGCCGCCGGATACGTCGAGGAGGCCGCCGCCTGGCGGGACTGGCTGCTCCGCTCCGTCGCCGGCGACCCCGCCGACCTCCAGATCATGTACGGCCCCGCCGGCGAGCGCCGGCTCCCCGAGACGACCCTGCCGTGGCTGCGCGGCTACGCCGACTCGGCGCCGGTGCGCACCGGGAACGCGGCCGTGGACCAGTTCCAGCTCGACGTGTACGGCGAGGTCATGGACTCGCTCCACCGCGCCCGCGAGGCCGGCATCCCTCCGGAGCGGCACGCCTGGAACCTCCAGCTCAGCCTCCTCGGCTTCCTGGAGTCGACCTGGCGGGAGCCCGACGAGGGGCTGTGGGAGGTGCGCGGGCCGCGCCGCCACTTCACCCACTCGAAGGTGATGGCCTGGGTCGCCGCCGACCGCGCGGTCCGCACCCTGGAGGCCGACCCCTCGCTGCCGGGGGACGCGGCGCGGTGGCGGACCCTGCGGGACGAGATCCACGCCCAGGTGTGCGCCCTGGCGTACGACCCGGTGCGCAACACCTTCACCCAGGCGTACGGTTCCCGGGAGCTGGACGCCGCCACCCTGCTCATCCCCCGCGTCGGCTTCCTGCCGCCGGACGACCCCCGGGTGGTGGGAACGGTGGACGCGGTGCGGGCCGAGCTGACACAGGGCGGGTTCGTACGGCGCTACAGCGTCGACTCGGGGGCCGTCGACGGGCTGCCGGGGCAGGAGGGCACGTTCCTCGTCTGCTCGTTCTGGCTCGCGGACGCCCTGCAGATGACCGGGCGGGCCGACGAGGCCCGCGAGCTCTTCGACCGGCTGGTCGCGCTCACCAGCGACGTGGGGCTGCTCGCGGAGGAGTACGACCCGGCGACCGGGCGCCAGCTGGGCAACTTCCCGCAGGCGTTCAGCCACATCGGCCTGGTGGGGACCGCCTTCGCGCTCGCCGAACCGGAGACGGCAGGATAGGGCCATGGATCTTGGACTGAAGGACCGTGTGTACGTAGTGACCGGCGCGACGCGAGGGCTCGGCCGGGCCTCCGCGGAGGCGCTGCTCGCGGAGGGCGCCCGGGTGCTGATCACCGGGCGCGAGGAGAAGGCGGTCGCCGACGCGGTGGCCGAACTGGGCGAGGGCGCGGCCGGGATCGCCGCCGACAACGCCGACCCGCAGACCCCGGCCCGGCTGATCGCCGAGGCACGGGCCCGGTTCGGCGCCTTCGACGGCATCCTGATCAGCGTCGGCGGCCCGGCCCCCGGCTTCGGGGCCGACAACACCGACGAGCAGTGGACGGCCGCGTTCGACACGGTCTTCCTCGGCGCGGTACGGCTGGCCCGCGCGGCCGCCGAGGCGCTCACCGAGGGCGGGGTGATCGGTTTCGTGCTGTCCGGCTCGGTCCACGAGCCCATCCCCGGCCTGACCATCTCCAACGGGCTGCGTCCCGGCCTCGCCGGCTTCGCCAAGTCCCTCGCCAACGACCTGGGCCCGCGCGGCATCCGGGTCATCGGCCTGCTGCCCAGCCGGATCGACACGGACCGGGTCCGCTCGCTCGACGCGCTCTCCGGCGACGCGGAGGCGTCCCGCGCGGCGAACGAGGCCCGGATCCCGCTGCGCCGCTACGGCACCCCGGAGGAGTTCGGGCGGTCGGCCGCGTTCCTGCTGTCGCCCGCCGCCTCCTACCTGACCGGGCTGATGCTCCCGGTCGACGGCGGGGCGCGCAGCGGCTTCTGAGCCGGTGCGTGGCGGCGGCTTCCGGGCCGCCGTGGCGTGGTCGCCTCTGAACAGCCGTGGGGCCGGTCCGGATACGGGCCGGCCCCACGCCTTGTCAGGTCACGCGGCGGGCCCGGTGCTTGGCCGCCCGCAGGCGTGCCTCGGTCGGCAGAGCGGGCAGGCCCGTCGACGTACGGGCGTGGGCGAGGGCCTCGGTGCTGAGGGTCGTCAGGGCGTCGCCCGGGGAGGCGTACGGCTCCAGAAGCAGGGCGACGCGGGTCCGGGGAGCGGTGCGGCGGCCGGTGAGGGAGACCCGGGCCCTGGCCACGCCCTCCTGGGCGACGGCGTCCGCCTCCAGGACGCCCTCCAGCGCCCGGCCGCGCAGGATCGCCTCCTCGCCGTCGCCGGTGTCCACGAGGACCTCGGCGAGCCGGGCCCGCCGGAACTGGACGAGCAGCCACCACAGGGCGAGCAGGACGATCACCCCGAGGGCGGCGATGACCACCGGCCACCACCAGCCCTCGCCGCGCCAGCGCTGCCGGTCGGCGGTGGACAGCAGCACGTCGGCGGGGCCCGACCAGGGCCACCAGGACGGCACGGACAGGTCGAGGGCGGCGGCGAGCACCGCTCCGCCGCCGACGACGAGGAGCAGCCCGGCGAGCCCGAGCAGGGCGCGGTTGACGCGCCGGAGGACGACGGTCACCGTCTCCTCCCTTCTTGGGGGTGTCCTGCCGACGAGCCCGGCATGATCGGCAGAAGGCTGCCCGGGTCCCGAGGTCTCATCGGCTCACTTCTTCCTGGGCGGGCGCGTCACCCGTACCGTCAGCGCGGGCGGGCGGGCGAGGCCGAGTTCGTCGACCCCGGTGGCGAGGACCCGCTCGACGTCGGCACGGACCTCGTCGAGCGCCCGGAAGTGGGAGAGCGCCCGCACGGTGGCCTTGGAGCGGCCGACGCGCACCTGGACCGACTGCACGCCGGAGACCTCCATCGCCCGGTCGCGCAGGGTCAGGGCCGCGGCCTCGCGGTCGAGGCCCGCGCGGACGTCGTCGTGCTCGCGCCGCATGGGGAGCACCGCCCGCAGTCCGGGCGTGGCGGCCAGGAGCAGCAGCCAGAGGCCGAGGACCACGGCGACGGCCGCGCCGACGACGACCCCCGTGCTGTCGAGGGGCCGGGTCGCGAGGGCGTCGGCGAGCTCCCGCCGCCACGCCATCGCCGTGTGGTCGGCCCGCACGGCGGCCACGTCGTACAGGAGCAGCCCGGCCCCGCCGAGGACGACCGCCGCGAGCAGCGCCGCGGGGATGCGGCGCACCGCCCAGAAGCGGCGGACGCGGGCCGCCGGGGCGTCCGCGAGGACGGGCACGGGACCGGGGGCGCCGGGGTCGGCGCCTCCGGGGCCGGAGGCGGGCAGGGGGCCCGGGCCGGCGGGCCCGGCGCGGCGGCCGGGGTCGCCGTGTTCCGGGTTCCCGGGGTCCGGGGGTCCGGCACCGCTCGTCGGGCCCGGTGGCCCGGCGTTCGCGGGCCGGGGGTCGTCGGCGGGGGGCGGTTGCGGAGTGTGGGTCATGAGAGGCGATCCCGGTGGGCGGCCTGGCGGGTGAGCGGGGAGTGGAGTCGCTCGACGTGGACGGCCACCTCGTGGACCTCCATGCCGGCGAGTTCCTCGACCCGGGTGCGGACCCGGCCCCGCACGGCCCCGCACTGGCGGCCGACGTCGGAGGGGTAGTCGAGTTCGAGACTGATCGAGACCCGGGCGACGTCCCGGTGGACGACGACCGAGGCGTGCGGCCGGGAGCCGCCCTCGGGTACGGCGTCGAGGGCCTCTCTGGCCGCCTGGGCGGCGATCTTCGCGACGACCCGGTCGGCGATCCTCGTCGCCCCCCGGTCGCGCGCCAGGTCCGTCACCACCCGGCGTCACCGCCGCCGGTCGCCGCGTTCGCGGCCCCGGAACAGGTCGCCGGGTTCGAGGTCGCCGTCCACGAACCGACCGGCCACGAAGCCGATCGCGCCCAAGGCCGCGACCAGGAGAAACGCCCCGAAGCCGCCGAAGTATCCGGCGAATCCGAGGGCCATGCCGGCCATCAGGCCGACCATCGCCATGCTCATTCCTGAGCCCCTTCCGTGCCCGTGCCGCCGAGGGGTCGGCGACTACTGGAGCCGGGACTCCGGCTCCTCTTCCTCTTCGTCGGGCAGCTTCACGTCGCTGACCGCGATGTTGACCTCGACGACTTCGAGGCCGGTCATCCGCTCGACGGCGGCGATGACGTTCTCCCTGACGTCGCCCGCGACGTCGTTGATCGAGACGCCGTAGTCGATGACGATCTCCAGGTCGAGCGCGGTCTGGACCTCGCCGACCTCGGCCTTCACCCCGCGGGTGACGCTCGCCTTGCCGCCGCCCCCGCCCGGCACCCGGTCGCGCACGGCGCCGAAGGTGCGGGAGAGTCCGCTGCCCATGGCATGGACGCCGGAGACGTCACGTGCGGCGAGACCGGCGATCTTCTCGACGACGCCGTCGGCGATGGTGGTCCGGCCCCGTGAGGCCGGGGCGCCGCCGCCGCGCTTGGTCACGCTGGTCCGGCGCTGTTCGTCGGACCCGGGGTTTCCCGAGGAAGTGGTGTCAGTCATTACTTTTCGCCCCTTCTGTGATATTTCGGGGTTCCTCGCCCACACTAAGGGCGCTTGCCCCGATTCGCTCCAGGGATACGGCAGGCTGGGGGAATGACGACTGGTGAGGGTTGGGCGACGGCGGTGCGAGACCGCCTCGCGCCGGGCAGGCTGCTGCCCCTGGGAACGCCGGAGGACGGCGCGTGGATCACCGAGCGGGCCGCGCGGACATTTCTGGACCGCGCCGCTTCGGCCGTAAGGGGGGTGGTCCCCGGCGAACTCCGGGTCCGGCCGGCCCCTGACGCCGAACCGGGCCCCGGGCCGGAGGACGTTCCGGGCCCCGGGCCGGAGGCCGAGCCGGGCTTCAGGCCGGAGGACGTTCCGGGTGTCGAGCGGGTGTCCGGGGTGGCGGCTGCCGCTCCGGAGGCGCTTCCGGTGCCGCCGGGCGGTCTGCCGCCGGGGCCGCTGCGGATCACCGCGGAGTTCGCGGCGGTGGCGGGCCGTCCGCTGCCGGAGCTGGCCGAGGAGCTGCGGTCGGCGCTGCTCGGGGCGGCGGACGGGCTCGGGCTCCCCGTGGCGAGCGTGGACCTGCGGGTGACGGACCTGCTCGACGCGGCGCCGCCGCCGGCCGGACCGGCCGTTCCCCCGCCGGGCCGGACCTCACCGGCGACGGACGACCCGGTGGCGCTCGCGGTCCTGCGCGTCGAGGGCGTGGCGGGTGTGACGGACGCCCTGGGACACCCGGTGCGCCGGGACCCTGAGGGTCGCGTGCGGGTCGAGCTGGCCGTGACGGCGGGTCGACGGCCGCTGGACGTCGCCCGGGCCGCCCGGAGCGCCGCGACCGCGGCCGCCGGTGGGGCGACCGCGGTCACGGTGCTGGTGTCGGAAGTGCGCTGAACGCGCGCGTGCGTCAGTCGCCGAGGCCGGCGAGGTCGCGCAGGCGGCGGGCCTGCGCGGCGCGCTCGGCGGTGCGCTGCTCCTCGTAGGAGCGGCCGGAGGCGCCCCGGAGCAGCGCCTTGGTCTCGGTGACCGCGTCGCGGGGCGCCGCGAGCAGGGCGGCGCCGAGGTCCCGTACGGCCGCGTCGAGCTCGTCGACGGGGACGGACAGGTTGGCGAGACCGATGCGCTCGGCCTCGTCCGCGTGGACGAAGCGGCCGGTGGCACAGATCTCGAGCGCGCGGGCGTAGCCGACGAGCGAGACGAGCGGGTGCGTCCCGGTGAGGTCCGGGACGAGGCCCAGGCTGGTCTCGCGCATGGCGAACTGCACGTCCTCGGCGACGACCCGCAGGTCGCACGCGAGGGCGAGCTGGAAGCCGGCGCCGATGGCGTGTCCCTGGACGGCCGCGATCGACACGATGTCGCTGCGGCGCCACCAGGTGAACGCCTCCTGGTACTCGGCGATGACCGCGTCGAGGTCCGCGTCGGAACCGCGCGCGAGGTCGAGGAAGGACGGCTCTCCGTCGAAGCCCTCGGGCGTGAACGCCTGCCGGTCGAGCCCGGCGGAGAAGGACTTGCCCTCACCGCGCAGGACGACGACCCGCACGCTGCCCGGGAGTGACCGGCCGGCTTCCGTCAACGCCCGCCACAGAGCGGGAGACTGAGCGTTGCGCTTCGCCGGGTTGGTCAGGGTCACCGTGGCAACGGCGTCTTCGACGGTGAGCCGTACACCGTCCTTGTCGAATACGAGCTCAGAGTCTTCGAGCGTAGTCATGGGGGCGCCTCCGGTTCCGGTGCAGCACTGCATGCGAAATGCTAAGTGACTGCACAGTAACCACCTGGTCGACCGCAGGGCCGACCGGGTGGCCACCGAGAGACCCGGTGGCCCGGTCGAGCCGCCCCGATGTCAGACCGAAGCCGCCTTCTTGCCCCGTGTCGCTCCACCGCGACCACGCAGCGTGACTCCGGACTCACTGAGCATCCGATGGACGAATCCGTAGGAGCGGCCGGTTTCCTCGGCCAGCGCCCGGATGCTCGCACCGGAGTCGTACTTCTTCTTCAGGTCTGCCGCGAGCTTGTCGCGCGCGGCGCCGGTCACCCGGCTGCCCTTCTTCAGAGTCTCGGCCACCCGTGCCTCCTCATGGGAAGTGCGCTCTGGACTTCTCATGATCACCCCTCCCCGGCCTCCTGGCCACCCATTCGACAAGGTCCGTGCCGCCGGGTTTGCGGAGGAGTACGGCGTCGTCACAGACGGAACCTTCCATTCCGCAGGCGCGGGGCGCCCCATCCGTACGGGTCGGGACGGGAAGTGCCAGGTCAGCGGCGCCGTGGGAACACACGTACGGCGCGGGTCTGCCGGAAGGATTCAGCAGAGCACCGCGCCGGGATGTACCAGAGACCCTCACTCAGATGAAGGATCACCGATGAGCCGAATGATCCAGCTCTACATGATCGATCCGGTCCCCGGAAGCACCCCTTCGGGCGCATCCGGGGCCGTCGGCCGGGTCAGGCCAGGGCCACCAGGTCCGCGTAGTCCGCGCCCCACAGGTCCTCAACGCCGTCCGGGAGCAGGATGATCCGCTCCGGGTCGAGCGCCTCGACGGCGCCCTCGTCGTGGGTGACGAGGACGACGGCGCCCTTGTACGTCCGCAGGGCGCCGAGGATCTCCTCGCGGCTGGCCGGGTCCAGGTTGTTCGTCGGCTCGTCGAGCAGCAGCACGTTGGCCGAGGAGACGACCAGGGTCGCCAGCGCGAGACGGGTCTTCTCGCCGCCGGAGAGCACCCCGGCCGGCTTGTCGACGTCGTCGCCGGAGAACAGGAAGGAGCCGAGCGTCTTGCGCACCTCGACGAGGTCGAGGTCGGGCGCGGCCGAGCGCATGTTCTCCAGGACGGTCCGCTCGGGGTCGAGCGTCTCGTGCTCCTGGGCGTAGTAGCCGAGCTTCAGGCCGTGGCCGGGGGTGACCTGGCCCGTGTCGGGCTTCTCCACGCCGCCGAGGAGGCGCAGCAGGGTCGTCTTGCCGGCGCCGTTGAGGCCGAGGATGACGACGCGGGAGCCCTTGTCGATGGCGAGGTCCACGTCGGTGAAGATCTCCAGCGAGCCGTAGGACTTCGAGAGCCCCTCGGCGGTCAGCGGGGTCTTGCCGCAGGGCGCGGGCTCCGGGAAGCGCAGCTTGGCGACCTTGTCGGAGACGCGGACGGCCTCGAGGCCGGAGAGCAGCCGCTCGGCGCGCTTGGCCATGTTCTGCGCGGCGACGGTCTTGGTGGCCTTGGCGCGCATCTTGTCGGCCTGCGAGTTGAGGGCGGCGGCCTTCTTCTCGGCGTTCTGGCGCTCGCGCTTGCGGCGCTTCTCGTCGGCCTCGCGCTGCTGCTGGTAGAGCTTCCAGCCCATGTTGTAGACGTCGATCGTGGAGCGGTTGGCGTCCAGGTAGAAGACCTTGTTGACCACGGTCTCGACGAGGTCGACGTCGTGGGAGATGACGATGAAGCCGCCGCGGTAGGTCTTCAGGTAGTCCCGGAGCCAGACGATGGAGTCGGCGTCGAGGTGGTTCGTGGGCTCGTCCAGGAGGAGCGTGTCGGCGTCCGAGAAGAGGATCCGGGCGAGCTCGACGCGGCGGCGCTGACCACCGGAGAGGGTGTGCAGCGGCTGGCCCATGACCCGGTCGGGCAGGCCGAGGGCGGCGGCGATGGTGGAGGCCTCGGCCTCGGCCGCGTAGCCGCCCTTGGTGAGGAACTCGGTCTCCTGGCGCTCGTACTGCCTCATCGCCTTGTCGCGGGTGGCGCCGGAGCCGGTGGCGATGCGCTCCTCGTTCGCCCGCATCTTCTTGATGAGGGCGTCGAGGCCGCGGGCGGAGAGGATGCGGTCGCGGGCCAGGACGTCGAGGTCGCCGGTGCGCGGGTCCTGCGGGAGGTAGCCGACCTCGCCGGAGCGGGCGATGGCACCGGCGGCGGGCTGGCCCTCGCCCGCGAGGCACTTGGTGAGGGTGGTCTTGCCCGCTCCGTTGCGGCCGACGAGGCCGATGCGGTCGCCCTTGGCGATGCGGAACGAGGCGGATTCGATGAGGACGCGGGCGCCGGCGCGCAGCTCGATGCCGGAAGCGGTGATCACGGACAGACTCCAGGGCGGTGGGGAAACGGCGGAAGGACGACTGGTGGCGGGCTTCGACGCCGCTAATGCACCCAAAGGAGAATGGCCATACAGCCAGTCTAACGGGCTTCTGCAACTGGTTTTCGGCCATGTGGGGCACGAGGGCACCACGGGACCTTCTCCATCATTGCCGACCAATGGCGCCCAAAAGGGGCGATGTGGTCGAGATCATTCGATACTCGGCGCAGGGCGGCGGCCACTGCCGCGGCAGTGACGCGGAGGGTGGTGGACCGTGCAGTTCGACGACGACGCCGACCTGGACACCTCGGAGGTGCGGGACGCCCGCGGCAGCCGCATCCCGGGCGGCAGGGCGACCGTCGGCGGCGGCGTCATCGGACTCGTCGCACTGATCCTGGGCGTCCTCTTCGGCGTGGGCCCCGACCAGCTCGGACTCTCCGGCGGCGGCGACGAGCCGGCGGCCAGCTCCTCGTCCGCGACCCAGGTGAGCCGGACCTGCCGGAAGGGCTCGGACGCCAACACCCGCGAGGACTGCCGGATCGTCGCCGTCGTCAACAGCGTCCAGGACTTCTGGCGGGCCGAGTACGCGCGCCGCGGCGGCACCTACGGGAGCGCCGCCACCGTCATGTTCACCCAGCGGGTCGGGACCGCGTGCGGGTCGGCGACCTCCGCGGCGGGGCCCTTCTACTGCCCCGGCGACCGGCAGGTCTACCTGGACCTGGGCTTCTTCGACGAGCTGCGCACCACGTTCGGCTCGAACGGCGGCCCCTTCGCCCAGGCGTACGTGGTCGCGCACGAGTACGGCCACCACGTCCAGAACCTGATGGGGACCCTCGGCCGCGCCCAGGACGGCCGGACGGGCGCGAACTCCAACGCCGTACGGGTCGAGCTCCAGGCCGACTGCTACGCCGGCGTCTGGGCGCGCCACGCGACGACCACCCCCGACGACAGGACGGGCCGGCCGCTGCTGACCCGGCTCACCGACGACGACATCCGGGACGGCCTGGACGCGGCGGCCGCGGTGGGCGACGACCGGATCCAGGAGCGGTTCCAGGGCCGCGTGACGCCGGAGAACTGGACGCACGGCTCGGCGGCGCAGCGGCAGCAGTGGTTCTACCGGGGGTACCGGACCGGCGACATGGCCCAGTGCGACACCTTCCGCTGACTTGCCAGCGGCGGCTGCCAGACTGAGATCCAGGTCACGTTCGGCTGCACGAGAGGAAGCGATCGGGATGGCTGACACGCCCGACATCTGTCCGGCCCTGCGGTACGAGGACGCGAAGGCGGCGGTCAGGCAGCTGACGGAGGCCTTCGGTTTCGCCGAGCACGCCGTCTACGAGGGCGAGGACGGCCGCGTGATGCACGCCGAGCTCGCCTGCGGGAACGGCATGGTGATGCTCGGCAGCAAGGGCAGCGGCACCGACTTCGACAAGCTCATGGCCGGGGCCGGACCCGTCGCGGTGTACGTGCGCGTGGACGACGTGGACGAGCACCACGCCCGGGCCGTGGCGCACGGCGTCGAGATCGTGATGCCGCCGACGGACCAGGAGTACGGCTCCCGGGACTACACCGCCCGGGACGCCGAGGGCAACGTGTGGAGCTTCGGCACCTACGCCCCCGGAGCGGCGGCGGGCTGACCGCCCGGGCCCGGTCCGGCCGTTCGCGTCGGGCCGGGCCGGAGGGCCGGACCCGGCGCGAACGGCCGGACGCGCCCCGGCTCAGGCACCCCCGGTGTGGACCTGGAAGGCGGCCCGGCGGACCGCCTTGGCCAGCGCCGGGTCCGGGTGGGCGGCGGCGAGGGCGACCAGCACCTGGACGGTACGGGGGTGGCCGACGGCCCTGACCTCGTCGAGCAGGGCCGGGACCGTGCCCTGCACGGCGGAGTCGAGGTGGCGGACGAGCAGCGCGCTCTCGCCGTGGTCGGCGACGGCCGCCGCGGTGTCCACCCAGAGCCAGGTGGCCTCCTCGCGGGTGAGCACCTCCTGCGCGTCGTCGGGGTCGGCGCCGTCGTACTCGGCGAGCCACAGCAGCGCGTACGGGCGCAGCGAGGGCTCGGCGACGGTGGCCCTGACCTCCGCCTCGGCGGGGGCCCCGACGACCCGGAGCGCCTCGAAGGCGAGCCCGCGCAGCAGGGCGTCCTCGCCGCGGGCGACGGCGAGGAGCTCGGTCACGGCGCTGGACAGGGTCCGGGCCGCGAGCCAGGCGCGGTACTCGTCGCGGGCCGGGCCCGGGGTGAGCCGGGCGCAGCCGCGGAGCATGTCCTCGGCGGACTGCTCGATGTTGCCCGCGGGGCTCTGCGCGGCGACGCAGATCTGCTCCAGCTTGACCCACACCGCCCAGTTGCCGAGCGGGGTCAGGGTGGCGTGACGTCCGTCCGCGCCGGGGTCGAGGGTGAGCGCGCCGACGGCGGCGAGCCCTTCGAGCGCCCAGTCGAGGAGGGTGGGGAGCCCGGCGGTGCCGGGGGCGCCCCCGGCCTCGGGGGCGGGTCCGGCGGCGGGGACCTCGCAGCGCTCCTCGCGGAGTTCCTCGACCCGCTGGCCGAGGAGGTCGAGGAGGACCGGGACGAGGACCGGTCCCTGGGAGAGCTGGAGCAGCGAGAGGACCTGCGGGACGGCCTCGACGACCTCGGCGACGGCGCTCGGCTCGACTCCCTCGGGCGCCGAGTGGACCAGGGACCAGGCGTCGAAGAGGGCGACCCAGCCGCGCAGCACGGCGGAGTCGTCACGGTCCCAGGCGTGCAGCCGCCAGCCGGGGCGGACGGTGTCGCCGTGCAGTTCGACGAGGCCGGCCAGCCGGGCGCGGTCCCAGCAGGCCCGGACCTGGCCGGGCGTCAGGTCCAGTGCGGCCGCGGCCCGTTCCCGGGCGGGGGCGGGTTCCGCGCCGGTGCGGAGGGCGGTCTCGGTCCCGCGCTCCACGGCGGCCCAGCGGGCGAGCCGTACGGCGTCGGCGAGGACCTGCCGGGCCTGGCGGGCGAGTTCCGCGCGGGGCGGAGTGCCCTCGGGCGGCCGCGGCGCCGGCCGGGTGCGCCGGGTCGTCACGGCCCGTCGGGCGGTGGCCAGCGCCCGTGGGCGGACGAGTCGGAGTCTGGAGTTGCGCGCCAATGGTTCATCGGGCTTTCGAGACGTCACGGGGGCAGTCTTCCCGCTGACGGCCCGAAAGCCCAATCGGAATCCGCAGCCCCGTCAGAACGACCGCCGAACCGCCGTTCGGGGCGGCCTCCCGGGGCGTTCCTCCGGGTGCCGTCAGAGCAGCGGGGTGAGGAAGCGGCGCAGGGACTCCTCGTAGCGGACCGGGTCGGCGTTCCACATCGCCGCGTGCGGGGCCTGCCGGACGGTCTGGAGGCTGACCAGGTCGGGGCGGCGGGCGGCGAGTTCGACCGACGGCTCCCAGGGGGCGAGGGTGTCGTCGGGGCCGTGCAGGAGGAGGACCGGGACCCGCAGGGCGTCCGGTCCCGACGCGGCCCGCAGGAGGTCGGCGTGCGGGCCGGTCCTGCCCTGGGCCGCGCGGACGGCGAGCGGCAGCAGCGGGCCGGGGACGTGGCGCGCCGCGGCGACGTTGCGGAGGGTGGCCTCCCAGTCGAGGACCGGGGAGTCGAGGACGAGGCCGGCGATCCGGTCGCGGACCCCGGACTCGGCGGCGGCCCGCAGCGCCATCGAGGCGCCGGGCCCCCAGCCGTGCAGGACGACCTGGTCGGCGCCGCGGCGCACCGCGTAGCGGATGGCGGCGTCGACGTCCCGCCACTCGGAGTCGCCGAGGTGGGCGAGGCCCTCCGGGGAGGGGGGCGCGCCCTCGTCGCCGCGGTAGGCGGGGACGAGGACGGGGATCTTGCGGCGGTTGTAGAAGGGGACGAGGTTCAGCGGGTGCTCGCGGGTGGTGCCGAGACCGTGCAGGGCGATCACCCAGGTGGAGCGCGGGGCGTGGACCAGCCAGGCCGGCAGGGGGCCGAGCTCGCCGGGCATCTCCAGGTCCTCGTGGGGCAGGCCGAGGGCGGTGGCCGGGGTCCCGCGGTGCAGCTGGGGGGTGAGGCGGACGCGGGCGCCGGGTCCCGGGGTGCCGAGCTCGACCCGTTCCAGGCGCCGGACGACGGTGTCGGCGGTGTGCGGGACGCGGTCGAGGACGGGGCCGACGACGGCGTGCAGGCCGGGGGCCTCCATGCCGTACGTGCCGGGGCGCAGCGAGGCGAGGCTGCGGGTGAGGGTGACCCGTTCGGGTCCCGTGGCGTGCACGGTGAGTCTGGGGTCTCCGGGCAGGGGACGTCCGGGCGGCGCCTTGAGGGCGACGTCGCTGGCGTACCGGCCGGCCGCTACCACGACCGCGCCGACACCGATCAGGGTGGTGACGGCCGCTGCCGTCGCTGTAGCCGGGCGCACGCTCCCAGTGTCGGCAGGGCGGCGGCGGGGTGCCACCGGACGGACCCGGGCGGGGCAGCGGGGCCGGTCGCCGCCGGGGTCGTCGGGACCGTCCCGGCGGGTGCCCGGGGCTCCCGGGGGAGTGACGTGGGTCTCCTCGACGGGGTCCCCCGGTCGGATGGTCCCGTCCAGGGACCGGAACGGGGTGGCGGGGGACGAACCGGGGCAGGTCGCATGTGCCCGGCAACGGCCCGGATTACCCGGGGTTGCGGGGCGACCGCATCGTGGACAGGTTCGCCGTCCGGGGCCTAAGCGGAATCTCTTGACACCGGATAGGGACACCACGCCGCCCGCCCCAGTTCATCTTCCGTTCACCCAGGTTGCTTACGTTCGACGAGCCACTGACGTCAAACGATTGCCTGGGTAAATGGAACACATCACGCTGCTGCTCGCCATTGTGGTCGTGACAGCTCTCGTGTTCGATTTCACGAACGGTTTCCACGACACCGCCAACGCGATGGCCACGACCATCTCGACCGGTGCACTCAAGCCCAAGACGGCGGTGGCCATGTCCGCCGTGCTGAACCTCGTCGGCGCGTTCCTGTCCGTGGAGGTCGCCAAGACGATCTCCGGCGGGATCATCAACGAAGAGGGCATTCGCACAGAAGTGATCTTCGCGGCGCTCGTGGGCGCCATCCTGTGGAACCTGCTGACCTGGCTCCTGGGCCTGCCGTCCAGCTCCTCCCACGCCCTCTTCGGCGGTCTCATCGGCGCCGCGGTCATGTCGGCCGGCTGGTCGGCCGTGAACGCCCCGACCATCGTCACCAAGGTCCTGATCCCGGCCGTCGCCGCGCCGATCGTCGCCGGCCTCGCCGCGATGCTGGCCACCCGGCTGACGTTCAAGCTCGGCGCGAAGACCGACGAGAAGCACACCGCCAAGGGCTACCGGGTCGGCCAGATCGCCTCCGCCGGTCTCGTCTCCCTCGCCCACGGCACCAACGACGCGCAGAAGACGATGGGCATCATCACCCTCGCCCTGGTCACGCAGGGCGTCGTCTCCCCCGGCTCGAACCCGCCCCTGTGGGTCGTCGTCTCCGCCGGTGTCGCCATCGCGCTCGGCACCTACCTCGGCGGCTGGCGCATCATCCGCACCATGGGCAAGGGCCTCACCGACCTCAAGCCGCAGCAGGGCTTCGCCGCCCAGACCAGCGCCGCCACGGTCATCCTGGCCTCCTCCCACCTCGGTTTCTCCCTCTCCACCACCCAGTCCTGCTCGGGTGCCGTGATGGGTGCCGGCCTCGGCCGCAAGGGCGGTGTCGTCCGCTGGTCGACCGCGACCCGGATGTTCGTCGCCTGGGGCCTGACCCTGCCCGCCGCGGGCCTGGTCGGCGCCGGCGCCGAGTTCCTCACCAAGCAGGGCACCTGGGGCATCGCCGCCGTCGCGATCCTGCTCGTCGCCGGCTCGGCCGTCATCTGGACGCTGTCCCGCCGCAAGCCGGTCGACCGGCACAACGTCACCGCCGACGACCTGGACGCGGACGCGGAGCCCGCGGGCGTGGTGACCACCGCGATCGCGGCCGTCACCCCGCCGCCGGCCGGTTCCGTCGCCGCCGTCGCGGACGAGGACCTCAAGACCACCATCCCCGCGCCGGCTCCCATCGACCCGGCCGCTCCCCCGGCCCCCGCCGCAGCGGTGTAAGGAACCAACGACATGAAGATCGACTGGGCAGCTCTCGGCTCCGTCTTCGGAGTCAGCCTCGTGGCGACCGTCGCCCTGGTGGGCCTCTTCACCCTCGGCGTCATCGGCCTCTCCAAGCAGGAGCAGGCCGCCGCCCAGGGAGGCTCCGCCACCCTGGCCCGCACCGGCGCCTACGCCTGCTTCGCCCTGTGCCTGGCGGCCGTGGCGTACGGCATCTACCTGATCGTCGTCTGACGGTCCCCGGTACCTCGGCCGGGGGGGGGGCCCCCCCGGGGGGGGCCCCCCCCCCCCCGGGGGGGGGGGGGGGCGCCCCCCCCCCCCCCCCCCCGGGCCCCGGGGTTTTTCCGGGGTAGTCG
>NZ_JBWKCA010000036.1:0-57010 GCF_056436715.1 Streptomyces sp. NPDC043176
GGCCAGGGCACAAGGGGCGGAGGCGCCGCCGAGGGCGCCGTCCCGTGTGCCCACCCGTCCCGCCCAGCGGGACGATTGCCCACACGGCGGGCGGGGCGAAGGCGACGGCCCGCACGACTACGGGCGCGGGCCCACACGGCGGCAGGCCCAAGCCCACGCGAGCCCAGGCCCCCGCGGGCCCAGGCCCCCGCGAGCCCGGGTCACCGCCGGGCGCAGGCTCACGCCGGCGCGGGCCCACGCGGCACCATCCGGCGGCGCCGCGCCCCGCGCCGTCCACGTTCCGGACCCCGCCTCGCCCGGGCGGCGGCGCACGGCAGGATGGGTGGGTGACCGTCATAGACATCCCCGGATCCAAGTCCGTCACCGCCCGCGCGCTCTTCCTCGCGGCTGCCGCGGAGGGCACCACCACCCTTCTGAGGCCGCTGGTCTCCGACGACACCGAGGGCTTCGCCGAGGGCCTCACCGCTCTCGGCTACGCGGTCCGCCGCGAGGCCGACGCCTGGCACATCGAGGGCCGCCCCGCGGGACCGGGGGCGGCGGAGGCGGACGTGTACTGCAGGGACGGCGCCACCACGGCCCGCTTCCTGCCCACCCTGGCCGCCGCGGGCCACGGCACCTACCGTTTCGACGCCTCCGCGCAGATGCGGCGTCGGCCGCTCGCTCCGCTGACGCGGGCCCTGCGCGGCCTCGGGGTCGATCTGCGGCACGGCGGGGAGGAGGGGCACCATCCGCTGAGCGTCCACGCCCAGGGGGTGAAGGGCGGCGCGCTCACGCTGGACGCGGGGCAGTCCTCCCAGTACCTGACGGCGCTGCTCATGCTGGGCCCGCTCACCGCCGAGGGCCTCGACATCACCGTCACGGACCTGGTCTCGGAGCCGTACGTCGAGATCACCCTGGCCATGATGCGGAGCTTCGGCGCGGAGGTCACCCGGGAGGACGGCGGGGAGGGACGTACGTACCGGGTCGCCCCCACCGGCTACCGGGCGAGGACGTACGGCATCGAGCCCGACGCCTCCACCGCCGGCTACTTCTTCGCGGCGGCCGCGCTCGAACCGGGCCGCTCGGTCACCGTCCCCGGTCTCGGCACCGGCGCCCTCCAGGGCGACCTGGCGTTCGTCGACGTACTGCGCCGGATGGGCGCCGACGTCGAGGTCACCGACTCGGCCACCACCGTGCGGTCCACCGGCACCCTGCGCGGCCTGACGGTCAACATGCGGGACATCTCGGACACCATGCCGACGCTCGCCGCCATCGCGCCCTTCGCGGACGGACCGGTCCGGATCGAGGACGTGGCGAACACCCGGGTCAAGGAGTGCGACCGGCTCGACGCCTGCGCCGAGAACCTCCGCCGCCTCGGCGTCACCGTGCGCACGGGTCCCGACTGGATCGAGATCCTCCCCGGGAGCCCGGCGGGACCGGCTGAGATCGCCACCCACGGCGACCACCGGATCGTCATGTCCTTCGCCGTCACGGCGCTCCGCACGCCCGGCATCACGTTCGACGACCCCGGCTGTGTGAGGAAGACGTTCCCCGACTTCCACCGGGTCTTCGAGGGGTTCGCCCGCACCGCGTGAAGACCGCACGGTCTTTGCGGCAAGAATGGGGGGCATGAGCGACCGCCCCTCCCCTCTCGCCGACCCGCACATCGCCTTCGACGTGTCCGAAGGACGCCGGGACATCGTCGTCCTCGGCTCGACCGGGTCCATCGGCACCCAGGCCATCGACCTGGTGCTGCGCAACCCCGACCGCTTCCGGGTCACGGCCCTGGCAGCCTCCGGAGGCCGGGTGGGCCTGCTCGCCGAGCAGGCCCACCGGCTGAGGGTCGACGCGGTCGCCGTCGCCCGCGAGGAGGCGCTGCCGGAGCTGCGCGAGGCGCTGACGGCGCTGTACGGCTCCGAGCCGCTGCCCGAGCTCCTGGCGGGGCCGGACGCCGCCACGCGGCTGGCCGCCTCCCCGTGCCACACGGTGCTCAACGGCATCACCGGCTCCATCGGCCTCGCGCCGACCCTCGCCGCCCTCGAGGCCGGCCGCACCCTCGCGCTCGCCAACAAGGAGTCGCTGATCGTCGGCGGCCCGCTGGTGAAGGCGCTCGCCAAGCCCGGCCAGATCATCCCGGTCGACTCCGAGCACGCGGCCCTCTTCCAGGCCCTCGCCGCCGGCACCCGCGCCGACGTCCGCAAGCTGGTCGTCACGGCCTCCGGCGGCCCTTTCCGCGGCCGGACCAGGGAGCAGCTGGCCGGCGTCACCCGCGAGGACGCGCTGGCCCACCCGACCTGGGCGATGGGCCCGGTGATCACCGTCAACAGCGCCACCCTGGTGAACAAGGGCCTGGAGGTCATCGAGGCCCACCTGCTCTACGACATCCCCTTCGACCGCATCGAGGTCGTCGTCCACCCCCAGTCGTACGTCCACTCGATGGTCGAGTTCTCCGACGGCTCCACGCTGGCCCAGGCCACCCCGCCGGACATGCGCGGCCCGATCGCCATCGGCATCGGCTGGCCGGAGCGGGTCCCCGACGCGGCGCCGGCCTTCGACTGGACCAAGGCCTCCACCTGGGAGTTCTTCCCGCTCGACACCGAGGCCTTCCCGTCCGTCGGCCTGGCCAGGCACGTCGGCACCCTGGGCGGCACCGCCCCCGCCGTCTTCAACGCGGCGAACGAGGAGTGCGTCGAGGCGTTTCTCGCCGGACGGCTGCCGTTCAACGGAATCATGGATACCGTCACTGCGGTCGTCACGGAGCACGGGAACCCCGCCCGGGGAACCTCGCTGACCGTGTCGGACGTCCTCGAAGCGGAGACCTGGGCACGGGCCCGGGCCCGAGAGCTCGCAGCGAAGGCAACAGCGGAGGCCCGCGCATGACCGAAATGCTCCTGTACGCCCTGGGTATCGTGCTGTTCGCCCTCGGCCTCCTCGTCTCCATCGCGTGGCACGAGCTCGGCCACCTGTCCACGGCCAAGCTCTTCGGCATCCGCGTGCCGCAGTACATGGTCGGCTTCGGCCCCACCATCTGGTCGAAGAAGCGCGGCGAGACCGAGTACGGGATCAAGGCGATCCCGGCCGGCGGCTACATCCGCATGATCGGCATGTTCCCGCCCGGCGAGGACGGCAAGATCGAGGCCCGCTCCACCTCGCCCTGGCGCTCCATGATCGAGGACGCCCGGGAGGCCTCGTACGAGGAGCTCCAGCCCGGCGACGAGACCCGGCTCTTCTACACGCGCAAGCCCTGGAAGCGCGTCATCGTGATGTTCGCGGGACCGTTCATGAACCTGGTCCTTGCGGCGGCGCTGTTCTTCGGCTCGATGATGACGCTGGGGATCGCGGGCCCGACGACCGAGGTCGCGGGCGTCCAGAAGTGCGTCCTCAAGGTCAGCGACGAGCGCAAGGAGTGCCGGGCCGGCGACCCGGTCTCCCCGGCGTTCGCGTCCGGCCTGAAGGACGGGGACAAGATCCTCGCCCTGAACGGTCAGGCGGTCGGCGACTGGGACGCCCTCTCCGAGAGCATCCGCAACGCCCCCATCGGCCCCGCCACCCTCACCGTCGAGCGGGCCGGACAGCGGGTCGACCTCCACCCCACCCTCGTCTCCAACGAGGTCGAGAAGAAGGACTCCGACGGCAACGTCGTCCGGCCCGTCGAGTACGTCAAGGCCGGCTACCTCGGCTTCCAGCCGAAGTCCGAGGTCGCGCCGCTCAGCTTCGGCGAGAGCACCGAGCAGATGACCGCCCTCCTGGAGAACGGCGTCCACTCGGTCATCGCGCTGCCGGGCAAGATCCCCGGCCTGTGGGACGCCACCTTCGGCGACGGCGAGCGCGCCGAGGACTCCCCGGTGGGCGTGCTCGGGGCGGCCAGGATCACGGGCGAGCTGATGACCGTCGAGGCACCGCCGACGACGATCCTCGTGAGGTTCATGAACCTGCTGGTCATGTTCAACGTCTCGCTGTTCCTGTTCAACATGCTCCCGCTGCTGCCGCTCGACGGCGGCCACATCGCGGGCGCCCTGTGGGAGTCCGTGCGCCGCCACACGGCACGGATCTTCAGGCGCCCCGACCCGGGCCCGTTCGACGTGGCCAGGCTGATGCCCGCCGCCTACGTGGTGGCCGGCGTCTTCGTCTGCTTCACCCTGCTCGTCCTCGCCGCCGACATCGTCAACCCGGTGAAGATCACGTAGCGCCCAGGGGGGCCGGACCCGCTGGTGTCCGGCCCCCCGCCCCCGGGGCGGTAACCTCGGACACCTGAGCCCGCCGACGCACAACCTTGAGGTTGCACAGAAGATGACCGCGATTTCTCTCGGTATCCCGACCGTCCCGACCCGGCTCGCCGAGCGGCGCAAGAGCCGTCAGATCCAGGTCGGCAGCGTGGCCGTCGGCGGTGACGCCCCCGTCTCCGTGCAGTCGATGACCACGACCCGCACGTCCGACATCGGCGCCACGCTCCAGCAGATCGCCGAGCTCACCGCCTCCGGCTGCCAGATCGTGCGGGTCGCGTGCCCCACCCAGGACGACGCCGACGCCCTCGCCACGATCGCCCGGAAGTCGTCGATCCCCGTCATCGCGGACATCCACTTCCAGCCGAAGTACGTCTTCGCCGCGATCGACGCCGGCTGCGCGGCCGTCCGGGTCAACCCGGGCAACATCAAGCAGTTCGACGACAAGGTCAAGGAGATCGCCAAGGCGGCCTCCGACGCCGGCACCCCGATCCGCATCGGCGTCAACGCGGGCTCGCTCGACGCGCGGCTCCTCAAGAAGTACGGCAAGGCCACCCCCGAGGCCCTCGTCGAGTCCGCCCTCTGGGAGGCCTCCCTCTTCGAGGAGCACGGCTTCCGCGACATCAAGATCTCGGTCAAGCACAACGACCCGGTCGTCATGGTCGAGGCCTACCGCCAGCTCGCCGCCCAGTGCGACTACCCCCTGCACCTCGGCGTCACCGAGGCCGGCCCGGCCTTCCAGGGCACCATCAAGTCGGCCGTCGCCTTCGGCGCCCTCCTCTCGCAGGGCATCGGCGACACCATCCGCGTCTCGCTCTCCGCGCCCCCGGCCGAGGAGATCAAGGTCGGCATCCAGATCCTGGAGTCGCTGAACCTGCGCCAGCGCCGCCTGGAGATCGTCTCCTGCCCGTCCTGCGGCCGCGCCCAGGTCGACGTCTACAAGCTCGCCGAGGAGGTCACCGCCGGCCTCGACGGCATGACCGTCCCGCTGCGCGTGGCCGTCATGGGCTGTGTCGTCAACGGCCCCGGCGAGGCCCGCGAGGCCGACCTCGGCGTCGCCTCCGGCAACGGCAAGGGCCAGATCTTCGTGAAGGGCGAGGTCATCAAGACCGTCCCCGAGTCGAAGATCGTCGAGACCCTCATCGAGGAGGCGCTCAAGATCGCCGAGCAGATGGAGAAGGACGGCATCGCCAGCGGCGAGCCGACCGTCGCCATCGGCGCCTGACCTCACGGGCCGCCGTCCGCGGTCGCCGTCGCCGTCACCGGCGTCCTCCTCGTCCCGGGCCGCGGTCGCCCCGGTGACCGGATCCCGTACGCGAAGCCCCTCCGTCCCACCGGGCGGAGGGGCTTCGCGTGTGCGTGACGGCCCCTCCCCCAGGGCACGGGGGTACAGTGCGGAGACCAGCAGATCGCACCGTGAGGCCCCCTCGTGTTGACACAGACGACCACCCGGGTCCTCGAACCCGCCGACCTCGGCGCCGCGCTCGCCGTCCTGGAGAGCGCCCCCGTCGAGAACGCCTTCGTGGCCGCGCGCGTCCAGGTCGCCGGGCTCGATCCCTGGCGGCTCGGCGGCGAGATGTGGGGCTGGTACACCGAGGGAAGACTGCGCTCGCTCTGCTACTCCGGCGCCAACCTGGTGCCGATCTGCGCGACCCCCGAGGCCGTCCGCGCGTTCGCCGACCGGGCCCGCCGGATCGGCCGCCGCTGCTCGTCGATCGTCGGCCCGGCCGAGCCCACCGCCGCGCTGTGGCGGCTCCTCGAACCCAGCTGGGGCCCCGCGCGGGACGTCAGGGCCCACCAGCCGCTGATGGTCAGCGAGGAACCCTCCGCCGGCGTCACGCCCGACCCGCTGGTCCGCCGCGTCCGCAAGGACGAGATGGAGGCGATCATGCCCGCCTGCATCGCCATGTTCACCGAGGAGGTCGGCGTCTCCCCGCTCGCCAACGACGGGGGACTGCTCTACCAGGCCCGGGTCGCCGAGCTCGTCGGAGCGGGCCGCTCCTTCGCGCGCTTCGAGGACGGCAAGGTCGTCTTCAAGGCCGAGATCGGCGCCGCCACCCGCCAGGCCTGCCAGATCCAGGGCGTCTGGGTCGCTCCCGAGCACCGCGGCAAGGGCCTGTCCGAGACCGGCATGGCCGCCGTCCTCCAGTACGCCCTGGCGGACGTCGCCCCCGTGGTGAGCCTGTACGTCAACGACTACAACACCCCTGCCAGGGCCGCGTACCGCCGAGTCGGCTTCCGCGAGACCGGTGCCTTCATGAGCGTGCTGTTCTGAGACCCCGGCCGCTTGTAGGGTGCGCCGCATGGATGACGCAGACGTCGTGATCGGGCCCGTCAACCTCGCCGCCCGGGTGGACGAGGCCCTCGCCGTGCAGGCGATCGCCTTCGGCCTGGACGCGGGCGAGGTCGCCGTACGCCGCCACATCGTGCTGCGCCACCTGCTCAGCCCCGGCGCCCGCGCCTACGGGGCCACCACGCCCGAGGGGCGGCTCGTCGGCTTCGTGTACGGCATGCCCAACGACCGCACCCACTGGTGGTCCACCGTCGTCGAGTCGTACCTGCGCGCCACCGGCACCGCCGACTGGCTCGACGACTCCTTCGCCATCACCGAACTGCACGTCCACCCGGACTTCCAGGGCCGGGGCGTGGGCCGCGAGCTGATCACGACCATCACCGACGAGGTCGCGCAACCGCGCTCGATCCTCTCCGCGATCGACATCGAATCCCCGGCCCGCGGCCTCTACCGGACCCTCGGCTACCGGGACCTCGCCCGTCAGGTGCACTTCCCGAGCGCCGCCCGGCCGTACGCCGTCATGGGCGCGCCGCTGCCCCTGCTGCGCCGGAACTGATTTCTCGTCGCCGGTGCTGCCCGGCTAACCTCCTAGCCATCAACGTCAGTCCCGGCAGGAGTACGAGAACCATGGCCAACGCACCGGTCCAGCGCATGTCCCAGTTGATGGCGAAGACGCTGCGCGACGACCCGGCCGACGCCGAGGTCCTCAGCCACAAGCTCCTCGTCCGCGCGGGCTACGTCCGCCGCACCGCCGCCGGCATCTGGAGCTGGCTGCCCCTCGGCAAGAAGGTCCTCGCCAACGTCGAGCGCATCGTCCGCGAGGAGATGGACGCCATCGGCGCCCAGGAGGTCTCCCTCCCCGCCCTGCTGCCCCGCGAGCCCTACGAGGCGACCGGCCGCTGGGACGAGTACGGCGCCGAGCTGTTCCGCCTGCAGGACCGCAAGGGCGGCGACTACCTCCTCGGCCCGACCCACGAGGAGATCTTCACCCTCCTGGTCAAGGACCAGTGCTCGTCCTACAAGGACCTGCCGGTCATCCTGTACCAGATCCAGACGAAGTTCCGGGACGAGGCCCGCCCCCGCGCCGGCATCCTGCGCGGCCGCGAGTTCCTGATGAAGGACTCGTACTCCTTCGACACGGAGGACGAGGGCCTCGCCCGGTCCTACGCCCTGCACCGCCAGGCCTACCAGCGCGTCTTCGAGCGCCTCGGCCTCGACTACCGCATCTGCGCCGCCACCGCCGGCGCCATGGGCGGCTCCAAGTCCGAGGAGTTCCTCGCCCCGGCCGAGGCCGGCGAGGACACCTTCGCCGACTGCCCGAACTGCGACTTCGCGGCGAACACCGAGGCCGTCTACCAGGAGGTCAAGCCGGTCGACGCCGCCTCGGTCGCCGCCGCCGAGGAGATCCCCACCCCCGACACCCCCACGATCGAGACGCTCGCCGCCTCGCTCGGCGTCGAGGCCTCGGCCACCCTGAAGAACCTCCTCGTGAAGGTCGACGGCGAGATCGTCGCCGTCGGCGTCCCCGGCGACCGCGAGGTCGACATGGACAAGGTCGAGGCGCACTTCGCCCCGGCCACCGTCGAGCTGGTCACCGAGACCGACTTCGCCGCCCGCCCCGACCTCGTCCGCGGCTACGTCGGCCCCCAGGGCCTCGACAAGGTCACCTACATCGCCGACCCCCGCGTCGCGCCGGGCACCGCGTGGATCACGGGCGCCAACAAGGACGGGATGCACGCGAAGAACGTCGTCGCGGGCCGCGACTTCGAGGTCACCGAGTACGTCGACGTCGTCGTCGTCCAGGACGGCGACCCGTGCCCCAAGTGCGGCACCGGCCTCAAGCTGGACCGCGCCATCGAGATCGGCCACATCTTCCAGCTCGGCCGCAAGTACGCCGACGCCCTCAAGCTCGACGTCCTCGGCCAGAACGGCAAGCCGGTCCGCGTCACCATGGGCTCCTACGGCATCGGCGTCTCCCGCGCCGTCGCCGCGCTCGCCGAGCAGACCGCCGACGAGAAGGGCCTGTGCTGGCCCGCCGAGGTCGCCCCCGCCGACGTCCACGTCGTCGCCGCCGGCAAGGCGCTCCAGACCGAGCTCGCGCTCGAGGCCTCCGACAAGCTGTCCGCCGCCGGTCTCCGCGTCCTCGTCGACGACCGTCCCGGCGTCTCCCCGGGCGTCAAGTTCACCGACGCGGAGCTCATGGGCGTGCCCCACATCCTCGTCGCCGGCCGTCGCTCCGCCGAGGGCGTCCTCGAACTCAAGGACCGCCGCACCGGTGCCCGCGAGGAGCTCACCCTCGCCGAAGCCCTCACCCGCCTCACCGCCTGACCCCGCCGCCCGCCCTCCACGCCTGACCCTCCGGCCCCGGCCCTTCCGCGCCTGACCCTCCGGCCCCGGAGCCCGCCCTCCGTGGCCGGCTCCGGGGCCGCGGCCTCCCGGCCTGCGCCTCCGGGCTCCCGCCCCGCCCCATGCGGGCCTGCGCCCGCCCCACACCCCTCGTGTGGGCCTGCGACCGCCCCACCCCACCCCTCGTGTGGGCACTCGTCCCGCCCCGCGTGGGCCTGCGCCCGCCACCCACCCACCTGCCGTGTGGGCAATCGTCCCGCTGGGCGGGACGGGTGGGCACACGGGACGGCGCCCTTTGCCGGGCCCAGGTTTTCCGTGCCTGAGCGGTGCGCCGGAGGTGCGGCGCCGTGGTGGGTTGTGCCCACCCGTTCCGCCCCGCGGAACGCCTGCCCACAACCCGGGACACGGGGATGGGTGCCGCCCCCGTTCCCTCGCGGAACTCCTGCCCACAACCCGGGGCACGGGGGTGGGAGTCGCCCACAACCGGGCCGGGCCCGGGCCGGGCCCGCAACACAGGCGCGGGCAGCGCGGCGCGCCGGTTCCGCCCCGCGGGGCGGCTACGCGTCGGCGGGTTTGGGGGTGGGCTCGACGGAGGATCCGGTGAGGTCCTCGATGGCTTCCTCGGCGGCGGCGCGCCCGCGCAGATAGGCCTCGCCCGGCGGCAGCGGCGGCACGGGCGGCGGCCCGGCAGCGGCGGCACGGGCGGCCTCCGCGGCCGCTGCCGCGTCCGCCTCCGCGTCGGGGGCCGCCGGCGTCGCGCGCTCCAGGAAGCGGAGCAGTTCGACGGGGATGGGGAGGACGAGGGTGGAGTTCTTCTCGGCGGAGACCGCCATGACGGTCTGGAGGAGGCGGAGCTGGAGCGCCGCGGGCTGGTCGGACATGACGCCCGCCGCCTCGGCGAGCTTCTTGGAGGCCTGGAGTTCCGCGTCCGCGTTGATGACGCGGGCCCGCCGCTCGCGGTCGGCCTCGGCCTGGCGGGCCATGGAGCGCTTCATGGTCTCGGGCAGGGAGACGTCCTTGATCTCGACGCGGTCGATGGCGACGCCCCAGCCCATGGCGGGGCTGTCGAGCATGAGCTCGAGACCCTGGTTGAGCTTCTCGCGGTTGGAGAGGAGGTCGTCGAGGTCGCTCTTGCCGATGATGGAACGGAGCGAGGTCTGCGCCATCTGGGAGACGGCGAACTTGTAGTCCTCGACGCGGACGAGCGCGTCGGCGGGGTCGACGACCTTGAAGTAGACGACGGCGTCGACGCGTACGGTCACGTTGTCGCGGGTGATGCCCTCCTGCGCCGGCACGGGCATGGTGACGATCTGCATGTTCACCTTGTGCAGGCGGTCGACGACCGGAACGATCATCGTGAAGCCGGGGGAGCGGACGCCCTCGCGCAGCCGGCCGAAGCGGAAGACGACCCCGCGCTCGTACTGCTTGATCACCCGCGCCGCCGCACCGGTGTACACGGCGGCCGCCGCACACGCGCCCGCCGCCGCCATCAGCAGCTCTTCGATCATCACGGCCCCCTGGTTTGAGCCGAACGGTACAAAAAGGGTATTCCCCTACAGCCAGCTCGCGAACTCGAGGAGCAGTTCGGCGTCCTGCCGCCGCCCCGCGGTCAGTGCCCGCGTACCCGACTCGACGGCGCGGAACAGGGTCCAGCCCCGCAGCCGCTCCCGGTCGAGGTCCAGGGAGTCGGCCAGCTTGTTGACCCGCCGCCGGGCCGCCGAGGCGCCGGAGGACGCGGCCACCAGGTCCTCGACCCGGTCCCGTACGAGCCGGGCGAGGTCGTAGGCCCGCTCGCCGACCAGCGGTTCGGGTCCGACGGCCAGCCAGGGCGCCCGGTCGCCGGCGAGCACCTTGCCCTGGCGGAAGTTCCCGTGCAGCAGCAGCGACTCGGGGGAGGCGGACGCCAGCTCCTCGCGGGCCGAGAGCGCCGCCGCCGTCAGGTCGGCGGTCGGGGCGTCGGACAGGTAGGGGCGCATCGCCTCGGCCTGGCGGGCGGTGCGCTCGGTGACCGACTCGAAGACGTGCCCGGCCGGGGGCTCGACCCACAGCCTGCGGACGGTCCCGGCCGCCTCCAGGAGCGCCTTGGCCTCGGGCAGGGAGCGCAGCGAGACCTCGGGATGCAGCCGTTCGAGGACGAGCGCGCCCGCCCCGGCCCCGTCGAGGAGCTGGACCGCGCCCCAGCCGTTCCAGTGGGCCAGCGCGTCCCGCTCCAGGTCGGGCCGGGTGAACGGGGGCGCGATCTTGAGTGCGGCGGGGGTGCCGTCGGACCGTCGGACGAGGACCACGAGGCTGCTCCGTCCGCCGGGGGCCATCACCCGTTCGGCGTCGAGGGAGGCGTGGTCGAGCGCCTCGTCGGCGAGTCCGGGCAGCTTTCCGAGCCACTCGGCCGCCGCGGCGTCCCCGTACGTCTCGCCGAGCGTCCTGACGAGTCGCTGCGGCGGTTCGAAACCCATGCGTACGTCGTTCCTTCGGTCGGGGCCGGACTCACACCCGCTCGGCGAGCCCAGGAAAGGTTACGTCGCTGCCGCGCCAGCGGACGGCCCGTACCGCCGCCTCCCGGAGCGCGGCGGCCGCCTCGTGGCGCAGTCGGCCCTCGGCTGCCCGCACGAGGTCGGAGTACACCCCGGCCACCCGGTCCTCCAGGACCGCGGCCAGGCGTACGGCGCCGGCCGGGTCCCCGACGGGGAACGGCAGCGCGTACGCGGCCTCCGAGGCCACCGGCGTGCCGCCCAGGTCGCGGACGGTGCGGCGCAGCGCGTCGCGTCGCGCCCGGTGGGCCTCGTACGCCGCCGTGGCCTCGGGGCGCCGCTCGGTGCCGATCCGGCCGCCGACGACCCCGTACCCGTAGACCGCCGCGTGTTCGGCGGCCAGGGCGGCCTGGGCCGCGTCGAGGGCGGTCATGCCCGGGCTCCTTCGGTCAGCAGGTAGGCGTGCGCGGCGCCCGCGGCGGCCACCGAGGCGAGCAGCCGGGCGTACTCGGGCGGGGCCGCGAGCAGCGCGGCCGTGTGCCGGTCGGAGGCCGTCCGGGCGGCGGCGGCGAGCTCCTTCAGGGCCGCCCGGGGGTCGGCCGGCACCGGCGGGCCGGCGGGCGCGGGGGACGGGCTCGCGGACGTGCCGGCGGGCGCGGGGGACGGGCTCGCGGACGTGCCGGCGGGCGGGGAGACGGCGGCCGTCGCGGGGGTCACGGTCGTCCCGCCCTCGCCGAGCGCCTCCGCGTGGGCCGCCGCCGAGCGCCGCAGCGGTGTCAGGCGGGGCGTGAGGGCGGGGTGCGCGGCGAGGACGGCGTCGTAACGTTCCAGCAGGGCCCGGGCGGAGGTCACCGAGCGCAGCCGCAGCGCCGCCTCGGCGCGTGCCACCCGTTCGGCCTCCCGTTCGGCGGCGGTCGGCTGCCGCGTACCGCCGTCCGAGGGGGAGTCGCAGCCCGCGAGGGCCGCCGCGCCCGCCGCCGCGCCCGCCACCAGGAGCGCGCGCCTGCCCGTCGTCGTCACGCCTTCTCCCTCGGCTGTCGTCCGTCGTCGAAGATCGTCGAGATCACCGCAGGCGAGCGTACCCGCGGGCCCCGGGGCGGTGGACGGCAACACCCTCCGGGACCGGATACCCTTTGGTCTGACACGCGACGAACCCACAACAGCACACGCGGCCGAGGAGTCACCCGGATGAGCACCACCCAGAGCGACAGGCTGCGCGGACTCGTGGAGCCGCTCGTCGCCGCGAAGGACCTGGATCTGGAAGAGATCGAGGTGTCCCGGGCCGGCCGCCGCGGACTGCTGCGGATCGTCGTCGACTCGGACGAGGGCGTGGAGCTGGACGTCTGCGCCGAGCTGAGCCGCGAGATCTCCGAGAAGCTCGACGAGACCGACGCGATGGGCGACGGCGAGTACGTCCTCGAGGTCAGTTCCCCCGGCGCCGAGCGCCCCCTGACCGAGCACCGCCACTACGTGCGTGCCACCGGCCGCCTCGCCAGGTTCCAGCTGGCCGAGGAGGGCGACGTCGTCGCCCGGATCCTGGCCGTGGACGAGGACGGCCTCGACCTCGAGGTGCCGGGCGTGAAGGGGCGCAAGCCCACCGCCCGCCGGGTCGCGTTCGCCGACATCGCCAAGGCGCGTGTCGAGATCGAGTTCAACCGCAAGGACAAGAAGGAAGAGGAGGCGTAGCCGTGGACATCGACGTGAAGCTTCTCAAGGGCTTGGCGCATGAGAAGGAGATCTCCTTCGACCTGCTGGTCGAGGCGATCGAGTCGGCCCTCCTCATCGCGTACCACCGCACTCCCGACGCCCGCCGCCACGCGCGCGTGGAGCTGAACCGGGCCACCGGCCACGTGACCGTGTGGGCGAAGGAGGACCCCTCCGAGCTGGAGGAGGGCCAGGAGCCCAAGGACTTCGACGACACGCCGTCGGACTTCGGCCGGATCGCGGCGAGCACCGCGCGCCAGGTCATCCAGCAGCGGCTGCGCGACGCCGAGAACGACGTGACCTTCGGCGAGTACGCCCGCCGCGAGGGCGATGTCGTCGCCGGCGTGGTGCAGCAGGGCAAGGACCCGAAGAACGTCCTGGTCCGTCTGGACGACAAGCTGGAGGCCATTCTCCCGGTCCAGGAGCAGGTGCCGGGCGAGGACTACACGCACGGTCTGCGCCTGCGGACGTACGTCGTCCGGGTGGCCAAGGGTGTCCGCGGTCCGTCCGTCACCCTTTCGCGCACCCACCCCAATCTGGTGAAGAAGCTCTTCGCCCTCGAGGTGCCGGAGATCGCCGACGGCTCGGTCGAGATCGCGGCGATCGCCCGTGAGGCCGGTCACCGCACCAAGATCGCCGTGCGGTCCACCCGTTCGGGCCTGAACCCCAAGGGCGCCTGCATCGGCCCGATGGGCAGCCGCGTCCGCAACGTGATGGCGGAGCTGCTCGGCGAGAAGATCGACATCGTCGACTGGTCGGACGACCCGGCCGAGATGGTGGCGAACGCGCTCTCCCCGGCGCGGGTCTCCAAGGTCGAGGTCGTGGACATGGCCGCCCGGTCCGCCCGGGTGACGGTGCCGGACTACCAGCTGTCGCTGGCGATCGGCAAGGAGGGCCAGAACGCCCGCCTCGCCGCCCGCCTCACCGGCTGGCGGATCGACATCCGTCCCGACACGGAGCCGGCCGGCCCGCAGGACTGAGATCGTTTTTGGCCAACAACTGTTCGATTCTTGCCCCGAACGGGTGGGGTCGGTACGGGGAGGTAGACTTAATCGTGTCTGGCCGGACGCAAGCCCGCGTATGCCCTGAACGAACCTGTGTGGGATGTCGGGAGCGAGCGGCCAAGAGCGATCTGCTGCGGATCGTGGTGATCAAGGACGAGTGTGTTCCGGATGATCGCGGTACGCTGCCCGGCCGGGGTGCGTACGTGCACCCCGCCGTGGTCTGTCTCGACCTTGCGGTCCGCCGCCGGGCGTTCCCGAGGGCCTTCAAGGTCCAGGGCCCGCTCGACACGACGGAACTGCGTCACCACGTCGAGCGGTCGGCACCGCAGTGAAGAAGTACGGCACGGATCACCGTGCGGTCAGGTACCTCGCGAGTTGGAAGTAGGTCGAGATTGCGATGAGCACTCGATGAGTACGCGATGAGTACGCCCATGAAGTAGCGACGGTCCGGCGGTAATCCGGACCTAAAAGGAGCGAAGTGGCTAAGGTCCGGGTATACGAACTCGCCAAGGAGTTCGGTGTGGAGAGCAAGGTCGTCATGGCCAAGCTCCAAGAACTCGGTGAGTTCGTCCGTTCGGCGTCCTCGACGATCGAGGCGCCGGTCGTGCGCAAGTTGACTGACGCTTTGCAGGGTCCCGGCGGCAACGCCGGCAAGACCGCTGCCAAGCCCGGCGCGCCCCGCAAGGCGGCGCCCTCCCCCGCGGCGCCGTCTCCGGCCGCCGCGGCACGTCCCGCTGCCCCCAAGCCCGGCGCCCCGGCCCCCAAGCCGGCCCCCGCCGCGCCCGCGGCGCCGGCTCCGGTCACTCCGGCCGCGCCCGCGAGCAGCACCCCCTCTCCGGCTCCGGCCGCCTCGGGCCCCCGCCCGGGCCCGAAGCCCGCCCCCAAGCCGGTCACGCCGGCTCCGGCCGCCCCCGAGTTCACCGCGCCTCCGTCGGCTCCCGCCGCCGGTCAGCGTCCCGGTGGCGCCGCGCAGGGACCCCGCCCCACCGGCGAGCGTCCCGCCCGTCCGGGTCAGCAGTCCCCCCGCCCGCAGGGCCAGGGTGCTCCGCGCCCCGGCGGCCAGCAGGCCCCCCGTCCGGGCGGTGCCCGTCCGGCCGGCCCGCGTCCGGGCAACAACCCGTTCACCTCGGGTGGCTCCACCGGCATGGCGCGACCGCAGTCGCCCCGTCCCGGTGGCGGCGCCCCGCGTCCGCAGGGCGGCCCCGGCGCCGTTCCGGGCGCTCCGCGTCCGCAGGGTGGCCCCGGTGGCGCCCCGCGTCCGCAGGGCCAGGGCGGCGCGCGTCCCACCCCCGGTGGCATGCCGCGTCCGCAGGCTCCCCGTCCGGGCGGCGCGCCCGGCGGTAACCGTCCGAACCCGGGCATGATGCCGCAGCGTCCCGCTGCCGGCCCGCGTCCCGGTCCTGGCGGTCGTGGTCCCGGTGGCCCCGGCGGTCGTCCGGGTGGTCCCGGCGGCGGCGGTGGCGGTCGTCCCGGCTTCGCCGGTCGTCCGGCCGGTCCCGGCGGCGGCGGTGGCGGCTTCGCCGGCCGTCCCGGTGGTCCCGGTGGCGGCGGCGGTCGTCCGGGTGGTCCCGGCGGCGGTGGCGGCGGCTTCGGCGGTCGTCCCGGTGGCTTCGGTGGCCGTCCCGGCGGTCCGGGTGCCCGTGGTGGCACGCAGGGCGCCTTCGGTCGCCCCGGCGGTCCCGCGCGTCGTGGTCGCAAGTCGAAGCGTCAGAGGCGCCAGGAGTACGAGGCCATGCAGGCCCCGTCCGTGGGCGGCGTGATGCTGCCTCGCGGCAACGGCGACACCATTCGCCTGTCGCGCGGTGCGTCCCTCACCGACTTCGCCGAGAAGATCGGCGCCAACCCGGCGTCGCTCGTCGCGGTGATGATGAACCTCGGCGAGATGGTCACGGCCACGCAGTCGGTCTCCGACGACACGCTGCAGATGCTCGGCGACGAGATGAACTACGTCGTCCAGATCGTCAGCCCGGAGGAGGAGGACCGCGAGCTCCTCGAGTCCTTCGACATCGAGTTCGGCGAGGACGAGGGCGGCGAAGAGGCTCTGGTCTCCCGTCCGCCGGTCGTCACCGTCATGGGTCACGTCGACCACGGTAAGACCCGACTGCTCGACGCGATCCGCAAGACGAACGTCGTCGCGGGCGAGGCCGGTGGCATCACCCAGCACATCGGTGCCTACCAGGTGGGTACCGAGGTCAACGGCGAAGAGCGTCGCATCACCTTCATCGACACCCCGGGTCACGAGGCGTTCACCGCCATGCGTGCCCGTGGTGCGAAGTCGACCGACATCGCGATCCTCGTGGTCGCGGCCAACGACGGCGTCATGCCGCAGACGATCGAGGCGCTCAACCACGCCAAGGCCGCCGGCGTCCCGATCGTCGTCGCGGTCAACAAGATCGACGTCGAGGGTGCCGACCCGACCAAGGTCCGCGGTCAGCTGACCGAGTTCGGTCTGGTGGCCGAGGAGTACGGCGGCGACACGATGTTCGTCGACATCTCCGCCAAGCAGGGTCTGCACATCGACTCCCTGCTGGAGGCCGTCGTCCTCACCGCCGACGCCTCGCTCGACCTGCGGGCCAACCCGAACCAGGACGCGCAGGGTATTGCGATCGAGTCCCACCTCGACCGCGGTCGCGGTGCCGTCTCGACCGTCCTGGTCCAGCGCGGAACGCTGCGCATCGGCGACACCGTGGTGGTCGGCGACGCGTACGGCCGCGTCCGGGCGATGCTCGACGACAAGGGCAACAACGTCGAGGAGGCGACCCCGTCGACTCCCGTCCTGGTGCTCGGTCTCACCAACGTGCCGGGTGCCGGCGACAACCTCCTGGTGGTCGACGAGGACCGTACGGCCCGCCAGATCGCCGAGAAGCGCGCTGCGCGTGAGCGCAACGCCGCCTTCGCCAAGCGCGTCCGCCGGGTGTCCCTCGAGGACCTCGACAAGGTGCTCAAGGCCGGTCTGGTCCAGGAACTCAACCTCATCATCAAGGGCGACGCGTCCGGTGCGGTCGAGGCCCTCGAAGCCTCGCTGCTCCAGCTCGACGTCGGTGAAGAGGTCGACATCCGGGTCCTGCACCGCGGTGTGGGTGCGGTCACCGAGTCCGACATCGACCTGGCGATGGGCTCCGACGCCATCGTCATCGGCTACAACGTCCGTGCGGCCGGCCGTGCCGCGCAGATGGCGGAGCGCGAGGGCGTCGACGTCCGGTACTACTCGGTGATCTACCAGGCCATCGAGGAGATCGAGGCGGCCCTGAAGGGTCTCCTCAAGCCGGAGTACGAAGAGGTCGAGCTCGGTACGGCGGAGATCCGCGAGGTCTTCCGCTCGTCCAAGCTGGGCAACATCGCCGGTGTCCTCATCCGCTCCGGCGAGGTCAAGCGCAACACCAAGGCGCGCCTCGTCCGCGACGGCAAGGTCATCGCCGAGGACCTCACGATCCACGGTCTGCGCCGCTTCAAGGACGACGTCACCGAGATCCGCGAAGGCTTCGAGGGCGGTATCAACCTCGGAAACTTCAACGACATCAAGATCGACGACGTCATCGCGACGTACGAGATGCGCGAGAAGCCGCGCGCCTGATCGCGTCCGATCGCAGCACTGAGTCGGGGCCGGTCGGCGGAAGTTATTCCGTCGATCGGCCCCGGCCGTTGCGTGTACGGTTCTGGTGTCCCTGCCGAGCGACGGCCCGGCAGGCCACCGAACCCGAACCGGCGGGACATCCGGCACCGCATGTACGTGGGGACTCTGTCCTTCGATCTGCTCCTCGGCGACGTTCATTCGCTGAAGGAGAAACGCTCCGTCGTCCGGCCCATCGTCGCCGAGCTCCAGCGCAAGTTCTCCGTGAGCGCGGCCGAGGTGGGCGACCAGGACCTCCACCGCAGGGCCCGGCTGGGCGTCGCGCTGGTGTCCGGGGACCACGGATTCGTGTCGGACGTGCTCGACCGCTGTGAGCGGCTCGTCGCCGCGCGTCCCGAGGTGGAGCTGCTGTCGGTGCGCCGCAGGCTCCACACTGATGAAGACTGATTGAGCAAGGCAAAGAAGGAGAAGGACCAGTGGCCGACAACGCGCGGGCGAAGAAGCTGGCGGACCTCATCCGGGAGGTGGTCGCCGAGAAGCTGCAGCGCGGCATCAAGGACCCCCGCCTGGGTACGCACGTGACCATCACGGACACCCGCGTCACCGGTGACCTGCGGGAGGCCACGGTCTTCTACACGGTCTACGGCGACGACGAGGAGCGGGCGAGCGCCGCGGCCGGTCTGGAGAGCGCCAAGGGCATCCTCCGTTCGGCCGTGGGCCGGGCGGCGGGGACCAAGTTCACCCCCACCCTGACCTTCGTGGCCGACGCCCTCCCGGAGAACGCCAAGACGATCGAGGACCTCCTCGACAAGGCACGGGCCTCGGACGCCCAGGTGCGGGAGGCCTCCTCGGGCGCCTCCTTCGCCGGCGAAGCCGACCCCTACAAGAAGCCGGGCGAGGACGAAGCCGCCGAATGAGCACCGCAGCCAAGACGCCCGACGGCCTTGTCATCGTCGACAAGCCGTCGGGCTTCACTTCGCACGACGTCGTGGCCAAGATGCGGGGGATCGCCAGGACCCGCCGCGTCGGCCACGCCGGCACGCTCGACCCCATGGCCACCGGCGTCCTCGTCCTCGGCGTGGAGCGGGCGACCAAGCTCCTCGGTCACCTCGCGCTGACCGAGAAGGAGTACCTGGGCACCATCCGCCTGGGCCAGACGACGATCACCGACGACGCCGAGGGCGAGATCACCGCCTCCGTGGACGCCTCCGGGGTGACCCGAGAGGGCATCGACGCGGGCGTCGCCGAGCTGACCGGCGCCATCATGCAGGTGCCGTCGAAGGTCTCCGCGATCAAGATCGACGGCAAGCGGTCGTACGCGCGCGTGCGCGGCGGCGAGGAGTTCGAGATCCCGGCCCGCCCGGTCACCGTCTCCTCCTTCCGGGTGTACGACGTCCGGGAGGCCGTGGCCGAGGACGGCACGCCCGTCGTCGACCTCGTCGTCTCGGTCGTCTGCTCCTCCGGTACGTACATCCGGGCGCTCGCCCGGGACCTCGGTGCCGGACTCGGCGTGGGCGGCCACCTGACCGCGCTGCGCCGCACCCGGGTCGGGCCGTACAAGCTGGACGCGGCCAGGACCCTGGACCAGCTCCAGGAGGAGCTCACGGTCATGCCGGTCGCCGACGCGGCCACGGCGGCGTTCCCCCGCTGGGACGTCGACGAGAAGCGGGCCAAGCTGCTGCTCAACGGCGTCCGCCTGGAGATGCCGGAGTACCCGAAGGGGCCCGTCGCGGTCTTCGGACCCGACGGCACGCTGCTCGCGCTGGTCGAGGACCAGCGGGGCAAGGCGAAGAGCCTGGCCGTCTTCGGCTGAGCACGTCCGGACCCCCGGTGGGGCGGGCACGCGTCGCGCGGGCCCGCCCCACGTCGTTCCCCCGGCTTCCCCCCAGGAAGTCACTGTCCGCCCGAGCCCAGGAAATTCACCCCAACGGGGAGGCGCTCGGAGTGAACGGGGGAGTGTCAGGGGGCGCGTTTCCCGCCGAGCGTCGTGCGGTGATCACCGGCGGCCTACCGTCGTCACCATGGGACGCGGGGACCTGGCGACGCTGGTGCGGATCTGCGATCCGGCGGGCCGGCCGCGCGGCACCGGATTCCTCGCCGACCACCACGGAACGGTCGTCACCAGTCACGAAGCCGTCGACGGGCTCAGCCGTGTCGTCCTGCACGCCCCCGGCGACCGCACCTGGCTCGCCGAGGCCGAGGCCGTCACCCCGCTGCCCGAGAGCGGCCTCGCCCTCGTCCGCACCGAAGGGCTCGGCGGGCGCCCGCTGCCGCTCGCGACCCGCGCGGAGATCGAACCGGGGACGTACGTGCGGATCGCCGCCCACGGCTGGCGCGAGGCACGCGTCCTCGGCCCCGCCACCGTCACGTACACCGCCACCGACCGCTTCCACGCCCTCGACGACGCCCTCGAACTCGCCATCGGCACCGAGGGCGCCGAGGCGCTCAGACTCGGCGGCCAGGCCGCCGGCGGCCCCGTCCTCGACACCACCACCGGCACCGTCCTCGCCGTCCTCGGCACCGCCCTGCACGGCGACCGCCAGGCCGCCGGATACGCGGTGCCGCTCCGGCCCGACGGCCCCCTCACCGCCCTGCTGCGCCGCAACGCCGCCACCGTCCCCGCCTACGGTCCCGACCTCAACCTCGCCGGCGTCCTCGAACTCACCGCCACCTCCACCGGCCCCGTCGGCGAGACCGGACCCTGGCCCGAACCCGTCGAACGCCCCGACTGCGCCCGCGAGTTCGCCCGCTTCACGGTCGGCGACGCGCCTGTGCTCGCTCTGGTCGGCGGCCCCGGAACCGGCCGTACCACCGCCCTCGCCTCGCTCTGTGCCCACCGGGCCCGCGGCGAGGAGCCCGCCCCCACCGTCCGGCTGCGCGGCGCCGACCTGCGCGCCGACGACCACTCCCTCGCCGACGCCGTCGGCCGCGCCCTCCACCAGGCGGGGCGCATCGTCGCCGCCTCCGGGGCACTCGGCGACACCACGACCGCCACCCCCGAGCGCGCCGCCGCCCTCGCCCGGGACGCCGGCCGCCCCCTCCTCGTCCTCCTCGACGGCCCCGAGGAGATGCCCCCGCGCCTCGCCCACCGCCTCGCCGACTGGACCGCCGCCACCGAGCGGTGGCTCCGCGCCCACCACACCCGGCTCGTCACCGCCTGCCGCCCGGAGCACTGGGAACAGGCGGGCGCCCTCTACGGCCCCGACGCCCTCCACCGTCCGCCGGGAGCCCCGGGCGACGGACCGCCCGCCGCCGTCACCCTCGGCGCGTACTCCGAGAGCGAGGCCAGGGACGTACGCGGGGGGTACGGGCTCGACGAGACGGACCTCGCCGAGGCGGACGCCCGGCACCCGCTCGCCCTCCGGCTGCTCGCCGAGGTCCGCGCGGCCCTGCCCGGCGGGGCCCCCGGACGGCCGGGCCGCGAGGAGATCTTCACCGCCTACCTGGACCTCCTGTGCCTCCGCGTGGCCGTCCGGATCGCCGCGGGCTCCCGGCCCCTCCTGCGCGGCACGGCCGTACGCCGTCTCGCCGCGCGCGTCACCGGCCAGGTCCACGAGGCGGCCCGTCGCTGTCTCGGCCCCGGACACGGGCTCCTCGACCGCGACTCCTTCGAGGAGCTCTTCCCCTGGCGGGAGGGCTGGGCCTCCGCAGTCCTCACCGAAGGCCTCCTCGTCCCCGCCGGCTCCGGCTACCGCTTCGCCCACGAGGAACTCGCCGACTGGGTCCAGGCCGCCCACCTCGACCTCGACGCCGCCCTCCACTCCCTCGTCCACCGCCACCACGACGACCCGTCCGCCCCCGCGACCGCCCATCCCGCCCGCCGGGCCGCGCCGGCCCTCACCGCGGCCACCGCCTCGGCCGCCCCGGGCCCGGTGACCACACCGCACTCGCCCGTCACCCCGGGCCCGGTGACCTCGCCGCACGCGCCCGTCACCCCGGGCCCGGTGACCTCGCCGCACGCGCCCGTCACGCCGGGCACGGTGGCCGCCCCGGGCCCGTCCACCGTTCCCCGGCAGCGGGACGGTGTGCCCCCGGCGGGAGCGGCCGGGCACCCGCCCGTGCCGCCGCACCGCATCGGGCCGGTCCTCCAGGCCCTGCTGCTGCTCCACCGGGAGCGCGGACCGGCCGGGCTCGCGCCCCGGCTCGCCGCGCTCGTCGAGTCGCTGGCGCGCTTCGCCGACGCGGGCCCGGACGAGGACCCCGGCGGGGACGGTCCCTGGTGGGCCGCCCGGCTGCTCGGCGAGAGCGTGCGGCGGTTGCCCGACCCCCGGCCGTACCTGCCCGTCCTGCGGCTGCTCGCCGACCGCGTCGGAGCCCGGCCCGGACGGCCCGCGGCCCTCGCCCCCTTCGGGCCGGGGTTCTGGCAGAACCTGCCGCTCGGCGAGGACGAGCGCATCGACCTGCTGCGCCGCCTCGTCCCGGCCGACCCGCCGCCCCATCCCGCGGCCGACGCCCCGCGGGACCGCGTCGACGCGGCCCCGACGCGTGAGCGCGCCGCCGCGGACGCCCCGGACGGCGGGGCCCGTGGTGAGGAGCGGGCCCTCGAGGTGGTGGCGGGGATGCTCGTGGCCGACCCCCGCGGGGTGCAGCCGCTGCTGTGCCGGTGGTTCGGGGACGAGCGGCCGGTGCCGGGCCCGCCGGGGGCCACCGTGGCGACGACGGCGCAGGCGCTGCTGCACACGCGGAGGGGGCCGGCCGTCGACGACCTGTGCGAGGCGCTGGTCGCCACCGCGCACCCGCTGGCCGACGGGCTCCTGGCGGTTCTCGCCGAGGACGAGCCGGCGGCCGTCTGCCGGGCGGTGGACCGCTGGGCCCACGACGACGGACGTCCGGAGCGGAGGGTGGCGGCCGCCGCCTACGGGCAGCTGGTCGCCGACCACGCGGGCACCTCCGCCGACCGGGAGCTGCTGCGCTACGCGGCCCTCGCGCTGCTCGCCCGCCCCGGCGACCGGTCGCTCCACGGTGCCGCCCTGGGCCTGCTGGTCCGCGACCCGCACACCAGGGCCCGCCATCTGCCCCGGGCCCTGGCCGAGCCCCGGGTGCCGGCGGCCGCCCTCGCCGAGGCGCTCGGCAGCCACCCCGAGCAGGTCCTCGGCGCCTTCCGCACCCGGCTGCGGGGCGCCGGTGAGGAACCGGCCGCCGCGCTGCGGGCGCTCGCCGAGGTCGACACCCCCGCACTCGCCCGCAGGATCGCGGCCCTCGTGCGCGACTACGCGGGCCGCCACCCCGACGGCGCCGGGCACGTGGCCGCCTTCGTCGACCGCCGGTTCGAGGACGGACCGGCGGCCAGGGCGGTCCTGCACCCGCTGGTCGCCGGCCTGATCAGGGGCCGCCCCGCGCCCGTGCGCCGCGCCCTGGCGCCGGTGCTCGCGGCGCCCGGCACCGGTGCCTCCCGGCACCTGCGCGCCGAGCTGCTCGACGTACTCCTGGAGCACGAGCGGTACGAGGCCGAAACGGGGGAGTTCACCGTCCTGGAGGCGCTCCTGGCGGCCGCCGCCGAGGGCGCGGGGCGGCGCAGCGAGGCGCGCACCCGGGACCTCGTGCACCGGGTCGGCGTCCTGTGCGCGCGTACGCCCGACGGCGTCCGGCGCTTCGACCGGGCCCTCGCCGCGCACTGCCGCGCGTTCCCCGCCGTCGCCGCGCTGCTCGCCCGCTGGACGGACGCCGCCCCCGGCGACTGGGCGCCGCTGCTCGGCCCGGACACCCTCCGGACGTCGCGGAGCCGCGGCACCTCCATGCCGATGCCAACCGATGGCCGTCGGCATGGCAGTCTTAGACCGGCGTAATCGGCGAACAGGCGGACGAGGAGCGGTCACAGTGCAGCGCTGGCGTGGCTTGGAGGACATTCCCCAGGACTGGGGGCGCAGCGTCGTCACCATCGGCTCCTACGACGGGGTGCACCGCGGACACCAGCTGATCATCGGGCGGGCCGTCGAGCGCGCCCGGGAGCTCGGCGTCCCCACCGTCGTCGTGACGTTCGACCCGCACCCCTCCGAGGTCGTGCGGCCCGGCAGCCACCCGCCGCTGCTCGCCCCGCACCACCGGCGTGCCGAGCTGATCGGGGAACTCGGCGTGGACGCGGTCCTGGTGCTGCCGTTCACCGCCGAGTTCTCCCAGCTGTCCCCGGCGGACTTCATCGTCAAGGTGCTGGTCGACAAGCTGCACGCCAAGGCCGTCATCGAGGGCCCCAACTTCCGCTTCGGGCACCGGGCCGCCGGCGACGTCGCGTTCCTCGCCGAGCTCGGCGAGACCTACGACTACGAGGTCGACGTCATCGACCTGTACGTCAGCGGCGCGGCGGGCGGCGGCCGGCCCTTCTCGTCCACCCTCACCCGCAGCCTCGTCGCCGAGGGCGACATGGCCGGAGCGGCCGAGATCCTCGGACGCCCGCACCGGGTCGAGGGCATCGTGGTCCGCGGCGCGCAGCGCGGCCGCGAACTCGGCTTCCCGACGGCCAACGTCGAGACGCTGCCGCACACCGCGATCCCCGCGGACGGCGTCTACGCCGGCTGGCTGACGGCGGCGGGGGAGCGGATGCCGGCGGCCATCTCGGTCGGCACGAACCCGCAGTTCGACGGCACGGAGCGGACGGTCGAGGCGTACGCGATCGACCGCGAGGGGCTCGACCTGTACGGCCTGCACGTGGCCGTGGACTTCCTGGCGTACGTGCGCGGCATGCTCAAGTTCGACACCCTGGACGACCTGCTCCAGGCGATGGCCGGCGACGTGCGGCGCTGCCGCGAGCTGACGGGGACCTACGACCGGGAGCACCCCGCGCCGTAGTCCCCGTCGCGGCGCCCCGCCCGGCGCCCACCAGTCGACCGGGAGCTCCGGCGGGCCGCGGACCCGCCCCCTCGACTGCCCCGTGACGCCCTCGGGGCCGCCCGCGAGCCGCGGGTCCGGAGGGCGGCACAGCAGCGTGGAGAGTCCGCCGGACCGTGAGCGCACGGGGCTGAGGGGCCTCGGCGGACGTCGCCCGGCCGGACCCCTCGGCCGGGGCGGCTCAGCCCCGTACTCCCTCCCGCCCCGCCCAGTGGCAGGCCACCGCCTGCTCGCCGCCGCCGCCCAGGACGGGCAGGAGCTCGTCGCGGCAGCGGTGGGCGACGGCGGCGGCCTCGCCCGAGGCCAGGACCTGGCAGCGGACGTGGAAGCGGCAGCCCGTGGGGATGCGGGAGGGGTCCGGGGGCTCGCCGGTCAGGACGACCGAGGGGTCCGCGGACTCCGGCAGGACGGACAACAGGGCCTGTGTGTAGGGGTGCTGCGGGCGGGTGAGGACGGACTCCACCGTGCCGGTCTCCACGACCCGCCCGAGGTACATCACCGCCACCCGGTCGGCGATGTTCCACGCCAGCCCGAGGTCGTGCGTCACGACCAGGGCGGAGAGCCCGAGTTCGTCGCGCAGGCGCAGCAGCAGCGCCAGGATCTCGCCGCGTACGGACGCGTCGAGGGACGCCACCGGCTCGTCGGCGACGATCAGTTCGGGCTCCAGGACCAGCGCGCCCGCGATGACGACCCGCTGGCGCTGTCCGCCGGACAGCTCGTGCGGGTAGCGGAGGAAGAAGCGTTCCGGAGGCCGTAGCCCCGCCCGCGCGAGGGCACCGGCGACCGCGGCCCGCTCGTCCCCGGCGTACCCGTGGATCCGCAGCCCCTCGGCGACCGCGTCGTACACGGTGTGCCGGGGGTTCAGCGAACCGCTCGGGTCCTGGAGGACCAGCTGGGCCCGCTTCCGGTAGGACCTGAGGGCCCCGGAGGTGTACGAGAGCGGCTCGCCGTCGAAGGCGACCGCTCCCGACGTGGGCCGGACCAGGCCGAGGAGGGTGCGGGCCAGCGTCGTCTTGCCGCAGCCGGACTCCCCGACGAGGGCCACGATCTCGCCGGGGGCGACGTCCAGGTCCACCCCGTCCACCGCGCGGGCGGGCGGCGCGCCGCGCCGGCCGGGGAAGGTGACGTGCAGTCCGCGCGCCGACAGCAGCGGTCCCGCGCCGGAGCCCGTTCGCCCGGCGCCGGCGTCGCCGGGTCCCGGGGCGGTGTCCACGGCATCGCTCGCGGTGTCGCTCATGTCGTGCTCCCCACGTGTACGCAGGCGGCCCGGCGCCCCGCGCCCGCCTCCCGCAGTTCCTGGTCCTCCTCGGCGCAGGCCTCCACCGCCACCGGACAGCGGGGCCGGAAGGAGCAGCCGCCGGGCAGGTCGGCCGGGTCGGGCGGGTCGCCCGGCAGGCCGCGCGGCGCCCGCCGGGACGCGAGGTCCCCGACGCGGGGGAACGCCGAGGACAGCGCCCGCCCGTACGGGTGCTCGGCCGCCTCGTACACGGCCCGCGCCGGCCCCTCCTCGACGACCCGTCCCGCGTACATCACGGCGAGCCGGTCGCAGGTGTCGGCGAGGACGGCCAGGTCGTGGCTGATCATCAGGAGGCTGATGGACTGTTCGGCGACGAGCCCCTCGATGAGCCGCAGGATCTGCGCCTGGATCATCACGTCGAGCGCCGTCGTCGGCTCGTCCGCCACGATCAGCAGCGGGTCGCAGGCCAGCGCCATCGCGATCATCACGCGCTGCCGCTGGCCGCCGGACAGCTCGTGCGGATACGCGGCGGCCCGGGCTGCCGGCAGGCCGACCTGTTCGAGCAGCTCCCCGACCCGCCCGCGGGCCGCCGCCGGCGTCGCCCTGCCGTGCACGAGCAGCGGTTCGGCGATCTGGTCCCCGATCCGCCGCACGGCGTTCAGCGAGTGCATCGCGCCCTGGAAGACGATCGACGCGCCCGCCCAGCGCACGGCCCGCAGCCGGCCCCACTTCATGGCGAGGACGTCCTCGCCGTCGAGCAGGACCTCGCCCTCGATCCGTGCCGAGGGCGGCAGCAGGCGCAGCAGCGCCAGCGCGAGAGTGGACTTGCCGCAGCCGGACTCACCCGCCACGCCCAGCTTGCGACCCGCCGCCAGGGACAGGTCGACCCCGCGCACGGCGGGCACGGCGTCCGCGCCCGACCCGTACGTCACCTTCAGGTTCCGCACTTCGAGGAGGCTCAACGCCCCACCCCCAGCTTCGGGTTGAGGACGGACTCGACGGCCCGGCCGCACAGGGTGAACGCGAGGGCGACCAGGGCGATCGCGATCCCCGGCGGGGCCAGGTACCACCAGTGCCCCGAGGAGACCGCGCCCGCCTCGCGGGCGTCCTGGAGCATCCCGCCCCAGGAGACCACCGTCGGATCGCCGAGTCCGAGGAAGGCGAGGGTCGCCTCCGTGAGGATGGCGGTCGAGATGCCGAGCGTGGTCTGCGCGAGCACCAGCGGCATCACGTTCGGCAGCACGTGCCGGCTCATGATGTGGCCGTGGCCCCCGCCGAGCGCGGTCGCCCGCTCGATGTACGGGCGGGACTCCACGGCGATCGTCTGCGCCCGCACCAGGCGGGCGGTGGTCGGCCAGGAGGTCACCCCGATGGCGATCACCACCGTCCACATCGACCGGGACATGACGGTCGCGAGCACGATCGCCAGGACCAGCGTCGGCATCACCAGGAACCAGTCGGTGATCCGCATGACGACGGTCGAGAACCAGCCGCCGTAGTGCCCGGCGATGATGCCGACCAGCGTGCCGATGGCGACCGACAGGGTCGCCGCGAGCAGTCCGACGAGCAGCGAGATCCGCGCCCCCCAGATCAGCAGCCCGAGCAGCGAACGGCCGAACTGGTCGGTGCCCAGGGGGAACTCGGCGCTCGGCGGCTCCAGGGCGGTGCCCGGGGCCTCGGTCACCGACTGCACGTCGGCGCCGACGAGCAGCGGGGCGGCGAGGGCGATCAGGGCGATCAGCGTGAGCCCGGCGAGGCCGAACAGCCCGGCGCGGTGGCCGCGGTACCGCCGCCAGAAGCGGGCCACCGTGCTCCGGCGGCGCGCCCACACCAGCGACGTCCTCGTCGGGGGCGTGTCCTTCGGGGGCGCGTCCGTGGGGGGCGCGCCCTCGGGGGTCGTCTTCTCCGTCGCGGTCATCGGCCCACCCGGGGATCGAGCAGCGGATAGAGCAGGTCGGCGATCAGGTTCATCAGGATCATCGCTCCGGCGAAGACCACGAACAGGCCCTGCACGAGCGGCAGATCGGGCACGCTCAGCGCCTGGTAGAACAGCCCGCCGAGGCCCGGCCAGGAGAACACGGTCTCCACCAGGATCGAACCGGCCGCCACATGGCCCAGGTTGATGAAGATCATGGTGACGGTCGGGAGCAGCGCGTTCGGCACGGCGTGCCGCCGGCGCACCATGTCGTCGCGCAGCCCCTTGGCCCGTGCCGTCGTCAGGTAGTCGCCGCCCATCTCGTCGAGGAGCGAGGAACGCATCACCAGCAGCGTCTGCGCGTAGCCGACGGCGACGAGCGTCACCACCGGCAGGACCAGGTGGTGGGCGACGTCGAGGACGTAGCCGAAGCCGGTCTCGCCGGTCCCGGACTCCATGCCGCCGGTCGGGAACAGGCCGGGGATCGGCCCCATGCCGACCGAGAAGACGATGATGAGCAGCAGGCCGAGCCAGAAGGAGGGCACCGACCACAGGGTCAGTGCGATCCCGGTGTTCAGCCTGTCGCCGAGACCGCCGTGACGCCAGGCCGAGCGGGTGCCGAGCCAGAGGCCGAGCGCCGAGTAGATCACCACGGCGACGCCGGTCAGCAGCAGCGTCGCGGGCAGCTTCTCCGCGATCAGGTCGCCGACCGGGGCGCGGAACTGGAACGAGGTGCCGAGATCGCCGCTCAGGGCCTTGGAGCAGTAGTCGGTGAACTGCTGCCACAGCGGCAGGTCGAGGCCGAACTGGTGCCGCAGGGTGGCGAGTTGTTCGGCCGAGGTGGGCACGCCGTGGGTCATCGCCTTCACCGGGTCACCGGGGATGATCCGGAAGAGGAAGAAGCTGGTGACCAGCACGGCGAAGAGCGAGACGAGCGCGCCGCCCAGCTTCCCCGCCGCGTGGCGGAGGTAGCCGGCGGAGGAACCGGTGCGGGATGCGCCGTCCGTGGCGCGGGCCTCCGGGGCCCGCGCCACGTCGGCGGGAGTGCTTGCCGTCGTCACGTACTACTCGCGGTCGTCGGCGGTGGAGCGGCGGCGCAGCCCGAGGAGGAGGCCGACGCCGACGACGACCACCACGGCCACGACGATGCCCACGATCACCCCGGTGGACGAGCCGCCCTGGTCGTCCTCGGCCTGGGCGGTCGGCACGGCCGACCACCAGCTCCAGTAGCCGTCCTGCCCCCACAGGTTGCCGGCGGCCTCCGGCATGGTCGTGATGGACCGGATCTGATCGGTGCGGTACGCCTCCAGGGCGTTCGGGTAGGCCATGACGTTCATGTACCCCGTGTCGTACAGCCGGGACTGCATCCGCTTCACCAGATCCGCCCGCTTGGCGGCGTCGTACTCCACCGCCTGCTGCGCGTACAGCCCGTCGAACTGCGGGTCGCAGATGAAGTTGTCGGTGGCGCCGGTGTCCTTCGGCGTCGCCGGGAGCGTGCCGCAGGTGTGGATCGACAGCACGTAGTCCGGGTCGGGGTTGACCGACCAGCCGTCGAAGGCGAGGTCGTAGTCGCCCTTGGCCCACGGGTCGGAGACGCTGTCCAGGCACTCGACCTTCAGGCCGATGCCGAGCTTGCCCCACCACTCCTGGAGGTACTTGCCGACCGCCTTGTCGTTGGGGTCGGTGGCGTGACAGAGGATCCGGAAGTCGAGCGGCCTGCCGTCCTTGCCGAGGCGTTTGCCCTCGGCGTTCTTCCGGTACCCGGCGGCGTCGAGGACCTTCTCGGCCGCGGCCGGGTCGTACGCCCGCTTCTGCGCGGCGGGCGGCTCCCAGAAGTACGAGCCGAAGCGCGGCGGGATGTAGCCCTCCCCCTCGACGGCGTGGCCCTGGAAGACCTTGTCGACGATGGTGGTGCGGTCGACCGCGAGGAAGAGCGCCTTGCGCACGGCGGGATCGAGGAGCGCCGGGTGGCCGTTGCCGAAGGTCTTGCCGTCCCTGGCCTTCGCGCCCGGGTTGGTGGCCAGGGCGTAGAAGCGGCGGCCGGGGGCGTCGTTGACCTTGATGTCCTTCTGGGTCTTCAGGGCGTCGGCCTGGGCGGGCGTCAGGTTCGGTACGAAGGAGACCTCGCCCTTCTGCAGGGCGGCGACGGCGGCGTCCCCGTCCTTGTAGTACTTGAAGACCAGCTCGTCGAACTTGGGCGCGCCCCGCCAGAACTTCTTGTTCGGCTTGAGCTTGATGTACTGGTCGACCTTGAAGTCGGTGATGACGAACGGGCCGTTGCCCACGATGGGGAACTGCTTGTCGTTGTTGAACTTCGAGAAGTCGCCGACCTTCTCCCAGACGTGCTTGGGCACGATCGGCACGTCGAGCGCCGTCATCGTCGCCTGCGGCTTCTTCAGCCGGATCACCAGTGTCTGCGGGTCGCTCGCGGTGACCTCGGCGAAGTTGGCCGTGAAGCTGCCGTTCGCCGTGGCGGCGTTCGGGTCGGTCATCATCTTCCGGAAGGTCCAGGCCGCGTCCTCCGCGGTGACCGGCTTCCCGTCGGACCAGGTCGAGTCCTTGCGGATGGTGTACGTCCACGTCAGCTTGTCCGCCGACGGCGTCCAGGCGGTCGCGAGGCCCGGGACCGTCCGCGCGTCCTTGGGGTCGTAGTTGGTGAGGTACTCGTAGGCCAGCCGGTGGATGCTGGTCGAGGTGAGCTTCTGGGCGAGGAACGGGCTCAGCGAGTCGATGCTCTGCGAGACGGCCACCGTGAGCGTGGTGCCGCCGGACTTCTCGTCCTCCGCCCGCGCGGTGCCGGGAACCGCGGCGAGGGAACCGGCGGCGAGACCGGCGGCGAGCAGCAGTCGTAGGGCTCTGCGGACGGGGGCGGGACGGGGTGGAGCCTTCGTGACCATGACCATGGGACGTGACCTCGCGTCGGGGTTTCTGCCGTGGATCTTGGGCTGACGATGGGTGAAGCGAAGGTGTATCAGCGGTGGTCTGCCGTCGTCAACGATCCCTCAAACCCCGTGTGGGCTGCGGGAACGCCATGAGGCTCCGTATCGGAGAGCCGATACGGAGCCTCATTGGTCTACGCCTGTGACGCCTTACTGTTGAGGGGCTGGCGGCGCCTGCGGGGGCCCCTCACCGTCCGTCTGCGGAGGCAGCGGAAGACCCGGCTGCGGCGGTGCCGGCGGCTGCTGCTGCCAGGCCTGCGGCACACCCGGCTGCTGCGGGTACGGCTGTGGCGCCTGCGCCGGATACGGCTGCCCCGGACCGGGCTGCCCGGGTGCGTACTGCCCCGGCATCGGCTGACCGGGCGCCGCCTGACCCGGCATCGGCTGACCCGGCTGGGGGTACGCCTGCGGCGGATAGGGCTGACCCGGCTGCGGCGGGTACGGCTGTCCGGGCTGCGGGGCCTGCGGCGCGTACGGCTGACCGGGAACGGGCTGCCCGGGCGGCGCGTACTGCCCCGGCACGGGCTGTCCGGGCATCGGCTGTCCGGGCATCGACCGGCCCGGCATCGGCGGGGCCATGTGCGGGGGCACCGCCCCCTGGCCGTCGCCGGTCCACAGGCCCTGCGCCTGCTGCGCCCGTACGAAGTCCTCGGCCACCATCGCCGAGAGGTGGAAGTACGCCTCCCGGGTCTTCGGCCGCATCATGTCGAGGTCCACCTCGGCACCCGCCGACAGGTGCTCGTCGAACGGCACGACCACGACACCGCGGCAGCGGGTCTGGAAGTGCTGCACGATGTCCTCGACCTTGATCATCTTGCCGGTCTCGCGGACCCCCGAGATGACCGTGATCGACCGCTGCACCAGGTCCGCGTAGCCGTGCGCGGAGAGCCAGTCCAGTGTGGTCGAGGCGCTCGACGCGCCGTCCACGGACGGCGTCGAGATGATGATCAGCTGGTCGGCCAGGTCGAGCACCCCGCGCATGGCGCTGTACAGCAGACCCGTACCCGAGTCGGTGAGGATGATCGGGTACTGCTTGCCCAGGACGTCGATCGCCCGCCGGTAGTCCTCGTCGTTGAAGGTCGTCGAGACGGCCGGGTCCACGTCGTTGGCGAGGATCTCCAGACCGGACGGCGCCTGCGAGGTGAACCGGCGGATGTCCATGTACGAGTGGAGGTACGGGATCGCCTGCACCAGGTCGCGGATGGTCGCCCCGGTCTCGCGCCGCACCCGGCGGCCGAGCGTGCCCGCGTCCGGGTTGGCGTCGATCGCCAGGATCTTGTCCTGCCGCTCGGTCGCCAGGGTCGCGCCGAGCGCGGTCGTCGTCGTGGTCTTGCCGACACCGCCCTTCAGCGAGATGACCGCGATCCGGTAGCAGGAGAGGACCGGCGTCCGGATGAGGTCCAGCTTCCGCTGCCGCTCCGCCTCCTCCTTCTTGCCGCCGAGCTTGAAACGGGCCGCGTTGCCCGGGTTCCGGCTGGACTTCGGCTTCTGCTTGTTGTTCCGCAGCAGACGGTCGGACGACAGCTCGACGGCCGCGTTGTACCCGAGCGGCGCACCCGGCACGGACCGCTCCCGCTGGTCGTGCGTCACGGGCGAGGGCCAGGCGGCGCCCGTCCGCGGGTCGACGGCCGGATGACCGCCCTGCGGCGGCAGCGGCGCCTGCGGTGCCCCCGGCGGTACGGCACCGGGGTTCGGGTACCCGTACCCGCCCGGCGCCTGCGCCTGCGGAGGTACGCCCGGGGCCCCGGCCTGCTGCGGATAGCCGTAACCGCCCTGCTGCGGAGGCGTCCCCGGGTGCGGGAACCCGTAACCGCCCTGCGGCGCCTGCGGATAGCCGTAACCGCCCGGCGCCTCCGGCGCGGGCTGCGCCTGTGCCGGTACGCCCGCGGCCGCACCCGGAGCACCGGCCCCCGCGGGAGCCGGCCACCCTGCGGTCGGCGGCAACGGCGCGGCCGGCGGCACCGGCTGACCACCCGGCACCGGCTGCCCGCCCGGAGCGGGCTGTCCACCCGGGGCCGGCTGCGCCGGCCACTGCTGCGCAGGCCCGGGAGCCGCGGGCTGGAACGACGGAGGCAGCGGCGGAAGCCCCGCCCCGCCCTGGGGACCGCCCTGGGGACCGCCCTGCGGGCCGGAACCCGGGAACGCCCCGGGCACGTTGCCGTCGGCCGGCGGAGTCCCCGGGTACCCGGGGGCCGGGAACGGTCCAGGCATCGCTCCGGGACCACCGGGCTGCTGCCCCGGCTGCGCACCGGCCGCCGGGTACGGCGGGGCCCCCGCCTCGGCACCGAACCCCTGCGGTGCGGCGCCGCCCGGGTAGGAGGTGTCGGCGGACGCGGCCGCCGGGTAGGGCGCGGGGCCCGCGCCCGGGCCGAAGCCCTGCGGCGCGGGCGCGTCGTGCGGCGCGGCGGCGGGACCCGCACCCGGGCCGAAGCCCTGCGGTGCCGGGGCGTCGTGGGGCGTGGTGGCCGGGGCCGTACCACCGGTGTGCGGGGCGGCGATCGGGTAGGCGCCGGGCGCGGCCGGGGCGCCGTCGGCCGGTTCGGCCGCGGGGAGCGGCTGGGGGGCCGGCGGGTGGGCCCCCACCTGCGCCGCGGGCGCGTCCTCCGTGCCGGGCGGGTCCGCGGGGGAGGCGGGGTCCGCCGGACCCTCCGCGTCGGAGCCGGTCGCGGGGTCCGTGGCGGCGTCGGCGCCGGGGGCCTCGGTCGCCCCGGGCTCCTCGGCCGTGTCGGCGCTCGTCACGTCCGTCGTCGCCACGGGGCCGGCGGCGTCACGGTCCGCATCCGCGACGCTGTCCGTGCCGGAGTCCGTGCCGGAGTCCGTCCCGTTCCCCGGCACGGCCTCCGTGAGGTCGTCCTCGGCGGCCGGGCCGGGGGTCGCCTGGTCCGCACCGGTCTCCGCCGACGGGACGCCGGTGTCCTCCGCCCCGGACGGCGGAGTGACCCCGGCGCTGAGCACGACGGGCTCGCCCGTTCCCGGCGTTCCGGCCGGCGGCACGGGGAGGCCCGTGCCCGCGGGCACGCCCGTGCCGTCGGTGTCGCCGGCGGAGGCCTCCGTCGCGCGCTCGGCCATCTCGCGCTTGAGCGCGGCGGGGGAGAAGCGCATGGTCGCGCCGCTCTCGACGTCGCCGCCGCCGAACGGTGCGGCGGGCGCGTCCCCGGGCTGCGCGGCGAGAGGCGCGGCCGGGGCGACGGGAGCGGCCGGGGCGACGGGGCCGGAAGGGGCGACGGGACCGGGCGCAGCGGCAGGAGCGACGGGAGGCGTCGAGGCGAAGGGAGCGGCAGGAGCGACGGGCGGCACGGGGGTCGCGGGCATCACCGGGGCCGCGGGTGCGGCGGGCGGCGCGGCGACGGGCGGGGCCGGCGGGGTCTGGTTCCATCCGGGCTCGAAGCCGCTGCCGGCCGGAAGGCCGGGGACGGGGAGTCCGGGCACCGGGACCGGGGCGCCGCTCGGCGGCGGGGGAGTGGCACCGCTCGCCCCCGCACCCCCCGACGCGTTCTGCGTGTACCAGGCCGGCGGGGTGTAGTCGATGGTGAACTCACCCGTCATCTCGGCGGGATCCGCGTCGGACTGATCGTCGGCGGGCGGATTCCAACCCCCGTGGACCTCGTCGCGATCGCCGTTCACTTTGCCTCCTGGTGTGGTCGAGCACCCTTGTGCCGTGGTGGGCGGGGCTCTTCCAGCCTAATCGGCGCGGGCATCCGCCGGGCAGGCCCGGCGGGCGCTCCCCGCAGGTCCCGGCGGTCCGGCCACGCCCCCAAGTGACCCGGCAGCGCCGCAGAGTGAGAACCCCGCCCGTTCAAAACAATGTCAAAACAATGCAAAAACGGACGTACTTGAGCGACTTCGTGCCGTTCCGTCGCTTTCAGTCCATGCGGCGCGCGCCGCCCAACAATCCGGTCTCGGCGTCCGTCGCCTGCGTCATCACGAACTGGCGGTCGTTCGGCGTGCACCAGAGGGTCACCCCGTCCGCGAGCGTGGACAGCGCCTCGTACTCGTGCCGCGGGAGGCTCATGATCCGGCCGATCTGCGCCGCCTCGTCGGGGGACACCCGCTGGACGCCGACCAGGGAGGACTTCTCCAGGAGCCGGGGCGCGACGGGGCTCAGGTAGGGGAGCAGCGTCACCACCGACTGCCAGGGCGCCGACACGACACGACCGCGCGGCGGCCGCATGCCGCAGTCCCGGACCACGACCACCGGACTGCCCGCCGACGCGCCCTGGGGCGGCACCCGGCCCACGTCGTGCAGCGCGATGCACGGCTGCCCGCCGCCGGCCGCCTGCGCGAGGGCCGTCCAGGCCTGCGCGCGGCCGGTCTCGACGGCCACCCGGGCCCCCGTCGCGGCCGCCCGCAGCGCGAGCACCTGCGCCGTCCACAGACCGCCGATGAGGGTGACGTCGTACGGCACGGGCCGGTTGATGCCGAGCACGGCGGGCCGGTTCTCGGCGTCCACGCCGATCACCATGCCGTCGTCGCCGACCGGCAGGGCCAGCGCGTCCAGCTGCTCCAGGGGTACGGAGTGCCGGTCGCGGCGCGGCCCGACCAGCCCGAAACCGAACCGGGGCCGCGTCCCCCGGCCCGTACGGGGAGAGGGGGAGCCGGCGGATCCGGGCTGCGCGGTGAAGGAACCGGTGGAACCGGGCCCCGGCTGCGTACCGAAGGAACCGAAGGAACCGGAGGAACCGGAGGAGCCGTGGGGCTGCGCACCGAAAGAGGCGGTGGACATCAGCGCGCACCTCCCAGCGGCAGCGTCGCGAGCATGCCCGGCACCTGTTCCCGGTCGAGACGCACCAGACCCGTCCTCACCCCGCGCGCCGCGCGCTCCAGTTCGTGCCGCGCGGCCACGAGCTCCTCGTCGCTGCGGCCGGTGATCCGCACGTGGCCGGTCACCGTCACCTCCTGCCTGTCCCCGCCGCTCAGCGTCAGGCTGAACGTCGTCGCGAGCGCGGGCAGCGAGGTCAGCAGCGCCACCAGCTGCGGCATCGACGCCCCCGCGCCCCCGCTCCGGCCGCCCAGCTGGGGCCAGCGCCCCACCCAGTAGGTCGTGTGCCGCCGGTCGTCCACCCGCCAGGTCCGCGCCGTCTCCTGCGTCCGCCGCGTCTGCGCCTGACCCCGGCCCGCCTGCGCGATCGCCATCGGGCTCGCACAGGTCGAGGTGGCCAGGGCCGACGTGAGCTCCTGCTCGGTCAGCACGTCCGCCCGGAAACCGGCGCCCGCCAGACGGCTCGCCAGCTGGTCGGCCGCCCGCACCACGCACTTCTGCGCGCCCGTCATGCCGCCGCCGCGCGCGGCGACCGCCTCCGGGCAGAGTTCGGGGTCGAGCTTGAGCGCGATCCAGGTGATCCGCACCGCGGGCGAACCCGTCTGCGCCTGGAGCGGCCCGTAGTTGCGTGCGGCCATCGACTGCGGGGGCAGGTGCGGCGCGGGCGCCGGCTGCGTGTGCTGCACGATCTGCGCCGACTCCAGGCGGATGCCGTCGACCGTGAGGACGTCCCGGACGAGCCCGACGGGCAGCGGCCGCGCCGCCCGGTCCGGCCGCAGCGCGGTGCCCTCCGACTCCACCCGCAGGACGGCGGTGAGGAAGGTGCCGTCGCCGATCATCCCGACCGGACGCCGGTCGCGGTCGCTGTACGCGTAGGTCCGCAGGGCCGGATCGCACTCCACGACCGGCGCGAGCCCCGGCTCGGTGCCGGCCGGCACGGTGAAGGAGGCCGCCCGGCGCGACCGGGCGCGCAGCGCCAGGAACGTGCCCAGCCACTCCGGCAGGGAACGCCGGTGCCGGCGCACCACGGCGAGCAGGACGAGTACGACCGCCGCCACGCCCGCGGGCACCAGCAGCATCGGCTCCACGACCCAGGCGACGGCGAGCAGCGCGGCCGCGACCTCGATCAGGACGAGCTGTTGCAATCGGAACGACCCGAAGTGTCCGGGACGCGCCTGGAGCCTCGGGGAGACCGAGGCGCCGGGTCCGGCGGACGGGGGCGCGGAGGCGGTGGCCGCGGCGGGCCGCGTCCGCGTCGCGGAAGCCATGATGGAGAATCCCCCTCAATTCGTCCCGATCACCCTGGCCCGCCAGGGCTTTGGCGGCCGGATCACCCTACCCGCCCCACGAACCCCACGGGACAGCAGGCATAGTAGGGGTCCGGTCCGACAGCCGGGGCCCGGGTGCCACCTCCCCGATCCCCGCGCGAAGACTGCGCCTGACGAGAATGGGGACTCATGGCATCGCGCCGGGACGAGCTGAACGCGTACACCTTTGCGAAGAAGCGCACGGTGGCGGCATTCCTCCAACCCTCGCCCTCCGGCACGGAGGAGGGGGCGCCGAAGCCGCTGCGCGCGATCGTCCCCGGTGTGATCGTCGCCGCCCTCGTGCTCGCCGGGTTCGGCGCATGGGGCATGTTCAGCCCGGCCGCCCCCAAGGGCTGGGACACCCCCGGCACCCGGGTGATCGTCGGCAAGCAGTCGACGACCCGGTACGTCGTCCTGCAGACCGGCAAGGGCAAGGACGCCAAGACCCTGCTCCACCCCGTCCTCAACCTCGCCTCGGCCCGACTCCTCCTCAACCCCGACCAGTTCCAGGTCGTCCAGGTCGACGACAAGACGCTCGACCTCGGCAAGCCGCCGCGCGGCCCCATCCTCGGCATCCCGTACGCCCCCGACCGGCTGCCCGCCGCGGACGACGCGGGCACGCCCAAGCGCTGGGCCGTCTGCGAGCAGCCCGGCGGCGGCAAGGGCGCCAGCGTCCAGAAGGCGACCTTCCTCTTCGCCCAGCGCGACCTGAAGCGCACCGAGGGGAAGGGGCAGCTGAGGGACGGCGACGTCCTCTACGTCCAGGGCCAGGCCGGCAAGGCCCGGTTCCTCGTCGACCACACCGGCACCAAGTACCCGGTGAAGGCCGACTCCACCGGACTGCTCACCGCGCTCGTCGGCCTCAACAAGGAGCCGCAGCCCGTCACCGACGACTGGCTCGCCACCCTGAGGACCGGCGACGAGATCGACTTCCCGCGCATCGAGGGCGAGGCCGGTGCCCCCGCCGGAGTCCCCGGCGGCGGTCTGACCGGAACCGAGAACCGCGTCGGCATGGTCCTCACCGCCCCGACCGGCTCGGGCCCCCAGCAGTACGTCGTGCTGCCCGGCAAGGTCCAGCCCGTCAGCGACTTCACCGCCTGGCTGCTCATCAACTCCCCGCAGACCCGTCCGCTCGACATGGACGGCAAGCCGACCAGCGTCAACGCCTCCGACTTCGAGCCGGACTCCACCGTCTTCCAGCCGCGCGCGCACTGGCCGCGGAAGAAGTCCGAGCAGGCCAACGACGTCAGCGGCGGCGCGGGCGCCCGCGACACCGTCTGCAGCGTCCTCACCGGCGTCGACGACGCCGGCAACACCACCCTCACCACCTGGGCCGGCCCCCAGTACCCCGCCGACATCACCGCCGGCGGCACCAGCACGTACGTCACCCCGGGCAGCGGCCTGCTCTACACCCAGTTCCAGGGGAAGCAGAAGGCGCCCGACGGCTCGCTGTTCCTCGTCACCGACACCGGGCTGCGGTACGCCGTCCAGGCCAACGGCGACAGCGACTCCGACCGTTCCCGGATCGGCGCCGGCGAGCAGCAGCAGCAGACCGACGGACGCCCGGAACCCAGCGACGCCCAGAAGCGTCTCGGCTACGGGAAGGTCAAGCCGGCCCTCGTACCGATCGAATGGTCGGAGTTCCTGTCGAAGGGTCCGCGGCTCGACACCAACAGCGCGCGTCAGCCGCAGGGTTCCTGAGGGGGTGGCACCGGTGACGACGACGTACCGCACGGCCGCCCTGCTCGCCGCGGGCACCCTCACCGCCCTGCTCGCGGTCCCCGCCGCGGCCGCCGCGCCACGGTCCGACGGCCCCGGCCTCGACGGCGGCGGCGAGTGCACCTTCCCCATGAAGAAGCAGATCGAGGGCATCCCCTGGCCGCTGCAGCGGGTCCTCCTCGACGAGCTCTGGCAGGACACCAAGGGCAAGGGCGTCCGCGTCGCGGTCATCGACACCGGCGTCGACGACGTCAACCCGCAGCTGCGCGACGCCGTCGACGCCAAGGCGGGCAAGGACTACCTCAAGCCCGACAAGGAGAACCCCGGCTTCGGCGACGAGAAGCGCGGCAAGACCGACGGCACCGTCGACGAGGTCGGCCACGGCACCAAGGTCGCCGGCATCATCGCCGCCCGCCCCCGCAAGGGCACCGGCTTCGTCGGCCTCGCCCCCGAGTCGACCGTCATCCCGATCCGGCAGAACGACGAGAAGAACAGCGGCAAGTCCGACACCATGGCCCTCGCGATCGACCACGCAGTCCTCAAGGGCGCACAGGTCATCAACATCTCGCAGGACACCACCCAGCCGCTCGGACCCGACTCGCCGATGGCCAAGGCCGTCGCCCGGGCGATCGCGAAGGACGTCGTCGTCGTCGCCTCCGCCGGCAACGACGGCATGGACGGCGGCAAGAAGAACACCTACCCGGCCGCCTTCCCCGGGGTCCTCGCCGTCGCCTCCTCCGACCGGAACAACGAACGCGCCGCGTTCTCCCAGTCCGGCGACTTCGTGGGCGTCGCCGCCCCCGGCGTCGACATCGTCTCCACCGTCCCCGGCGGAGGCCAGTGCGTCGACAACGGCACCAGCTTCTCCGCCCCGTACGTCGCCGGCGTCGCCGTGCTGCTCCGCGCCAAGTACCCGAAGTGGAGCGCGGCCCAGATCGTCGCCCGGATCGAGCAGACCGCCGTCCGCTCGGTCAACGGCCGCGACGACCACGTCGGTTGGGGCGTCGTCGACCCCGTGAGGGCGCTCGCCGACGTCGGCCCCGGCGCGCCGCCCGCGTCGCCCACGCCCGACCCGGGCCCCCCCAGGCCGCCGGCGCCCGAAGCGGCCCGTCTGGCGCTGTCGGAGACGCCCCAGGAGCGCTCCGAACGGCTCGCCACCTACGCGTTGGGGATCGGCGCCGTCCTGGTGGCCGTGGTCGCCGGAACGGCCGTCGTGATCCGCGACAGCCGCCGCAGGAGGGCCCGATGAGCAGGGTCACGGCCAAGTATCCGGACCTTCCTTTGCAGTTGGAACTGCCGCCGTCAATGGCTAAAGTGACCGCTGGGGGCACGGCAGTGCGAACCCAGCACGGGGGCGGCATCAGAAGATTCCCGTCCGCATCACGACCGGATGGCCCGACGGCCCGGCCGTCGACGCCGCCGAAGGAAGAAGGGGCAAGATGTCGAAAGACCTGAACGTAACCAGTGCCGAACAAGTCAAGCTCGCCGGCCGGATCCAGGACTTCTCCGACGAGCTGCAGGCCCGCATCACGTCCCTCAACGGCGTGGTGGACCGCGTCCAGGCGGGCTGGCAGGGCGCTGCGAGCAAGGAGTACGACCGGGTCCAGAACGACCTGAACCAGCGCCTGCGCAGCATGCGCGCCGAGCTGACCAAGCTCGAGGAGATCATGCGCATGAGCGCCGACGGCTTCACGCGTGAGGAAGAGGACCGTCTGCGGTCCTTCCGCACGATGGACGGCGGCGGCTCCGGCGGTTCCGGCGGCGGCAACCAGAGCGCCATCCTCGGCATCTGAGTACGACCCCACCAGTCCTCCGCGCCACTCTCACTTCAGGAGTCAACACCATGACCACTGCGGTCAATTACGACACCGTGACGCAGGCGGCGGCCGACACCCGCCTGACCTCCAGCACCCTCACCCAGAAGCTCGACGACCTCATGGCCGAGGTCAACCGCGTCGCCTCCAACTGGGAGGGTGAGGCGAAGATCGCGTACCGCGAGAGCCAGGACCGCCTGACCCGCGACATGGCCGGCATGAACCAGGACCTGGCGCGCATCGCCCAGCTCCTCGACGAGTCGGTCGTCGGCTACCAGGACACCGACAAGGGCAACGCCGCCCGGTTCCGCATGATGTGACACCCGCGGACACCTGAGGGGGCGGCCCGTTCCGACGGGCCGCCCCCTCACGCGTGTCCGAGGTCAGCGCAGGTCGAACTCGCCGTCCCTGGCGCCCAGCACGAACGCGTCCCACTCGGCCTTCGTGTACCGCAGCACCGTCTCCTTGTCGAGCGACGAGCGCATCGCCACCCCGCCCTCGGGAAGGTGCGCGATCTCCACCCGCTCCTCGTCCGGGTCCGTCCCCGGCGCGCCCTGCCACTCGACGCCGGAGATGTCGAGGGCGTACAGCTCGTCCTTCTGCCGCTGCTTCTCCGCGGCCCGGGCGGCGTCCGCGGCGCTCTCGGTGGTGGTCTCGTGGACGTCGGTCATCGGCGCTTTCCCTTCGCGGTGGTACGGCGGTCCCTCCCACAGTAGTGGGAGGGACCGCTCCGCTCAGTGCTGTTCCGGCAGCCAGCCCAGCTGCACCAGCGGCGTCCCGCGCTTCCGCGACACGAACGTGCCCCGGCCCGGAGGCATCGGCCGCGCCCGGACACCGCCGAGGATGTCGCCCTCCTGCGGGTCGCCGGAGAGGATCACGCCCTGCGCGCCCAACTCCCGCACCCGCTGCATGAACGGCTCGTACATCGCCCGCGAGGCACCCGCCTGGCTGCGCGCCACGATGAAGCGGATGCCGACGTCCCGCGCGAACGGAAGGTTCTCCACGAGCACCGCCAGCGGATTGCCCGAGTTGGTCGCCACCAGTTCGAAGTCGTCGACGAGCACGAAGAGTTGCGGCCCCGTCCACCAGCTGCGGTCGCGCAGCTGCTGCGGAGTGATGTCCGGCTTCGGCGCCCGCTTCGTCATCACCGTGCTGATCGCGTCCATGTGCATCTGCATGGCCGACGCCATCGGCGCGTACTCCAGGAGGTGTGACGGCGCCACGGCCTCCAGCATCGTCCGCCGGTAGTCACCCACCACGATCCGCGCCTGCTCCGGCGTGTACCGCTCGCACAGCTGCTTGGCGATCAGCCGCAGCAGCGCCGTCTTGCCGGACTCGCTCTCACCGAACACCAGCAGGAACGGGTCCGACTCGAAGTCGACGAACACCGGCTCCAGGTTCGTCTCGTCGATGCCGATCGCGATGCCGTGCTGCGGATACTCGAAGCCCTTCGGCAGCTGCTCCGCCGGCAGCCTGCGCGGCAGCAGCCGCACCGCCGGGGCCGGCGCACCGGTCCAGCTCGCCTTCACCGCCCGCACGAACGCCGCCGTGCCCTCCGCCAGGTCACCCGACGAACTCGACCCGTCGATCCGCGGCAGCGCACCCATGAAGTGCAGCTTCTCCGGCACCTGGCCGCGGCCCGGCACCCCGGTCGGCACGTTCGCCGCGACCTTGCGGTCGAACTCGGAGTCCATGACGTCACCGAGCCGCAGTTCCAGCCGGCCCAGCATCTGGTCCTTGAGCGCGGCCCGCACCTCCATGTACCGGGAGGCGGTGATCACCACGTGGATGCCGTAGCCCAGGCCGCGCGCCGCGAGGTCGGCGACGATCGGCTCCAGCATGTCGTAGTCGTTGCGGAAGCCGCCCCAGCCGTCCACCACCAGGAACACGTCGCCCCAGGCCTCGCCCGGCAGCTCGCCGGCGGCCCGCTTGCGCCGGTAGGTCGCCATCGAGTCGATGGAGTGCGCCCGGAAGAACTCCTCCCGCCGGTTGAGCACGCCCATCACCTCGGCGACCGTCCGCCGCACCCGCTCCGGGTCGAGCCGCGACGCGACCCCGCCGACGTGCGGCAGGTCGGCCAGCGACACCATGCCGCCGCCACCGAAGTCCAGGCAGTAGAACTGCACCTCGGCCGGCGTGTGGGTGAGCGCGAACGACGAGATCAGCGCCCGCAGGATCGTCGACTTGCCGGACTGCGGACCGCCGACCACCATCATGTGACCGGCCGCGCCCGAGAAGTCCCGGTACAGCACCTCGCGCCGCTGCTCGAACGGCTTGTCGATCAGACCGAGCGGCACCGTGAGCGCGCCCTGCCGCGTGTACTCCGTCGCCGTCAGCCCCCGGTCCGCCGTCTGCGCGAGCCCCGGAAGCAACTGGTCGAGCGAGGGAGCCTGGTCGAGCGGCGGCAGCCACACCTGGTGCGCCGGCACGCCCTGCCCCTCCAGACGGCGCACGATCACGTCCAGGACCGTGTCCGCGAGCGCGTCGTCCTCCTCGGCCCGCTGCGCCGTCAGGTACGCCGGGTCGGGCGCCGCGTACACCACCGGCACCGGCGCCGCCGTGAACAGCGCGGGCCGCCGCTCCACCGGCAGCTGCCCGATCTCCAGGCGCGGCCCTCCCGTGCGGTACGTCCCCGACACGTACGCCGCCTTGAAGCGGGTCATCTCGTCCGTACCGAACTTCAGATAGCCGGAACCCGGCACCGAGGGCAGGTGGTAGGCGTCCGGCACGCCGATCGCCGTCCGCGACTCCGCCGCCGAGAAGGTCCGCAGACCGATCCGGTACGAGAGGTACGTGTCCAGGCCGCGCAGCCGGCCCTCCTCCAGACGCTGCGAGGCGAGCAGCAGATGCACGCCGAGGGACCGGCCGATGCGGCCGATCTGGATGAACATGTCGATGAAGTCGGGCTTGGCGGTGAGGAGTTCGGAGAACTCGTCGATCACGAGGACCAGCGAGGCCAGCGGTTCGAGGGGCGCGCCCGCCGCCCGCGCCTTCTCGTAGTCGTGGATGTTGGCGTAGTTGCCCGCCGACCGCAGCAGCTCCTGGCGCCGCTGGAGCTCACCGCGGATCGCGTCGCCCATGCGGTCGACCAGCGTCAGGTCGTCCGACAGGTTCGTGATGACCGCGGCCACGTGCGGCATCTGCGACATGCCGGCGAAGGTCGCGCCGCCCTTGAAGTCCGCGAGGACGAAGTTCAGCGTCTCCGAGGAGTGCGTCACCGCCAGGCCGAGCACCAGGGTCCGCAGCAGCTCCGACTTGCCGGAGCCCGTCGCGCCCACGCACAGACCGTGCGGGCCCATGCCCTCCTGCGCGGCCTCCTTCAGGTCCAGCATGACCGGCTGGCCGTCCTCGCCGACACCGATCGGCACCCGCAGGCGCTCGGCCACCGACCGCGGCCGCCAGGTCCGCGCCACGTCCACCGACTCGGCGTCCCCGAGGTTCAGCAGATCCGTGAAGTCCAGATTGGCGAGCAGCGGCTCGTCGTCGTCCCCGCCGCCCATCCGCAGCGGCGCCAGCTGGCGGGCCAGCGCCTCGGCCGCCGGCAGCGAGATCCCGTCCGGCACGCCCTCGTACGCGAACCCGCCGCCCGACTCCAGCCGCAGCCGGCCCGGCCGTACCACCACCGACAGGCCGCCGCGCGGCTCGTCGAGGTCGCCGGAGACCACCTCCACGATCGTCACGCCCTGCAGGCCCTCGGCCGCCGCGAGCAGCGAGTCCGGCGGCACCATGCCGCCGTCCAGGACCACCACCACGTGCGGCTGGTCGAGCACCGGCTGGTTCTCCCGCGAGAACCGCGGCCGCCCGTCCAGCCTCGAGCGGACCAGGTTCTCCAGCTCGCCCAGGTCGTCGCCGAACAGCCGCTTCGTACCGGCGCCGTCCACCTGCCCGGGCACCTGCGTGTGCGGCAGCCACTTCGTCCAGTCCCACCGCTCCTGCGAGGACCGTGCCGCCACCACCGCGAGCATCAGGTCGTCGGGGGAGTGCAGCGTCACCAGCTGCGCCACCAGCGCACGCGCCGCGGCCTGCGCCGACTCCGGCTCACCCGACACCGTCACGTGGTAGAACGCCCGCATCGAGACCGCCATCGGCAGCCCGTCCAGCGTGCCGTGCACCGCGAGGAACTGCTGCATCGCACCCGCGCACAGCGGCTCCAGCTCGTCCACCGGCGCCGTGTCCGGCGCCACCAGCGGCGTCGCCAACTGCTGCGCCCCGAGCCCGATGCGCGCCTGCCCGAAGTCGTGGTCGCCGACCCTGCGCTCCCACACCCGCGAGCCCTCGGCCACCACCGACCACAACTGCTCGGGGGAGGGGTGCAGATACAACTGCGCGTCCCGCTGCGAGCGCGCCGTCCGCCGGACCGTACGCCGGGTCTGGGCGAGGTATTTGAGGTAGTCGCGGCGCACATCGGCCATTTGCCCCTGCGTACCGCGACGGAATCTCACGAACTGGGCGACCGCCATCGCGACCGTCGACGCCAGCATCAGCGTGCCCATGATCCGCATGATCGGCGACGGCGTCATGAAGAAGAAGACCACCGAGGAGCCCATGCCGAGCATCGGCAGCAGCTGCATCAGCGCCGACTCCTGCTGCCCCCGGGGAAGTTCCGGCGGGGACTCCAGGATCAGTTCCTCACCGGGCACTTCCGGCGGAAGCGCCCTCGGTGGGCGTTTGACGACGATCTGGCTCACCGGCGCATCAATCCCTCGTTGGAGGTGGGCTCGTGGCGGGAGCATCCGCGCCGGCACCCCGGTCGGCAGCCGAGCGCGCGGACTTCCCCCATGGGACGGCGATCCTACTTGCAGCCCCCACCGGCCGTCCCCGGTAGGGTGGCGCGCGCATCGTGCGCAACCGCGAATCAGAACGCGCGTCACCGCGAATCCGACGGGCGCAACCGCGAATCAGGGGGTCCACACACGTGAGTACGACCGCAGCGACCGGCTTCTGCCGCGTCACCGTCGTGGCGCCGGACAGCCGCATCGACGTCGCGCTCCCCGAGGACATCGCCGTCGCCGACGTCTACCCGGAGATCCTGCGGCTCACCGGCCAGACCCAGGCCGCCGGCACCCCCACCGGCTACCACCTGGTCCGCCGCGACGGATCCGTCCTCGACGGCGCCCGCACGCTCGCCGCCCAGCAGGTCCTCGACGGCGAGGTGCTCTCCCTGCGCCCCTTCGCCCAGTCGCTGCCGCCGGCCGTCTACGACGACGTGTCCGACGCCGTCGCCTCCGCCGTCACCCGCGACCGGCACCTGTGGAGCGACGAGCTGCTGCGCGGCGCCGGCCTCCTCGGCGGCGTCCTCCTCCTCGTCCTCATGGGCTTCGTCCTCTGGTTCGCCGACCCGATCCGCCACGACATGCACAGCCTGCCCGGCATCATCGCGGGCGCCGCCGGCCTCCTCCTCACCGCCTTCGCCGGCGTCCGCGCCCGCGTCTACGGCGACCGGGCGACCGCCGTCGCCCTCGGCCTCGGCGCGCTGCCCCTGCTGCTCATCGCCGGCTCCGGCATCATCGGCGCCGACGCCGGCCAGGGCCCCGGCCGCCTCCAGTTCCTCCTCGGCTGCGTCACCGTGCTCGTCGCCTCGGTGGCCCTCGTCGCGCTCACCCCCAGCGGGGACGCGCCCTTCGTCGCCGCCACCTTCCTCGCCGGCGTCGGCACCCTCGCCACCTTCCTGGAGATCCTCACCGAGACCACCGCCACCGAGACGGCCGCCGTCTGCGCGCCCGTCGCCATCGGCCTCGTCGCCTTCCTGCCCGGCCTCTCCGCCCGCTTCGCCCGCCTGCCCATCGGCTACGCGGCCCCGCGCAGCGCCGCCGACGACGAGTTCCTCGGCGACCCGCAGCAGCCGGGTGAGGAGGCGCAGCCCGTCGACGGCGAGCGCATCGCCCTCCAGGCCCGCCGCGGCCACGAGATGCTCCTCGGCCTGGTCGGCGGCTGCGCGGCCGTCGTCGTCGGCTCCGCCGCCGTCCTCGGCTTCGCCGGAAACGTCTGGGGCCAGCTCCTCGCCCTCGGCGCCGGCCTGGCGATGCTGCTCCGCGCCCGTCTCTTCCGCTACACCTCGCAGGTCGCCTGCGTCCTGGTCGCCGGCATCGCCGCCATCGCGCTCCTCGTCCTCGGCCTCTCCCTCAACCCGCCGGCCGACCTCGTCAAGGAGCTCCTCATGTACGGGGACCGCGGCGGCCTGGACATCCGTACGATCTGGCTCACCGCCGCCGTCGCCGCCGGCGCCGCGCTGATCACCGCCATCGGCCTGATCATCCCGAGGAAGGGCCTCTCGCCCTTCTGGGGCCGCCTGCTCGACCTGACCGAGGGCTTCGTCCTGCTCTCCCTCGTCCCGCTCTGCCTCGCCGTCCTCGACGTCTTCACCTCGGTCCGCGCACTGACCAGCAAGTAGCGGCGAGCGGGGCCGCGGGGAAAAGCGACCGGGGGCGCTCCGGCGAGCTGGTACGCTGTGTGACGGCCGTTTGTGTACGCGCTCCCGGAATGCCCCCGAGACCACTCGGATGCCTCTGGAAGCTGCGCCCATCGGACCTTCGCCCGTCGAGTCACGGAAGCTTCCCCTGAGACCTAGACCAGGGGCACTCGTGGGCGCACGAACACCAAGAGGAGATCCGCGTGGCTCTCGACGCCGCTGTCAAGAAGCAGATCATGGCCGAGTTCGGCACCAAGGAGGGCGACACCGGCTCCCCCGAGGTCCAGGTCGCCATGCTGTCCCGTCGCATCTCGGACCTGACCGAGCACCTCAAGCAGCACAAGCACGACCACCACTCCCGCCGTGGTCTGCTGATCCTGGTCGGCCAGCGCCGCCGCCTGCTGCAGTACCTGGCCAAGAAGGACATCCAGCGCTTCCGTGCCCTGGTCGACCGCCTCGGCATCCGCCGCGGTGCGGCCGGCGGCGCCAAGTAAGGACGCCGTGAAGGGAGCGGTTCCCACTTTCAGGGGGCCGCTCCCTTTGCTGTACGTGCACAAAGTGCGCATCGGCACTTAGTCTGGTCGCACAACCCCATATGACGAGCGAGAAGCCGCCGGCAGCCGCCGGTCCTCGGTAGTGGCCCCCGGAAACGAATCGCCGGGAGCTTCGATCGAAGACCGGCCCGCACCCGAGGCGAGCTTCTCCGCCCCCGTCGCACACCGTCCCCGGCCACACGGGCCGAAGGACGCAAAGACGAACACGTAGGAGAAACCGCTAGTGGAGAACGAGACCCACTACGCCGAGGCCGTCATCGACAACGGCACCTTCGGCACCCGCACCATCCGCTTCGAGACCGGCCGTCTGGCCAAGCAGGCCGCCGGCTCCGCCGTCGCCTACCTGGACGACGACACGATGGTCCTTTCCGCGACCACCGCCTCGAAGCGCCCCAAGGACCAGCTCGACTTCTTCCCCCTCACGGTGGACGTCGAGGAGCGGCAGTACGCGGCCGGCAAGATCCCCGGCTCCTTCTTCCGCCGCGAGGGCCGCCCCTCCGAGGACGCGATCCTCACCTGCCGCCTGATCGACCGCCCGCTGCGCCCCTCCTTCAAGAAGGGCCTGCGCAACGAGATCCAGATCGTCGAGACGATCATGGCGCTCAACCCCGACCACCTGTACGACGTGGTCGCGATCAACGCCGCCTCCGCGTCGACGATCCTGGCGGGCCTGCCCTTCTCCGGCCCCATCGGCGCCACCCGCGTCGCCCTGATCAAGGGCCAGTGGGTCGCCTTCCCGACGCACACCGAGCTCGAGGACGCCGTCTTCGACATGGTCGTCGCCGGTCGCGTCCTGGAGGACGGCGACGTCGCGATCATGATGGTCGAGGCCGAGGCCACCGAGCGGACGATCGAGCTCGTCAAGGGCGGCGCCGAGGCGCCGACCGAGGAGGTCGTCGCCGCCGGTCTCGAGGCCGCGAAGCCCTTCATCAAGGTCCTCTGCAAGGCCCAGTCGGACCTCGCCGCCAAGGCCGCCAAGCCCACCGGCGAGTTCCCGGTCTTCCTGGACTACCAGGACGACGTCCTGGAGGCGCTCACCGCCGCCGTCAAGGGTGAGCTCACCAAGGCGCTCACCATCGCCGGCAAGCAGGAGCGCGAGGCCGAGCTCGACCGCATCAAGGAGATCGCCGCCGAGAAGCTCCTCCCGGCCTTCGAGGGCCGCGAGAAGGAGATCGGCGGCGCGTACCGCGCGCTGACCAAGAAGCTGGTCCGCGAGCGCGTCATCAAGGACAAGGTCCGCATCGACGGCCGTGGCCTCACCGACATCCGTACGCTCGCGGCCGAGGTCGAGGCCATCCCGCGCGTGCACGGCTCGGCGCTGTTCGAGCGTGGCGAGACCCAGATCCTGGGCGTCACCACCCTCAACATGCTCCGCATGGAGCAGCAGCTGGACACCCTCTCCCCGGTGACCCGCAAGCGCTACATGCACAACTACAACTTCCCGCCGTACTCCGTCGGCGAGACCGGCCGCGTGGGCTCGCCCAAGCGCCGCGAGATCGGCCACGGCGCGCTCGCCGAGCGCGCCATCGTGCCGGTCCTCCCGACCCGCGAGGAGTTCCCCTACGCGATCCGCCAGGTGTCCGAGGCCCTCGGCTCCAACGGTTCGACGTCGATGGGCTCGGTCTGCGCCTCCACCATGTCGCTGCTGAACGCCGGTGTGCCGCTCAAGGCCGCCGTCGCCGGTATCGCCATGGGTCTGATCTCCGAGGAGATCGACGGCCAGACGCACTACGTCGCCCTCACCGACATCCTCGGTGCGGAGGACGCCTTCGGCGACATGGACTTCAAGGTCGCCGGCACGAAGCAGTTCGTGACCGCGCTCCAGCTCGACACCAAGCTCGACGGCATCCCCGCCTCGGTCCTGGCCGCCGCGCTGAAGCAGGCCCGCGACGCGCGTCTGCACATCCTCGACGTGATGAACGAGGCGATCGACGTTCCGGACGAGATGTCCCCGAACGCGCCGCGCATCATCACCGTCAAGATCCCGGTGGACAAGATCGGTGAGGTCATCGGCCCCAAGGGCAAGATGATCAACCAGATCCAGGAGGACACCGGCGCCGAGATCACGATCGAGGACGACGGCACCATCTACATCGGTGCCCAGCAGGGCTCGCAGGCCGAGGCCGCCCGCGCCACGATCAACGGCATCGCCAACCCGACCATGCCGGAGGTCGGCGAGCGCTACCTGGGTACGGTCGTCAAGACCACCACCTTCGGTGCCTTCGTCTCCCTGCTCCCGGGCAAGGACGGCCTGCTGCACATCTCGCAGATCCGCAAGCTCGCCGGTGGCAAGCGCGTGGAGAACGTCGAGGACGTGCTCGCGATCGGCTCCAAGGTGCAGGTCGAGATCGCCGAGATCGACCAGCGCGGCAAGCTCTCCCTGATCCCCGTGATCGCGGACGAGGACGCCGAGGGTGACAAGGACGACGCTGCCAAGTGACGTCCCGTAGTTCCCGCGCGACGGCCCGCCCCTCTTCGGAGGGGCGGGCCGTCGCCCGTACCCAAACGCTTCTCCCGGGCAAGGACGGCATCGGCACCGTCCGTCGCACGACCCTCCCCGGGGGCCTGAGGATCGTCACCGAGACCCTCCCCTCCGTGCGCTCCGCCACCTTCGGCATCTGGGCGCACGTCGGCTCCCGCGACGAGACCCCGACACTCAACGGCGCGACCCACTACCTGGAGCACCTCCTCTTCAAGGGCACCCGCAAGCGGTCCGCCCTCGACATCTCCGCCGCGATCGACGCGGTCGGCGGCGAGATGAACGCCTTCACGGCGAAGGAGTACACCTGCTACTACGCGCGGGTCCTCGACACCGACCTGCCGCTGGCGATCGACGTCGTCTGCGACATGCTCACCGACTCGCTCATCCTCGAAGAGGACGTGGACGCCGAGCGCGGCGTCATCCTCGAGGAGATCGCGATGACCGAGGACGACCCCGGCGACGTCGTGCACGAGCTGTTCGCGCAGACGATGTTCGGCGACACCCCGCTGGGCCGCCCGGTCCTCGGCACCGTCGACACCATCAACGCGCTCGGCCGCGGCCAGATCGCCCGCTTCTACAAGAAGCACTACGACCCGACCCACCTGGTCGTCGCCGCCGCCGGCAACGTCGACCACGCCACGGTGGTACGCCAGGTCCGCCGCGCCTTCGAGAAGGCCGGCGCCCTCGGCCGTACCGACGCCGTCCCCGTCGCCCCCCGCGACGGCCGGCGCACCCTGCGCACCGCGGGCCGCGTCGAGCTCCTCAACCGCAGGACCGAGCAGGCCCACGTGGTCCTCGGCATGCCGGGCCTGGCCCGCACCGACGAGCGCCGCTGGGCCCTCGGCGTGCTGAACACCGCCCTCGGCGGCGGCATGTCCTCCCGCCTCTTCCAGGAGGTCCGCGAGAAGCGCGGCCTGGCCTACAGCGTGTACTCGTACACCTCGGGCTTCGCCGACTGCGGCCTCTTCGGCGTGTACGCGGGATGCCGGCCCAGCCAGGTCCACGACGTCCTGAAGATCTGCCGGGACGAGCTCGACAAGGTCGCCTCCGACGGGCTCACCGACGAGGAGATCACCCGTGCGGTCGGTCAGCTCTCCGGATCGACCGTCCTCGGCCTGGAGGACACCGGCGCGCTGATGAACCGCATCGGCAAGAGCGAGCTCTGCTGGGGCACCCAGATGTCGGTCGACGACATGCTCGCCCGGATCGCGGCCGTCACCCCGGACGACGTCCGCGAGGTCGCCCGCGATGTACTGGAGCAGAGGCCCTCGCTCTCGGTGATCGGCCCGCTGAAGGACAAGCAGGCGGACCGCCTCCACCACGCGGTCTCCTGACCCACGAGTCCCCTAAGGAAGAGCAATGAGCAAGCTGCGCGTGGCGGTCCTCGGAGCCAAGGGCCGTATCGGCTCGGAGGCGGTCAAGGCCGTCGAGGCCGCCGAGGACATGGAACTGGTCGCGGCCCTCGGCCGCGGCGACGAGCTGGACGCGCTCACCGAGGCGGGCGCCCAGGTCGTCGTCGAGCTGACCACCCCCGCCTCGGTGATGGAGAACCTCGACTTCTGCGTGCGTCACGGCATCCACGCGGTCGTCGGCACCACCGGCTGGACCGAGGAGCGCCTCGCGCAGCTGAACGGCTGGCTCGCCGCCTCCCCGGAGACCGGCGTCCTGATCGCCCCGAACTTCTCCATCGGCGCGGTCCTCACCATGAAGTTCGCGCAGATCGCGGCCCCGTACTTCGAGTCGGTCGAGGTCGTCGAACTGCACCACCCGAACAAGGTCGACGCGCCCTCCGGCACGGCGACCCGCACCGCTCAGCTCATCGCCGAGGCCCGGTCGAAGGCAGGCTGCGCCCCGCAGCCCGACGCCACGACCACCGCCCTCGCCGGTGCGCGCGGGGCGGACGTCGACGGCGTGCCCGTGCACGCGGTACGCCTCCGCGGCCTGCTGGCCCACCAGGAGGTGCTGCTCGGCGGCGAGGGCGAGACCCTCACCGTCCGCCACGACTCGCTGCACCACTCCAGCTTCATGCCGGGCATCCTCCTGGGCGCCCGCCGCGTGACCACCGCTCCGGGCCTCACCTTCGGCCTGGAGCACTTCCTGGACCTGGGCTGACGGCCATGGGCGGAAAGATCACGTACGTCTTCCTGGCCACCGTCCTCGTGCTCGTCTTCGGCGTGGTGGCGATGGAGGGCGTCCTGCTGCTCCTCACGGGCGAGCCGGCCGCCATGGGCATGGGCGCGGTGGCGTTCCTGCTGCCCGGCGTCGGTGGCTGGTTCCTCTGGAAGAACACCCGGTTCGCGCGTCAGGCGGGCCGCCTCGCCACCGAACTGGAGGCGGAGGGCGGCCTGCCCGTCGACGACCTGAAGCGCACCGGGGGCGGCCGGATCGACCGGGACTCGGCCGACGAGGTCTTCGCGCGGCGCAAGGCCGAGACGGAGGACTCACCCGAGGACTGGCGCTGCTGGTTCCGGCTCGCGGTCGCGTACCACGACGCCCGCGACACCCCGCGGGCCCGCAGGGCGATGCAGCGGGCCATCGCGCTCCACGAGGGGCGTCCGGTCAGCGCGTAGCGGACGGGGCGGGGCCGTACTCGGCGTTCCACGCCTCCACCGTGTCGGCCGCCCGGTCGAAGGCCTCGACCCGGGAGAGGAAGTCGGCGTTGTGGTCGGTGAGCAGCAGCAGCTGCTCACCACCCTGCCGGCCGAGCACCAGGGCCTGGCCCTGGACCGTGCGGGGGAGGCCCAGCCAGCGCACCGGCTGCTGGGCGGTCCGCACGGAGGTCACCTTGGCCCACGGCACGGTGACGGTCGAGAAGAAGCCCACGCGCCGCACTCCGGCGCGGCTCACCCACGTGCCCATGCGCAGCATGCGCAGGGCGGCGACGATGACGAGCAGGGCGAGGCCGAAGGTGACGAGCGCGCCGCTGCCCGCTCCGGCCGCGGCGATGACCACCGCGGCGAGCAGGACGAACGAGGCGAGCAGCAGCGCGAGCGCCGCCGCCCCGACCCGCCATGACCCCGGCCGGTAGGGACGACGCCACTGGTCGTGGTCGTCGAACGGCAGGGCGACGTGGTCGGTCGTGTCAAAAGCACGGTCGGCCGTCAGGAAGGGCAGGGGCACGACAGGTCCTCACTCACAGGCACGCTCGAAGGGGCAGTGCCCGGTGAGGCTACCTCAGCGGTTGTCGGAGGCCTCGGACTGCTGCTGACGAGTGGCGGAGTCCCCCGACTGGAGCGACGGCATGCCGAGGACGAGGGCCCCGACGAGCCCGGCGACGACGGTCAGCCCGAGCAGCGTACGCGTCACGATCTCGGTGGCCCCCAGACGCTCCCGAGGCGGTGGAGTGACGTTACTGCGGAAGTGGTCGGCCTCCGCGACGAACGCGAACGGTACGGCCTCTCTCCGGCGGAACATCAGGACCACTCTCCTCGGGTGTCGTCGTGCCTCACGGATACAGACGACAGAAGAGGCGGTTTGGTGCCCTATTTCACCAAAGCAGCCGAATCTCATCCTCCGGTAGGACGTCGTTAGAGTGGGCGACTGCACCCCGACTGGAAGGACCGCTGGTGAGCGACAGCCCCACCGAGAACGTGAAGATCGACTTCCGGAGCGACGTCACCGTCGAACTGGTCAAGAGCGCGGCGGCCGACTCCGACGTCCTCTGGGCGGCCCGGGTCTCCACGGCGGGCGAGCAGTCCCTCGAAGAGCTCCAGAAGGACCCCGAGCGCTCCAAGGGCCTCATCAACTACCTGATGCGGGACCGTCACGGCAGCCCCTTCGAGCACAACTCGATGACCTTCTTCATCAGCGCCCCGATCTTCGTGTTCCGCGAGTTCATGCGGCACCGCGTCGGCTGGTCGTACAACGAGGAGTCGGGCCGCTACAGGCAGCTCGATCCGGTCTTCTACGTCCCCGACACCGACCGCAAGCTGGTCCAGGAGGGCCGTCCCGGCAAGTACGTCTTCGTCGAGGGCACCCCCGAGCAGCACGAGCTGGTCAGCCGCACCATGGAGGACTCGTACCGCCAGGCGTACGCCACCTACCAGGAGATGCTGGCCGCCGGCGTCGCCCGCGAGGTCGCCCGCGCCGTCCTCCCGGTCGGTCTCTTCTCCTCGATGTACGCCACCTGCAACGCGCGCTCGCTCATGCACTTCCTGGGCCTGCGCACCCAGCACGAGCTCGCCACGACCCCTTCCTTCCCGCAGCGGGAGATCGAGATGGTCGGCGAGAAGATGGAGGAGCACTGGGCCCGGCTGATGCCGCTGACCCACGCCGCCTTCAACAAGAACGGCCGTGTGGCCCCGTAACGCACACATGTCCGATCGCCTCGCGCGAGGTGTCCGTATTGCGACGTTTCGCGAAGTTCATCTAGGCTGATCAAACGGACCCGGCGCTGCCTGAACCCCCGAGCAGGCAGCGCCGGGCTCCCTTTCTCGTGTCCCCCTCCGGGACACCCGGCGCTGAGCAGCGAGTAGCGTGTTACCCATGGCTCCGATCTCCACTCCGCAGACCCCCTTCGGGCGGGTCCTCACCGCCATGGTCACGCCCTTCACGGCGGACGGCGCACTCGACCTCGACGGTGCCCAGCGACTGGCCACCCACCTGGTGGACGCAGGCAACGACGGCCTCGTCGTCAACGGCACCACCGGCGAGTCCCCCACCACCAGCGACGCGGAGAAATCGGGCCTCGTACGAGCGGTGCTGGAGGCGGTCGGCGACCGCGCCCACGTCGTCGCCGGCATCGGCACGAACGACACCCACCACTCCATCGAGCTCGCCCGCGCCGCCGAGCGTGACGGCGCCCACGGCCTGCTCGCCGTGACGCCGTACTACAGCAAGCCTCCGCAGGAGGGCCTGTACCGGCACTTCTCGGCCATCGCCGACGCCACCGGCCTGCCGGTCATGCTCTACGACATCCCGGGCCGCAGCGGCGTCCCGATCGACACCGAGACGATCGTCCGTCTCGCCGAGCACCCGCGCATCGTCGCCAACAAGGACGCCAAGGGCGACCTCGGCCGCGCCAGCTGGGCCATCGCCCGCTCCGGCCTCGCCTGGTACTCCGGCGACGACATGCTCAACCTGCCGCTGCTCTCCGTCGGAGCCTGCGGTTTCGTCTCGGTCGTGGGCCACGTCGTGACCCCCGAGCTCCGCGCCCTCCTCGACGCCCACCTGGGCGGCGAGGTCCAGAAGGCCACCGAGATCCACCAGAAGCTGCTCCCCGTCTACACCGGCATGTTCCGCACCCAGGGCGTCATGACCACCAAGGCCGCCCTCGCCCTCCAGGGCCTCCCGGCCGGCCCCCTTCGGATGCCGCTCGTGGAGCTCTCCCCGCAGGAGACGGAGCAGCTCAAGGTCGACCTGGCCGCCGGCGGGGTAGAACTCTGACATCGGACTTCACAACTGAACACTGACAACAGCAAGTGCATGATTGTCATGCGCGCCACGTGCCACCGGTGCGTGGCGTGCGTGGTGAGGAGAGTCTTTTGAGTCATCCGCATCCTGAACTCGGCGCCCCGCCGAAGCTCCCGAAGGGCGCCCTGCGCGTCACCCCGCTCGGCGGACTCGGCGAGATCGGCCGCAACATGACGGTCTTCGAGTTCGACGGCCGTCTGCTCATCGTCGACTGCGGCGTCCTCTTCCCCGAAGAGGAGCAGCCGGGCGTCGACCTGATCCTTCCCGACTTCACCATCATCCGGGACCGCCTCGACGACATCGAAGGCATCGTGCTCACGCACGGCCACGAGGACCACATCGGTGCCGTCCCCTACCTCCTCCGGCTCAAGCCGGACATCCCGCTCATCGGCTCCAAGCTGACCCTCGCCCTCATCGAGGCGAAGCTCCAGGAGCACCGCATCCGCCCCTACACCCTCGAGGTGAAGGAAGGCGACCGCGAGAACCTGGGCCCCTTCGACTGCGAGTTCATCGCCGTCAACCACTCCATCCCGGACGCCCTGGCCGTCGCCATCCGCACCCCCGCGGGCATGGCCGTCGCCACCGGCGACTTCAAGATGGACCAGCTCCCGATGGACGGCCGCCTCACCGACCTCCACGCGTTCGCGCGGCTCAGCGAGGAGGGCATCGACCTCCTGCTGTCCGACTCGACCAACGCCGAGGTCCCCGGCTTCGTCCCGCCGGAGAAGGACATCTCCAACGTCCTGCGGAACGTCTTCGCCAACGCCCAGAAGCGCATCATCGTGGCCAGCTTCGCCAGCCACGTGCACCGCATCCAGCAGATCCTCGACGCCGCCCACGAGTACGGCCGCCGGGTCGCCTTCGTCGGCCGCTCGATGGTCCGCAACATGGGCATCGCCCGCGACCTCGGCTACCTCCGTGTTCCGGCCGGCCTCGTCGTGGACGTGAAGACCCTCGACGACCTGCCGGACGACGAGGTCGTGCTGGTCTGCACGGGCTCCCAGGGCGAGCCCATGGCCGCCCTGTCCCGCATGGCCAACCGGGACCACCAGATCCGGATCGTCCCCGGCGACACCGTGATCCTCGCGTCCTCCCTGATCCCGGGCAACGAGAACGCGGTCTACCGCGTGATCAACGGCCTGACCCGCTGGGGCGCCAACGTCGTCCACAAGGGCAACGCCAAGGTCCACGTCTCGGGCCACGCCTCGGCCGGCGAGCTGCTGTACTTCTACAACATCTGCCGCCCGAAGAACCTCATGCCGGTCCACGGCGAATGGCGCCACCTGCGCGCCAACGCCGAGCTCGGCGCGATGACGGGTATCCCCAAGGACCACATCGTCATCGCCGAGGACGGCGTCGTCGTCGACCTGATCGACGGCCGCGCCCGCATCACCGGCAAGGTCCAGGCGGGTTACGTGTACGTCGACGGCCTCTCGGTCGGCGACGTCACCGAGGCCCACCTCAAGGACCGTCGCATCCTCGGCGACGAGGGCATCATCTCGGTCTTCGTGGTCGTGGACTCCTCGACCGGCAAGATCGTGAGCGGTCCGAACATCCACGCCCGGGGCTCCGGCATCGAGGACTCGGCCTTCGACGCCGTCATCCCGAAGGTCGACCAGGTCCTGAACAAGTCCGCCCAGGACGGCGTCGTCGAACCCCACCAGCTCCAGCAGCTGATCCGCCGCACCGTCGGCAAGTGGGTTTCCGACACCTACCGTCGCCGCCCGATGATCCTCCCGGTCGTCGTCGAGGTCTGACGGGCGCCCTGACCAGCGCCGCACCGGAGCGGGGCCCCTCGATTTGCATCGGGGCGCCCCGCTCCAGTACGTTTACGGCTCCGCCAGATCGGGAACCCCCGGCGCCGCCGTGCGCCTGAACGGTTCTTCGGGAGGCGGGAAATCCGACTCAGATCTTCTGATAAAGTCGGAACCGCCGAAAGGCCCCCGGCGCGAAAGCGAAAACGGGGACCGGAAAGCACCGAGGAAATCGGATCGGAAAGATCTGATAGAGTCGGAAACGAAGGAAGCGCCCGGAGGAAAACCCGCGAGGGTGA
>NZ_JBWKCA010000037.1:0-47657 GCF_056436715.1 Streptomyces sp. NPDC043176
AACAGCTCGGCATCCGTCAGCCTCGGCGGACGGCCTGTCCGCCGCGTTCCTGCCAGAGAGTCATCGATCTTCACGTACAGTGCAGTCGCGAGGGTTTCGAGATCTGTCGTCACAAACGGATCAACGAGACCCTCGTTTCATGCGCCCGAAGACTTCGGACTTACTCGTCTAGGCCTGCTGGACCGGCTGGCCGCACAGGCCCTGGTGGTGCCGGTGATTGTGGCGGACGCCGGATATGGCCGCAGCGTCTGCTTCCGGCTCGCGCTGGAACAGCGCGGCTGGTCCTACGTCATGGCAGTCGACCTCAAGGAGGTCGCCCGCCCGGCAGAGGCCGAGCCGTTCCAGCCGGCCTACGGCGGTCTGGGACCGCCCGCGCTGCCCCGCTACCGCGAGCCGGCCCGGGCCCTGACCACATTCGTCACTGCGGCCACCGCCTTCGAACAGGTCACCTGGCGGCAGGGCAGCAAGGGTCGGATGACCTCGCGTTTCGCCGTGATCGAAGTCCGGCCGTCGGGGAAGGAAGCCTGCCGCACCGTCCAGGAACAGGCCGGAGGCCGCAGCCGCTGGAACGGTGTCCTGCCGCTGCGGACCCTGCTCGTCGAACAGCCCGAAGACGCTGATGAGCCGACCGGCTACTGGATGACCAACCTGCCCCCCACCACCCCGGTCACCGATCTGGTGAGGTGGGCGAAGATGCGCTGGCGCATCGAACACGACTACCGCGAACTCAAGCACGGCCTGGGCCTGGACCACTTCGAAGGCCGCACCTGGCGCGGCTGGCACCACCACGTCACCCTCGTCACCGCCGCCCAGACCTTCCTCACCCTGCGACGGCTCGACCCAAAAGCACACACGCCGGCCTGACCCTCTACCAGGTCCTCGACACCCTCCAGGACCTCCTGCGGTGCTGGACCGGCACCTGCACCACCTGCCGCCGGCCCCTACCCCGCAACAGAACCAGACGAAGAACCTAACGAAGCACTACTAGGGGGTGTCTTGTCGATCGGCCCGGCATGATCGGCAAGACGCCCCCTGGGCGAGCGGACGACCCCCGCAGGTCAGAGAGGTGCCACCGTCAGTGGTCGAGACCAATATTGGTTCGCGCGACGCGGGTCGAAGTGCTGGCGACGCCCCGCCCGAGCCGGGATAGTGGGCCGCCCGGCAGCTCCGTGCACCGCGGACGCCCGGCCCCGCCCGCAGCTCCGTATGCCCCGAACGTCCGGCCCCGCCCGGCAGCTCCGTACGCTCACCGTTCTCGACTGGGGGTCACCGCTCATGACCAGTTCCACCCCGCGCAGAACCGTCCTCGCCGCGGCTCTCGCGGCCGCCGCGGGAACGGTCGCGGCCGCCGCGCCGGCCGCCGCCTCCGACGGGTCCACGGCCGTCGGCACGGACACGGCACCGGCCGGCACCGAGACCGCGCCGGCCGGCACGGACGGCAGGGGCCACGGCCCGGAGGCCGGGATCGTCGACAACCGCTTCTGGTCCTCCTACACGGACTGGCGGTGCGGCGCCGCCGCCGGCACGAGGGCGGTCGCCGGCCGCCGCCCCGGCCTGGTCCTCGTCACCCCGGCCGGGCGGGTGGAGCACACCGACCCGCACACGGGACGGACCGCCCCGTGGGAGTACGCGACCTGGACCTCCCCCGTCCACTTCTCGGCCGTGCCCGCCACCGAGGTCATCGCCTCCTGGAACGCCCACACGCCGCCCGGCACCTGGCTCCAGGTCGAGCTGTCGGGCGCGTACTCCGACGGGACGGCGACCCCGTGGTACGTACTGGGCCGCTGGGCATCGGGCGACGACGACATCCGGCGCACGTCGGTCGACGACCAGACGGACGGCAAGAGCACCGTGTGGACCGACACGTTCGCGATCGACGACACGACGAGCGGCCTCCGGCTGCTCTCGTACCGCCTCCGTCTGACGCTGTACCGCACGCCGGGCAGCGATCTCACCCCGACGGTGTGGCGGATCGGCGCGATGGCCTCGGACGTCCCCGACCGCTTCACCGTGCCGGCCTCCCCGCCCTGCCTCTCCCGCGAGCTGATCGTGCCGCGCTACTCGCAGAACACCCACGTCGGGCAGTACCCCGAGTACGACAACGGCGGCGAGGCGTGGTGCAGCCCGACGTCCTCCCAGATGATCGTCGAGTACTGGGGCCGCCGCCCCTCCGCCGAGGAACTGGCCTGGGTCGATCCGGCCTTCGCCGACCCCCAGGTCTGCCACGCGGCCCGCTTCACCTACGACCACCAGTACCAGGGCTGCGGCAACTGGCCCTTCAACGCCGCCTACGCCGCCACCTACCCCGACATGAACGCCGTCGTCACCCGCCTCCGCTCCCTCACCGAACTCGAATCCCTCATCCGCGCCGGCATCCCGGCCATAACGTCCCAGTCCTTCCGCAAGGAAGAACTCACCGGCGCCGGCTACGGCACCTCCGGCCACCTCATGACCGTCATCGGCTTCACCCCCGACGGCGACGTCATCGCCAACGACCCCGCATCCCCCAGCAACCCCGCCGTCCGCCGCGTCTACCCCCGCCGCGAATGGGAGAACATCTGGTTGAGGACAAAACGGTACGACGCAAACGGCAAGGTCAGGGGCGGCACGGGCGGTATCTGCTACATCTTCTGGCCGGTCAGGTCAGCACCAAGTCAGCACCGCGCACTGCAGGCGCTCGGCCTGGCGTGAGCATGTGCGGCCCCACGGCCGTCTCGACGACATGACGGCAGCGCTCCTGGCGGTTGCCGGCAGCCGTAGTACGCCGTTGGTGTCCTGGACGAGCGTGTCCCCCGCGAGATGTGTCGATGCCGAGCAGACGCCCACGTCGGACCACCGCCCGCGAAAACCCCTGCACGCCTGGTCCGGGCGGAGGTCAGTTCTGGTCGGGGGCTGTCTTCGGCGCGCAGAACAAGGCACCGACGGCGGCGGCGAGCACGATGACGGTGACCGGCGAGGAGAGAGGCGGACAGGCCGTCCATGAAGGCGGATTCGACTCCATCGGCGAGGGCCTTGCCCTGGGCGCCGCCGGGGCGGTCGGCGGCGAGGCCGGCGGCCGCGGAGTCGTATTGCGGCACCGTCGGCACCGCTGCCATCACCGGCTCCCTCGGACGGGCCAGCAGGGCGTCGCCTCGCGCGCCTCGGTCGCTTCCGGACTTTGGCGACGACGTGTCCCGCTGGGCGGAAGATCGCGCGTCCTCCACGATCCGGAACTCGCTCCGCCTGGCCCACCGGCGTGCATGGCCACCCGCGGCGCCACCGTCAGCGGGTGTCTCTACCCAGGTATCGAGGTACTGCCCCGTTCGTGCTGTACGGCACGGACCGCATGACCCCGAGGAGTACCCGTACCGACTGGGCCACCAGCGCCTCATGATGAGCCCCTCCTGCCCATGTCCGAGTGCTCGCCGTACTTGGCGCGGCACGATCGACGCCTACGGCTCCGGGATCATTCACGCATGCGCTGAATGACTGAGCCTCTTTCACCCTCCAGCACAGGATGAAAGAGGCTCACTGCCCACCATTACCTCGAAACGTGAGGTGGTCCGCCGATTTCTCGGCGGACCACCTCACGTGATGTCGGGAGCGAATCCCCTAGCGGTCTGCTTCGTCCCAGAAGGGGCGCCCCACTCTGACGCGGATCTGCCGGTCCCGATCCACGTGGCTCACCACGACGCCGTCGACGGTGTCCCCCACCTGCGGCAGCGGGGCGGGCTCACCGCTCGCGTCGCGGACGTTGAACGAGGCGATGTCCATGAACACGGTGATTCCGGGTACATCCGCTACGGCGAGGAGGATGCCGAAGGGGTGCTTCGACGCGACGGTTCCGTGGACGCGTGAGCCCACGGGGTAGGTGGTCTTGGCTCGGGACCAGGACGGGTTGTCGCTCACTTATGCCACTTTCTCGGGTACTTGTTGAGCTGGCTCACTACGGTATTGGGTATCTCCAGTTGAGTCAGAGGGCCACCTTCGTACGGTTGCTCGTATTTCTCGAACTTCGCCTTGTAGTCCGCGACGGGGATCCTGATCTCGATGACGCCTTGCTTGTAGTAAGGTGCGTATTTCTCCTCCGCGAGCTTCCGTTCCTTGGCGAAATAGGCCATGCCGTTCGGGAACTGTCCGGGCGTACCGGGGAAGTCTTCCTCGTGGTAGCCGTTTTCGTCCTGGTACTTGCCCAAACCTGTCCCGGGTGCCTTGAAGATCGAAACCGTCTCTTCGGAGTCGTCGTCCCGGTCCTTCTTGTTCTTCCTGGACTTGTCCTTCTTGCTCGATGGCGAGTCGCCGTCCGTGTACTCGCCGTCCTTGACCTTCGCGGCCACGGTCAGGGCCACCGTGACGCAGGCGAAGAAGGCGGACCCGTTGTCGCACTTCTCCCACTCGTCCGCCACCTCGAGCTTCTGGGCGAGCCACTCGAAGGCGTCGGGGATGGGGTCGAAGGGGGGCAGGTTCTCGTTCAGGTAGTTGTCTACGTTGGAGCCGTACTCGGTGAAGCCCTGCGAGGAGCAACCCGGCAACCCGCACCGGTAGTCGGCTGCTGCCGAGTTGTCATTGGTGGTGGTCGGGGCGGGCGAGAGGTCGCCCGGACCGCATTCGTCCCAGCCGTCGCTGCACTGCGTGCCGTCGGGGTTGAGGCGGATGAGGCCGCTGGGGTCGCTGTAGACGACCGGGTTGTTGCCCGAGTACGAATAGGCGTTGAGGTTCTGGGGCTCGTACGGCGTGGCCAGCGGGTCCGCGCTGATGAACCGGCCCAGTGCCGCGTCGTACATGCGGGCGCCCAGGATGGACAGCCCGGCGGTGTCGTCCTCGGGCTTGCCGAGGAAGCCGCGGTCACTGCCGGCGGGCAGCGCCGTGGCACCGCGCTGGGCACCGAAGGGCAGGTGGCGGCGGCGCGACGAAGTGCCCGTCGCCGTGTCGACAGTCAGCTGGGTCGACGCCTGGTCGTCGGACATGATCCAGCTCAGCTTGCTGATGCTTGAGTCCACCGCCGTGCGCGTGGCGACGACCGTGGTGCCGACGCTGTAGAACCGCGTGGCCTTCGGGGTGGCGCCGGCGCTCCGGTGCACCTCGTGGCCCGCGAGGTACAGGACGTTCTCGGCCGCGGACTTGCGGATCAGCAGCTGGCCGCTGGCGTCGTAGACATACCCGGTGTCACCGCCGGGCGTTCCGGTGACGCGGGTGACCTGGTGCAGGGCGTTCCACGCGAAGACCGTCGGCGTCGTCGCACCGGCGAGGGTACGGGTCGTCAGCTGACCGGCGTCGTCGTAGAAGTAGCTGTCCGTACCGGTCGGGGTCTTCACCGTGGACACCGCGTGCGGCCGTGTCGCGCCGGCGGTGTACGTCGACTGGTCGACGGAGTAGCCGGGGTAGACGTAGTCGCGAATGCTGCTGCCGGTCGCCGTCGTGCTGGTGACCTTCTGCAGGTTGCCGATGCCGTCGTAGGTGTAGTCGAGTTGGTAGGGATCCTTGCCGGTGGCCAGGTCGGGGGCGAAGGGGCCGGCGCAGCCGGTCGTCGCCGCCGAGGTCCAGGCCCGGGTCAGGCGGCTCAGCTCGTCGTAGGTGTAGCACTGGTGCTGGCCGGTGACACGGTCGGCCAGATCGATGGTCCGGCCGGCGTTGTCGCGGAGGTAGTCGTCGTTCTGGACGGTGCCCTTCGTGCTGGTGGTCGTGGAGATGTTCTTCAGCCAGCCGGTGCCGGCCGTGTCGTCGTAGGCGTAGCTGCGGCGGGCGGTTGTGCCGGTCGTGCCGTACGACCGCCCGGTCAGCCGGCCGAGACCGTCGAACTCGGTGGAGTCGACGTAGACCGTGTTGTTGAGGCTGCTGGTCAGCTTCTCCAGGTTGCCGAGGCTGTCGAACACCGTGGTGACGGTTTCCTGCGGCAGGGAGCCGACGGCCGGGTACGTCACGCTGGTCTGCTGACCGGCCGCGTTGAAGGTGCTGCCCGTCTTGTAGGTGCCCTCAAGTCCGCTGCCGTCGGTTGGGACCGTCGTCTGCGTCTCCGTGGCGTTGCCGTCGACGTCGTAGGAGTTGACGGCGGTGGTGTACGCGTAGCCTCCCGCGTACGAGATGGAAGAGGCGGGCTTCCCGATGCCGCCCGGCGCCGTGTCGTAGTTGTTGCGGACCAGCACGGACGAACCGTTCTGCACGGTCAGCGGTCGGTTCAGGGCGTCGTACGTGTACGACAGGACGGTGCCGTTGCCGTCCGTGGTCGTGTCGATGTTGCCGTTTGCGTCGTACGTGATGGTGCTGACTTCGCGGGGATCGGTGTCGAGATCCTTGCCGCCGGTGCGCTCGCCGAGCCAGTTGTAGGTGTAGGTGGTGACATTGCCCTTCGAGTCGGTGATCTTCGACAACTGGCCCTTGCGGGTGTAGTCGTAGGAGGTCGTGTACGTGGACGGGCCGAACTCGACGACCTTCGAGACCTGGCCGAACACGTCGTAGTAGGTGTTCCTGCGCTCGTCGGCGGGAGGCACCGTCGTGACGTAGTCGCCGCTGTAGGTGATGCGGGTCTGGCCCTGCGTCTGGGCCTCGCCGTTCACCAGAATCCGCGACTCGGTGGTGCGGCCGGCGAAGTCGATGACCAGATCGGTGTACGAGGGCAGGTCGGCCACGGCCGGCAGGACCATGCCGGAGCCGGCGGCGTTCGCGTTGTAGAAGGCGGCGCTGGTGCCGGTGACGTTGCCGGAGGTGTCGTAGCGAGTCGAGACGACGGTACGCCCGGTACCGGTCGGGGACGGAGTCTGGGCCTCACGCGTGCGGCCCAGGCCGTCGACGTACTCGTACGAGGTCGCGGTCTTCCCGCCCGACTCCAGGAGGGTCCTCGTCGTGGTCTTCGGCGCGACCGTCGTCACCAGGTCGGGGACGCCGGCGCTGTTGTCCGCCACGGCGACCGTATAGTCGTAGGCGATGGACGGCGTGCCACCGGGGTACGCCGCGATCTGCGAGGGCTTGAAGACCTGCGAGACCCGGCCCACCGAGTCGTGCACGATCCTGGTCGTCCGACCGTTGGCGTCCTGGATCCGGTACGGGCCGCCCCACAGGCGCGAGTACCAGGTGGTGCTGGACTGCGGGCCGGGGCCCGCGGTGGTGCCGTCCGGATCGGGACTGGTGACCTTGACGCCGTTCACCGGCCAGGACGTCGCCGGCTGGTACGTGGTCGTGGTGGTCTTCTGCTTGCCGTCGGTGGACGTGATCTGACGGCCCGCGCCGTCGTACGACGCCTTCGTGTAGCGGTAGTTGGTGGCGTCGGAGTACTGGCGGACCTCCGTGACGTTGCCTTCGACCGGCTTGTTGGCCGTGACCGAGGTGGCGTCGTCGTACAGCGTGACAGTGTAGGCGTCCTGGTTGGCCGCCGCGCGGGCCGCGCAGTCCGCGGCGTAGTGCCGGGTCTCGTCGGGCAGGACCATCCAGCGCTGGACCTGGGAATTGGGGAAGTAGTCGGTGTTGTAGGCGCGACCGTAGGTGGTGCAGCGGTTGTCGTCGGTGGCGGACAACCCCCAGTCGTTGGTGCGCAGCGGCAGGCCGTACTTGGTGCTGGCCGCTTCCGTCGTCTCGTACTCGTCCTTGACGACGTGCTCGCGCCAGCCGGAGGAGGTCAGCTCCTGCGTGGTGGTCTTCGAGTCGCGCACGAAGCGGGCGTCCGGCAGACCTTCATACTGAGCCGTGTTGTAGACCCAGTACTCGTGCCAGACGCGCTTGTGGGACTGGCCGGAGCCGTCGCGGTTGCTGGACTCCAGGACCTTGCCGTTCAGCCAGGCCGAGTCGGTGACGGGTGGGCGGCCGCTGTCGCCGTCGTCGATGGTGACACTGCGCTTGGCGGCCGGGTCGGTCTTGGAGGTGCGGTCACCGTCCATGCCGCGGTAGAGCCAGTGGTAGGTGGAGGCCGCGTTCGTCTTGGTGCCGGTGTGCACCTCGACCTGCTGGTAGCCACGCCACTCGGTCCAGGATTCGTCCTCGTCCTTGGTCAGCGGATCGTTCGGGAAGGCCCAGGCCGGCTTGCCCACATAGTCGTACGTGGTCGTCATCACGGGGTCGCCGTCGTTGCCGGGTCCCGCGCCGGGGCCCGGGTCGACGCTGACCTTCGCGACGACGTACTTCTTGAACCAGCCGGTCTTCTCCGTGGTGGAGCCCTCCGGCACCCAGCGCTGCTTGAAGCACGCCTGCGTGTTGTTCGACTCTGTCGGCGGGTTGTCGATGTCGCAGGCGTCCTGGGCGTCGTAGGCGCGGTAGGTGACGTTGGTGAACGCGCCGAGATCGCCGTGGATCTGGGTAACCCGGCGGAAGTTGAGGACGTCACCGCCGAGCTGGTTGTCCCGCCACTCGCCGTTGATGTTGATCGTCGGCAGGGTGATGTCGGGGCCGTCTCCGTAGCCCTTGCGCTGGACGTAGTCGAGCCAGAGGTTGGCGTCGACCACGCCGTCGGGGTTCGGCAGCCCGTACTTCATCTGGTACTGCATCGCCGGGTCCCACGGCGAGGAATCGTTGTTCCGGACGAAGGTCTTGACGTCCCACAGCATCTGCTTGGCGAAGAAGGTGGGGGAGTAGGTCTCACCGGTGATCGTGCGGCAGCCGTTGTCGGCGTTGGTACCGTCGCAGATCAGGTCCGTGGGGACGTCCGGATAGGAGTCCGGGTTGGTGGAGATGGCCGGACACGCTTCAGGTTCCTTCGACAGCGGGTCCGTGTCCGACATGCGCTCCACACAGCGGCCCACGTACCGCAAGTCGACCTTGGTGGGCAGCTGCGCGCCGGGGATCTGGGAGGCCCAGCCGTACTCGATGCGGACCGGGTAGGCGGCGGAGTCGTACGAGCGGGCCTGGTCGGTCAGCAGCACCGAGCGGTAGTGGTTCTGCTCCTTCTCGTAGAAGTAGGCGTTCTCCACCTCGTTGGCGTCGACGACGCGGTCGAGCTGCCAGCGGTAGGCCTGCTGGGAGACTCCGACGCCGCCGTTGTAGCCGGGCTCACCCGCATTGTTGCCGAAGACCGGGACGGTCAGCACGGAGTTGGTGGCGCCGCTTGTGCGCTCGGAGCGGCCCCAGCCGAAGTAGTAGCGCATGCCGTTCTGGGTGGAGATGACCCAGTACTCGTCGTCCGAGCCGTGACCACCCGTCAGATGCTGGACACGCCAGCCCGGGTCGTCCTGTACATGGTAGGAGCCGGTGCCGTTGCCGTCCTGGACCAACGTCGACGTGACGTCGTTGAAATTCATGACGTACATCGCGCCGTCGGGCTCGAGCGTGGAGTTCGGTGAGTCCCAGCACAGGTCGCCGACCCATCCCGTACCGGTGCCGTCGTCCTGGCAGCTCCGGTAGCGGCGCTCGATGAAGCCGATACCGCTCAGGTCCCAGCCCAGACCCGCCCAGTTGGCCTGGGTGTTCTGGGAGGAGGTCATGGCGTCCACGGACTGCGAGTTGTACGACAGCGACAGCGAGGGCGCCTGGCCCATCGGCGGCTTGGGCACCTGGATGGGCAGGTCGTATGTGAACGCGCCCGAGCCCATGGAGACGCTCCACGAGCCGGACGGCTTCAGGGAGGAGGCGCGGTAGTCACCGGCGTCCGACGACGAACCCGACGCCACCGCGTACACCGTCTCGGAGGAGGCGGTGGCGGCGAAGGTACGGGAGGAGTCGAAGGTCGACAGCGACGAGCCGTCCGGGCCGATCAGGGAGGCGCGGGCGTTGGGGTCGCCGTCCGCCTGTACGGTCGCCGTGATCGTGTTGGTTGCGATGTCGTTGGTGATCGGCACCGACCTGGGGTGGTCCGCCGAACAGCCCTTGACCTCGGGCGTGGTCAGCGCGCATGCGGGCAGCGCGACGAGCCGCAGCCGGGAGGCGAAGTCACCGCCGTGGGCGTACTTGAAGTCGGAGTAGTCGATCGAGATGCGTACCGGGCCGGGGGTGCCGGTGCCGTCGCGCCGGGTGACCTGGACGCCGACGCCCGCGCTGCCCGTCTTCGCCAGCTGTGCGCGGTCGAGGACCTTGACGTCGACATCGCCGGGCACGCGGGCGGAGGACGAGCGGGACAGACCGACCGCTGATGCCGGGGCCGGGCTGACCCGTACGGTCGGCTTGCCTCCGCCGGCCGGAACCACCGGAGCCGACGCGCCTGCCGTCAAGCCGGTCAGGGACACCCGGGCCCGCGCCGCCTTGGGCCACTTCGGGCGGTCCGCCTTGGTCCGCGTCGGCTCCGCGGCCTCGTCCTTCGGTATGTCACCCGCCCGCTGAGCGGGGACGTTCGCGGGCGGTGCCGGCTTCGCCGCGGACGCCGATGACACCGCGGCCGTAGCCTCGGCCACCGGGGCCGCTATCAATGAGGCCGCCATGGCCATGGCCAGCGCCCACGGCGTGGCCTTCCCGAGTCTGCGCGTGCGTTGCACGGACCAACCCCAAACAGAGAAAGCCGGGACTCCGTCCCGGCACAACAGCAGATCCAACTGGTCGTGACCGGTGCGGCGCGACGAGGTGACGGCCATTCATCATCCAGACCAGAAGCGCACAATAAGCGACACGGTTGCGGGCCGAACAGCCCCGCAAATCGGATGAGGAACCGGAATTACCGCTTCATGGTCACGTCATGCCGTGACCTCGATCACTTTTGGCGCGAACGTGCAACCATGCGCTGACCTGGCACGACACGCGCTGGTGCGAGGGACTGCAGGAATGGTTCAATCCGGCGTCACACACAGCACGCACGTCGCAGCACGCATGGCACCGCGCACATGCCACAGCGCGCATAAGAGAAAGGTCCCCAGTCAGATGAAGGGCGAGACGTCCGGCCCCAGCCGACGCCAGATACTCCGATGGGCCGGAGGGCTGACGGCCGCCGCCCTCACGGGCCCCCTGGTCCTCACCCAGGCCGGCACCGCGTCCGCGGCCGTGCCCGGCTCCAAGCGCTTCGACCTCACTGACGGCTCCGACGAGTGGTTCCGCGAGATCCTCCTCAGCGAGACCCGCATCCTGCAGTCCTTCGCCTTCGACAACACCAACAAGCACCTGTACACGGCCCAGTTGGTGCAGGCCGGCCGCACGCTCCCCGGCGAGACTCGCGCCTACACCGGCACCGAGCGGTCCAGCAACGGCGACCTGTGTGTCACCCGCCTGGATTGGGGCGGCAACATCATCGGCTGCATGTACCTGAGAGGCTTCGGCCACGGTGTCTCCATCGGAGTCGAGCCCTCCGGCAACAGCGCCTACCTGTGGACCGAGACCGACTCCGTGCCCGACGGCACCAACACGGGCTTCGGCACGAAGGTCGCACGCTTCAAGTTCGCCAACGGGGCCGTGCTGCAGCCCGATTCGTACCAGGTCACGCGTTTCGACCCGGCACCCGGATCGACCAACAACACCGTCGCCATCGACCCGGTCAACAACCGCCTGGTGCACCGGCACCGGATCAGCGGCGCGTTCAAGTACAGCCTGTACGACCTCGCCACCTTCAAGGCGGGCACCTTCACCCCGCTGGCCACCATCAGCCAGCCGTCCGAGCTGACTGGCCCCACCTTCCAGGGCTACACCAGCATGGGCCAGTACCTGTACACCCTCGACGGCACCGCGTACTCCTACGACACCAACGGCAACCGTACGAGCGAGGTCAACAGCTACGTGACCTCCATTGACTGGAACACCGGCCTCGTCGTCGAGCGCCGCCTCACCAAGGCCGGCGAGAGCCTCTTCTACCGAGAGCCGGAAGGCCTGGCCGTCCAGATCCCCGACATCGCCACCCCTTCCGCCGCCCGCCTCCACATCGGCCTCGGCTCCGAGGAATCCCTCACTCAGACTGACAAGAAGGCGAGCTTCTACTACAAGGACCTGCTGGTCTGAGGCCCCTGACCGGGATGGGCCCGCGGCCGAGGCGCGCATGTCCACCCTGCGCGAGCGAGCAGAACCGCTGGATGACCCTGCACTGCGCAGGGCGGGCGGGGGCGCTCGCCCGAGTGTGCCGGAGCACAGTGCGAGGGGGATTGACGGAGAGGTTCGTTCCGCGTTTCCAGGGCCGCACATGGGGCAGCGGGATGCCGGTGCTGCACGTCTACGTGCTCCCCGCCCCGAGGTCGACGATGAGCGGCTGTCACTCGGGCGGGCCTGTGTGCTGCTGGTGGAGGAGTACCCGGTCGATCCTCAGCTCCCGGGCACCGGAGCCGCCGCGGGGCTGCTGAACATGACGGTGGGCATGCCGGCGGACGCCCCGGCCAGCGAGTACGACCAGCCGACGCTCCGGCAGCACGGCGAGGCCCTAGAGTCGGAGCTCGCCGCATCGAGCCATTCACAACTGAGGCGGCTTGCCCCCCAGTGGGCAAGGGCCGAGGCCAGCACCGTAAGCCGACCTCGGCAGAAGATTGACAGCCCCGCGCCCCGGTGTCAGTGCGTCAGTAGGCAGTCGCTACGTGATGAAGTCGATGTCCTCCGAGGTGGGCCTGCCCATGGGTGGGGACAAAGCGCGCTCATCAGCCTCTGAGACGGCCTCCTCGAAGGCTGGCCGGTCGGCGCATGGGGTGGCCTGACCGCCTGCAGATGCGAGGGGCGGCAGGGAGATCCCAGGGACTTTTCGCCAGGTGAGCAGGGAAGGCCCTGACGGCACTGGAAGATAGAAACGTTCTGGGCAGGGCCTATTTCGCCGGCGCTCGATGATGTTCACCGCGAGACCGCCGCGCACGGTTTCCTTGCACTTCGCCTTCATACGATCATTCGGCATCGCTCTTCCAGTCATTGGGAATCTCTGCCGGAGCGAACCGAAGCTGTTGGCCTACGCGAAAGCTCGGCAGTTCCTTCTTGAGGTGGCTCTCGTACACCCAAGAAGTCGGCTTGCCGAGATATTCGGCAAGCGTCTTGACGTCCCACATCGGCTCACGCATAACCATTCCTATGCTTGCTTCGGCTGCTCGCGAGGACGGTAGTGAGTAAAGGTGGCCGCACCAACTGAGTGGTGGCCTGGCCGGCGACGAGGGGCACGGAGTCAGCACCGATCCAGCACGACGCACCCGAACGGACCGGAACGGACGCCAGCACCAAGCCAGCACCAGTACATCTGCGCTCGATTAGCCTCGCGCGGCCCGTGCCTCTGACCTGCATGTTTGTGCAGGAGAGTGCCGCGTGGTAAGCGGCGCCCTCCCATTTGGAGAACATCTGGCTCCGCACCAAGCGGTACAACGTGAGCGGCAAAGTGGTCTCCGGCACAGGAGGGGTCTGCTACCTGTACTTCCCCGATCGGCCCTCGCCCGCTCAGCGCAAGGCTCTCGCGGCCCTCGGGATCTGCTGAGGGGGTGCGGCGGCCGCGGGGGACGTGACCGACGTCTCTACCCCGGGGCCGCCCCCGTGACGCAAGGTGGTCCGCATGACCTCCACCACCGATGCCCGATTCCTCCTCCGCGCCCGGACGGGCGGGCCCCGCGACGACGGCCCGAAGATCCTGGAGCACGTCCTCGGCTGGACGCTGGTCGTCCTGCTCGCCGTGCTCGTCACGAGGGCGGGCCTCATGTGAGGCGGGGGAACGGCCGGCCGTCGCGAGGGGCGGTGCCGCGCGCCGCCAGCCCGGCCTGATCGCCCTGGGTCGGACTGTTTCCGGTGGCGGCCGTGTGATTCGGCGGTGACGGCGTGAGGCCGGGGCGACGAACGGGCATACTCCCCGCGATTCCGGCACCCCGCGCGCGCGTACCGCGCGCCACGGCAGGGAGGAGCGCCCGGCCATGTCCGAGAGCACGGCGGACGGCGTGGAACGCCGATTGCCCAGCGGCGAGGCGCGGGAGCTGCTCGCCCTGGTGCGCGACATCACCCGCAGGGAGATCGCTCCGCACGCCGCGGAGGAGGAGGCCGCCGGGCACTTCCCCCGCGAGTTGTTCGCGCTGCTCTCCCGGTCGGGCCTGCTCGGGCTGCCGTACGACCCGGAGTACGGCGGGGGCGGTCAGCCGTACGAGGTCTACCTCCAGGTCCTGGAGGAGCTCGCCGCGGCCCGGCTCACCGTCGGCCTCGGCGTCAGCGTCCACACGCTCTCCTGCCACGCCCTCGCCGGCTACGGCACCGACGAGCAGCGGGCCGCGCACCTGCCCGCGATGCTGGGGGGCGGCCTCCTGGGCGCGTACTGCCTCTCCGAACCCTCCGCCGGATCGGACGCGGCGGCGCTGCGCACCCGGGCTGTCCGGGAGGGGGGCCGGGAACCGGGCGGCGACTGGGTGATCGAGGGCACCAAGGCGTGGATCACCCACGGCGGGGTCGCGGACTTCTGCACGGTGATGGCCCGGACCGGGGGGCCCGGCGCGCGGGGCATCACCGCGTTCCTGGTGCCGGGGGACGCGCCCGGGCTGACGGCCGCGCCGCCCGAACGGAAGATGGGCATGAAGGGCTCGCCCACGGCCCAGCTCCACTTCGACGGGGTGCGGGTGGCGGACGCACGGCGGATCGGGCGGGAGGGCCAGGGGTTCGCGATCGCGCTCGACGCCCTGGACTCCGGGCGGCTGGGCATCGCCGCCTGTGCGGTGGGGCTCGGCCAGGCGGCCTTGGACGAGGCCGTCGCGTACGCGGGGGAGCGGCGCCAGTTCGGGCGGCCGATCGCCGACTTCCAAGGGCTGCGCTTCCTGCTCGCCGACATGGCGACCCGGGTCGAGGCGGGCCGGGCGCTGTACCTGGAGGCGGCGCGGCGCTGGGACGAGGGCCGGCCCTTCGGCCGGCAAGCGGCGATGGCCAAGCTGTTCTGTACGGACGCCGCCATGCAGGTCACGACGGACGCGGTGCAGGTGCTCGGCGGGTACGGCTACACGGCGGACTTCCCCGTGGAGCGCTACCTGCGCGAGGCCAAGATGCTGCAGATCGTCGAGGGGACCAATCAGATCCAGCGGGTGGTCATCGCACGCCACCTGGTCGGACCAGAGTCCCGCTGACACGGACGGTGCGGTCGGCCCAGACCGGCCCGGCCGCGAGCCTGATCCACTCCTGGTCGTGACGGCCCGGGAGGGTGCGGCCGTGGCTGGCCCAGAGCGACAGCACGGCCTGGTAGATGGGCGGGTCGGCGGGGACCGGTGTGGGCACCGAGATCTGGGTCTGTGCGGGTACGGGGACCGGTGTGGGCACCGAGACCTGCGTCTGCGCGGGTACGGGGACCGGTGTGGGTGCCGGCAGGGGGTCGGGCGCCGGAGCCGGCATCGGTACGGCCGCCGGCGCCCCCGGCACGAGGGTCGGCGTCGGGAGGCCGGGCGCGGCCGGCGGGAGGGGCGCGGACCGGGTCGGCGGAAGGGGCGCGGACCGGGTCCGGGACAGCGGGGTCGGCGCGGCCGGCGGGAGGGGCGCGGACCGGCCCCGGGAGAAGGAGGTGGACCGGGCCGGGGGCAGGGGCGGCGGCGCGGCCGGCGGAAGGGGTGCGGGCGAGGCCGAGGGGAGGGGCGCGGGCCCGGCGGGGGGAAGGGGAGCGCCCGCGGCCTGGGGCGAGTGAGGAACCGATTCTTCACCGCGCGGTTCGGCCTGCCGGTGCCGACCGAAACCGCTGGGAGTCGTGTACAGCGTGGTCATGCCGGGACCAACGCGTTCCGGCGGCGGGGGTCACCGCCGAAGGGATTCGAGAGGCAGTTCGCCGGGTACCCGGTGCACGGCTCTGGCCCCTCGTCCCGCAGCTGACGTACCGTCAGATCTTCTCGCGGAAGCGCGCTCGCAGACCAGGAGGTCAGCCATGTCCGTGCACCGGCACGCCGACGACCGGCCCGTCGCCCTCGACGAGTACCCCGTGCACCAGGCACCGCTCTCGATGAAGCACCACGTCAGCGGCGACCGCAACGCCTACGACCGGTGCATCTTCCACGTCTTCGACCACCAGGGCCGCGCCCTGCTGATCGCCGGACTCGGCGTCTATCCCAACACCGGGGTCGTCGACGCGTACGCCACCCTGCGCACCGGCGACCGGCTGCACGCGGTCCGCGCCTCCGACGCCCTCGGCGACGACCGGATGAACCTGTCCGTCGGCCCGTTGACCATCACCGTCGACGAACCGCTCAAGCGGCTCTCGCTGCGGTGCGAGGCCGACCCCGAGGACCCCGACGGGCTCGCCTTCGACCTCACCTGGACCGGGGACTTCCCCGCCGTGTGGGAGCCCCACCACACCCAGCGCCACGGCGGGCGGCTCACCCTCGAAGGCCGCCGCTTCGTCCAGGCCGGACACTGCGCGGGCACGATCAGGGCCGGAGGGGAGGAGTTCACGGTCACCGCGGGGGAGTGGACCGGCACCCGTGACCGCAGTTGGGGCGTGCGGCCGCTCCCCGGGGAGGAGCCCGGCCGCGCCGTCGAGTTCCGCCCCGACGGGTTCCACTGGCTCTGGATCCCGATGCGGTTCGAGGACCGGTTCGTCATGGTCGTCGCGCAGGAGGACGCCGACGGCTACCGCACCCTCAACGAGGCCCTGCTCGTACGGAACGGCCGCCGGGACACCCAGCTCGGCTGGCCCCGCACCGACATCACGTACCGCCCCGGCACCCGGCACCCCGAACGGGCCGTCGTCCACCTCGCCGACCCCGCCGGGAAGCCCCTGGAGATCGGCGTGGAGATCCTCGCCTCCTCCCCGCTCGCCGTCGGCGCCGGATACCCGCCCGCCACCGACTGGCAGCACGGCAGCTGGCAGGGCAGGGGCTGGAGCGACCGGCGCGTCTACGACCTCTCGGACCCCGCCGCCCACCCCACGGCCGCGTACGGCGTCACCGACCACGCGGCCCGCTTCACCCTCGACGGGCACACCGGCTACGGCATCTTCGAGCACGGCTCCTTCGGTCGCCACGACCCCAGCGGTTTCGCCGACCACACGTCAACAGCGCGCTGAGGAGTGTCACGTGACCACGCCACGCCCCCGTACCAGCACCCGCGACCCCGAGGAGCTCGGCCGCCGGCTCACCGCCTGGCTGGATCGGCACCTGCCCGGGGCGGCGGTCTCCGGCCTCGCCGTTCCCGGTTCCAACGGCATGTCGAGCGAGACCCTGCTGTTCGACCTCGACCACCCGGACGCGCCCGTGCGCGGGTGCGCCCTGCGGCTGGCCGCCGACCCCGCCGCGTACACCGTCTTCCCCGTGTACGACATGGCCCGTCAGCACCGGGTCATGAGGCTGGTCGGCGAGCACACCGACGTCCCCGTGCCGCGCGTGCTCTGGCTGGAAGAAGACCCGGAACCGCTCGGCGCCCCCTTCTTCGTGATGGCCCGCGCCGAGGGCAGGGTGCCGCCGGACGTCATGCCCTACACCTACGAGGGGAACTGGCTGCACGCCGCCGACGACGCCGAACGCGCCCTGCTCGAAGCGGAATCCGTCTCCGTACTCGCCCGGCTGCACGACCAGTTCCCGGTGAAGGAGGCCGAGTTCCTGCTGGGGGAGAGCGCCGGGAGCCCGCTGCGCCGCCATGTGGACGCCCAACGCGCCTACTACGCCTGGGTGGTGGAGGGACTCGCCCCGTCACCGCTCATCGAGTCGGCGTTCGACTGGCTGGAGGCGCACTGGCCGGCCGACGAGGGCGACGCCGTCCTCGGCTGGGGCGACGCGCGGATCGGGAACATCGTCTACGACGGGTTCATCCCCGCGGCCGTCCTCGACTGGGAGATGGCGGCCTGCGTGCCCCGCGAGGTCGACCTCGGCTGGGCGATCTACCTGCACCGCTTCTTCCAGGACCTCACCGTCGGCTTCGGCCAGCCCGGGCTGCCGGAATTCCTGAAGCGCGACGCGGTGGAGCGGCGCTACGCGGAACTGACCGGACACACCCCGCGGGACATGGAGTTCCACACCCTGTACGCGGCGCTGCGGCACGCGATCGTGATGCTCAGGATCGCGTACCGACAGGCCCACTTCGGCGAGGTCGAGGTCCCCTCGGACCCGGACGGGCTGATCCTGCACCACGCCACGCTCGCGGCGATGGTGCGGGGCGACTACTGGTAGCCGACGGCCTCAGGCCGCGCGCCGCATCTGCGGCACCCGGATCGGACGCGAGCCCGGACCGCCGACGTGCGAGAAGGGCTGGGTCCGCCAGTCGAGGCCCTGGGGGAGCGTCAGGAGCAGCGCGGTGTCCTGCTCCTGCGCCTCCAGGGTGTCGTCGGCGGGACGCGCCGCGGAAGCCGAGAGACCCGTGCCCGGGCAGACCGTCAGGACGAAGGGGTTCCACGGCGTGGGGCACAGCGCGTGCTCCGGCAGCACGTCCTCGTCCGCGAGCAGCGCGATGGGCTGCACGCACTCCGGGCAGACGACCCGGAACATCTCAAAGGTGTCGTACGCGTCGAGCTCGTCGGACGTGTCGACCGAATCAACAGGCTCCTGCATGGAGAATCTCCCCCTCGGCTGGGTCGGCCGGATCTGTGCGGCCTCGACCACAGCAAGCACTTCCCATACGGAACTCCGCATAACCGTGAGCGGACACTTCAGGCAGGTGGCAAACCTGTGGCGTTCGTCACATGGCTGTCGCAGGTGCCCCGTCGCTGCCCAAAGCGCCGCATACCGGTCACCCCCGGTCGTGCCCCGCTCCCTCCGGGGCCATAGGGTCACCGCATGGAGGAGCTGGATCGTCAGATCGTCGAGTTGCTCGTCAAGGACGGGCGCATGAGCTACACCGACCTGGGCAAGGCCACGGGCCTGTCCACGTCGGCGGTGCATCAGCGCGTCCGCCGCCTGGAGCAGCGCGGTGTCATCCGCGGCTATGCCGCCGTCGTCGACCCGGAGGCCGTGGGTCTTCCCCTCACCGCTTTCATCTCGGTCAAACCCTTCGACCCCAGTGCCCCCGACGACACCCCCGACCGGCTCGCCGACATCCCCGAGATCGAGGCCTGCCACAGCGTCGCGGGTGACGAGAACTACATCCTCAAGGTGCGGGTCGCCACGCCGCTGGAGCTGGAGCACCTGCTCAGCCGCATCCGCTCCCAGGCCGGCGTCTCCAGTCGCACGACCGTCGTCCTGTCCACCCCGTACGAGGCCAGGCCGCCGCGCATCTGACCGGCCGCCCGGCCCGCCGGGGGACCTGCCGGACAAACCGGGTCCGGTCAGGTCCTAGCCTGGTCGCATGAGTGAGACCGCGTCTGCCATCGAACACCGCACCGTGCTGCTGCGCGGTGGAGAAGTCCACAGCCCCGCCGACCCCTTCGCCACCGCCATGGTGGTGGAGCGCGGGCACGTCGCCTGGGTGGGCTCCGAGGGCGCGGCCGACGCCTTCGCCTCCGGCGTGGACGAGGTGGTCGACCTGGAAGGCGCGCTCGTCACCCCGGCCTTCGTCGACGCGCACGTGCACACCACGGCCACCGGGTTCGCCCTCACCGGGCTCGACCTGTCCTGCGCCGCCTCGCTCGCCGAGGCGGCGGAGCTGATCCGCTCCCACGCCGCCGCCCGTCCCGCGGACCGCACCCTCATCGGCCACGGCTGGGACGCCTCGCGCTGGCCCGAGCGCCGACCGCTCACCCGGTCCGAGCTCGACGAACTCACCGGCGGCCGCCCGCTCTACCTCACCCGGATCGACGTCCACTCGGCCGTCGTCACCACCGCCCTCCTGGACCTCGTGCCCGGCGTCCGTGACCTGGACGGCTTCCACGACGGGCAGCGACCGCTCACCGGCGACGCGCACCACGCCGTGCGCGCCGCCGCGTTCGGCGCCGTCTCCCCGCTCCAGCGGACGGAGGCGCAGCGGGCCGCCCGGAGCCGCGCGGCCTCCCTCGGCATCGGCACCCTGCACGAGTGCGGCGGCCCGCAGATCTCCTCCGAGGACGACTTCACCGGCCTCCTGGACCTGGCCCGCGACGAGGCCGGGCCCCGCGTCGTCGGCTACTGGGCCGACCTCGACGTCGAGCGGACACGCGCCCTGGGAGCGCTGGGCGCGGCGGGCGACCTGTTCGCCGACGGCTCCCTCGGTTCGCACACGGCCTGCCTCCACGAGCCGTACGCCGACCACGCCGACGCAGGCCACACCGGCGCCGCCCACCTGGACGCGGCCGCCGTCGCCCTCCACGTCGTGGCCTGCACCGAGGCCGGACTCCAGGCCGGCTTCCACGCCATCGGGGACGCCGCCGTGACGGCGGTCGTCGAGGGCGTCAGGGCCGCCGCCGAGAAGCTGGGCCTCGCCCGGATCAGGGCGGCCCGGCACCGCGTCGAGCACGTCGAGATGCTCACCCCCGAGACGATCGCCGCCTTCGCCGAGTTGGGCCTCACCGCCTCCGTGCAGCCGGCCTTCGACGCCCTCTGGGGCGGCGAGGACGGCATGTACGCAGACCGTCTCGGCGCCGAGCGCGCCCGCACCCTCAACCCGTACGCGGCACTGCTGCGCGCGGGTGTGCCGCTCGCCTTCGGCTCCGACAGCCCGGTCACCCCGCTCGACCCGTGGGGCACCGTCCGGGCCGCCGCCTTCCACCGCACCCCCGAGCACCGGATCTCCGTCCGGGCCGCCTTCACCGCCCACACCAGGGGCGGTTGGCGGGCGGTCGGCCGGGACGACGCGGGGACGCTCGTCCCCGGCGCGCCCGCCGACTACGCGATCTGGCGCACCGGTGAGCTCCTCGTCCAGGCGCCCGACGACCGGGTGGCCCGCTGGTCCACCGACCCGCGTTCCGGCACGCCCGGTTTGCCCGATCTGTCCCCGGGTGCCGAACTGCCCGTCTGCCTGCGCACGGTCGTGTACGGGCAGACGGTGTTCGTACGACCGAACGAGTGATATGGGGATATTTCGGACCCCTCACCCTCGCTCCGCACGCTTGTCCCCGACCTGCGGATCTTCCCTTCTGGCCTGGCCTTATGTGGAGTCTTCGCAGGTCAAGCGGGTGTTGACAGTCGCCCGTCACCGGCGGGTAGGTTCTCCGCGTCCACCACAGGACGTCCGACCGGTCGAATCCGCCTCGCAGTAGCCGTACGCCGCCCGCGCCTCGGCCGCGAGGGAAGGTTTCTCCGGCGGAAGGTGCGACCCGGGTGGGGCCCGGACGTTCAGTAGACAACGGCTCTCGGTCGACCCGCAGCCAGCGGATCCCAGGTCGGACCGAAGGACGACGGGCCCCGCACCGCACGCCACCCCTTCCCCCACGACCCGTCGCGGCGGAGCGATCCGGGGACCTCGCTATGGTTGGGGTTCTGCGTTCGTCTCCGAAGGGGCAGTAGTGAACGACGGTGGCCAGAGGCGTTACGGCCCGCTCGGCAAGGCCTTGGTGATCATCCCGACGTACAACGAGGCGGAGAACATCAAGCCCGTCGTCGCGAGGGTCCGGGCGGCCGTACCCGAGGCGCACGTCCTCGTGGCCGACGACAACAGCCCCGACGGCACGGGCAAGTTCGCGGACGAGATCGCGGCCGAGGACGACCACGTGCACGTCCTGCACCGCAAGGGCAAGGAAGGGCTCGGCGCCGCCTACCTCGCGGGCTTCCGCTGGGGCATCGAGCACGGCTACGGCGTCCTCGTCGAGATGGACGCGGACGGCTCCCACCAGCCCGAGGAACTGCCGCGACTGCTCACCGCGCTCAAGGGCGCGGACCTGGTGCTGGGCTCCCGCTGGGTGCCCGGCGGCCGGATCGTGAACTGGCCCAAGTCCCGCCAGTTCATCTCGCGCGGCGGCAGCCTCTACTCGCGCGTGATGCTCGACGTGCCGATCCGCGACGTCACTGGCGGCTACCGGGCCTTCCGCAAGGAGACCCTGGAGGGCCTCGGCCTGGACGACGTGGCCTCGGCCGGGTACTGCTTCCAGGTCGACCTGGCCCGCCGCGCGGTCGCCGCCGGCTTCCACGTCGTCGAGGTCCCGATCACCTTCGTGGAGCGCGAGGTCGGCGACTCCAAGATGAGCCGCACCATCGTCGTCGAGGCGCTGTGGCGGGTCACCGGCTGGGGCCTGACGGCCCGCGCGGAGAAGGTCGGCAGGCTGCTCCGCCGCACGTCCTCCTGACCCCCTCGCGACTCCTTCGGACCGGGCGCGGGCTGATCTCTCCTTTACGACGTTCAGGCGGGCCGCCAGGCACACTGGGGACCATGACGACCGGCGCACCGCCTCCCCTCGCCCCCAAGCGCTCACGCGCGCGTACGTTCCTCCCGCTCGGCGTCGCCGCCTGGCTGGTCCTGGAGATCTGGCTGCTGACGGTGGTGGCGAACGCGGCGGGCGGACTGACCGTCCTCGCCCTGCTCGTCGGCGGCGCCGTCCTCGGTGCCGCCGTCATGAAGCGGGCCGGCCGCCGTGCCTTCCGCAACCTCACCTCGACCTTCCAGCAGGCCCAGACCGCGGCGCAGACCGGGGTGGTGCCCCCGGCGCCGGACCGCGCCGCCGCCGAGGACCGCAACGGCTTCCTGATGCTGGGCGGCCTGCTCCTGATGATCCCCGGCCTGATCTCCGACGCGGCCGGTCTGCTCCTGCTGATCCCCCAGGTCCGCTCCGCCCTCGGCCGGACCGCCGAGAAGGCCGTCGAGCGCCGGATGAGCGCGGCTTCTCCCGGCGGCCTCCAGGACGCCTTCCAGCAGGCGCGCATCCACCGGCCCGACGGGAAGGTCGTGCAGGGCGAGGTCATCCGCGAGGACGCGCCCCAGGGCCGCCGCGCGGCGGACGAGCCCCGCCCGCCCCTGCTGCCCTGACCGAGTCGCCGCCGCCTCCGTGGGCACCGCTTCCGGGGGCGCGTGCGAGGGGGCCGGGACCGGCCATCCGGCACCGCTTCCGGGACGCGCAGGCGCGAGGCCGGGCACGGCCGCCCGGCGCCGCTGTCCGGGTGTGGTGACGGGCGAGGCCGGGACGGTCGCCCGGAACCGCGGGGCGGCGCGAAACGCCGCGGGGCCCGGTACACGATGTGTGTACCGGGCCCCGCGGCGTTCGTACTACCGGTCGCCCGCTAGGCGGACTTGCGGCTGTCTCGCGGATGAACGGCGATGTTCATCGCACCGGAGCGAAGGACGGCCAGCCTCTCGGCAAGGACCTCCTCGAGCTCCTCGCGCGTGCGCCGCTCCATGAGCATGTCCCAGTGCGTACGCGCAGGCTTGCCCTTCTTCTCCTCGGGTCCGTCCCCGTCCACCAGAAGTGCCTGGATTCCGCAGACCTTGCATTCCCACTCCGGCGGAATCTCCGCCTCGACCGAGAAGGGCATCTCAAAACGATGTCCCTTCTCGCATGCGTACTCCACCGCCTGGCGCGGGGCCAGATCGATGCCGCGGTCGGTCTCGTAGCTCGTCACCACGAGGCGCGTGCCGCGAAGAGCTCGCTCACTCATGAATCGTGCCTCCCGGGCTTGTCGCCCACAGGACAGGTGTCGCTGTCGTCGTTATCCGGTCAACGTCCGGTCGGCGGTAAAGATTCCCGTGCCGGGTCATGCGTCGCCCGTCGTGCCGCCCCTTGTTGTACCCACCAGTGCCCGTTTTGTCACATCTGACGGCAGATGTGATCCGGTGTCTTCACCAAAGCAGCACGCAGTAACGGTCCGCCTGGCAGGCCAAACGCGTACACTACCGCCCTTTCGATGCCACGTCTAAATACGGTCCGGTATCGGGTTCCCCGCCGCCTCCACCGCACGTCGCACCGGGACCCGGGCGAGCAGCGCGAAGCCGACCACGAAGAAGATCACCAGGGAGATGATGGCATCCCGGTAGCTCCCGGTCAGCTGATACGCGAGACCGAACACGAGCGGACCCAGCCAGCTGAGCCCCCGGTCGCTCATCTCGTAGGCCGAGAAGTACTCCGCCTCCTTGCCGCGCGGCACCAGATGGGAGAAGAGCGAGCGGGACAGGGCCTGGCTGCCGCCCAGGACCAGGCCGATCGCCGCCGCCAGGCAGTAGAAGAACACCGGCGCGTCGGCGGGCAGCAGGTAGCCGGCCACGAGGATCAGCGTCCACACCGCAAGCGAACCCAGAATCGTCCGCTTGGCGCCGTACGACCGGGCGAGTCGCCCCATGCCGAGCGCGCCGGCCACCGCGAGCACCTGGACGAGCAGGACCGCCGTGATGAGCGTCGTCTGGTCGAGGCCCAGCTCCTCCGAACCGAACACGGAGGCCTGCGAGATCACCGTCTGGACGCCGTCGTTGTAGACCAGGTAGGCGAGCAGGAAGGAGAGCGTCAGCGGATGCCGGCGCATGTCCTTCAGGGTCGCCCGGAGCTGGCCCCAGCCGCTGCCCACCGCTCCATGGGTCCGGTGCTCCGGGCCGAGCCGCCGGTCGCGGAGCCGCCGGAGCGGTACGACGGTGAAGGCGCCCCACCACAGACCGGCCGAGGCCAGGCAGATCCGGACCGCCTCGCCCTCGGTCAGGCCGAACGAGTCGTGCCCCGAGTAGAGGACCAGGTTCAGGACCAGGACCAGCGCGCCGGACGTGTAGCCGAAGGCCCAGCCGCGGGACGAGACCGCGTCCCGCTCGTCCGGCTCGGAGATCTGCGGCAGATAGGCGTTGTAGAGCACCATCGAGACGGACAGCGAGGCGTTGGCCACGATCAGCAGGAAGGTGCCCAGGAGATAGCGCTCGCCGTCCAGCAGGAACATCCCCGCCGTGGCCGTCGCCCCCAGGTACGCCGTCGCCGCGAGCAGCGGCTTCTTCCGCCCCGTACGGTCCGCCACCGCGCCCACCAGGGGCATCACCAGGACGGCGACCACGATCGAGGCGGACACGGCGTACGCGAAGAGCGAGCCCGCCCGGACCGGGATCCCCAGCGGGTGCACGAACCCCTCGGCGTCGGCCGCCGCCCGCGCCACCGACGTCAGGTACGGGCCGAGGAACACGGTCAGCACGCTCGTCGAGTACACGGAGCACGCGAAGTCGTAGAAGTACCAGCCCCGCTGCTCGCGCCGCCGTTCGGCGGTGCCGGTGGCGTACTCCTCCGGCTCGGTGGTGTCAGCGGTCACGGCCGCGCCCCCTTGTTCGTCCCCGTGGCCGGGACGCCGCTCAGACCCACGCTCCCCGGTCGGTGAGCACGTCGCGCAGCGTCTCCAGATGATCGGTCATGATGCCATCGACCCCCAGGTCGAGGAGAGAGTTCATCCGGGCGGAATCGTTCACCGTCCACACGTGGACCTGGAGCCCGCGCGCGTGGGCCTCCCGCACGAACCGGCGGTCGACCACCGTGACCCCGGCCTGCCGCTCCGGTACCTGCGCCGCCACCGCCCCGGCGCGCAGCGCCGCCGGGATCCCCCAGGAGCGCAGCCGCAGCCCGACCACCCCGCGGACCCCGAACGAGGTGGCGAGCCGAGGACCGGCCAGACGCTGGGCCCGGGCCACCCGGGACTCGGTGAAGGAGCCCACGCACACCCGGTCCCAGGCGCCGGTCCTGCGGATCAGGTCCACCAGCGGCTCCAGGGCCGACTCGGTCTTGAGGTCCACGTTCCAGCGTGCCCTGGGGAACTCCTCCAGGAGGTCCGCGAAGAGCGGCAGGGGCTCCGCGCCGGCCACCCGGGCCTCCTTCACGGCCGCCCACGGTAGGTCGCCGATCCGGCCCGAGACGTCCGTCACCCGGTCGAGGGTGGCGTCGTGGAAGGCGACGAGCGCCCCGTCGGAGGTCGTGTGCACATCGGTCTCGAAGTAGCGGTAGCCCGCCGCGTCGGCCCGGCGGAAGGCGGCCGCGGTGTTCTCCAGGCCGTTCGCCGTGCCGCCGCGGTGGGCGAACGCGAGGGGGGAGGGGTGGTCGAGGTAAGGGTGGCGTACGCGAGTCACGCGCGCAGTATGGCGCCTTCCGGCGTCCCGGCGGCGACCGCGGTGGGGACGGGACCCGGCCCAGGGGTGGGCGAGACGTCCCCGGAGCCGGACCCCGAGGCGGGCGGGACGCCCTCGGCGCGCCACTCGCGGGCTTCCGCGCCGCCCTCCTCGCGGGCTCCTGCGACGCCCTCCTCGCGGGCTTCCGCGAGGCCCGTGGACGCCCGCTCGCGGGTCCCCGCGCCGTGCTCGGCGTCCGGCTCCGGCACGGCGAACCAGCGCAGGAAGAACTGGGCGAGGGGCCCGATGGCGAGCGCGTACAGCACCGTGCCGACGCCGACCGAGCCGCCGAGCAGGAAGCCGGTGGCGACCACGGCGACCTCGAGCGCGGTCCGCACCAGGCGGATCGACCGCCCGGTCAGCCGGTGCAGACCGGTCATCAGGCCGTCGCGGGGCCCCGGGCCGAACCGGGCCGCGATGTACAGGCCGGTCGCCACGCCGTTCAGCAGGATGCCGAGCGCGAGCAGCGGAACCCGCGCGGCCAGGCCGTGGGCCTCGGGGACCAGCGCCAGGGCGCCGTCCATCGCCAGGCCGATCACGAAGACGTTGGAGACGGTGCCGAGTCCCGGCCGCTGACGGATCGGGATCCACAGCAGCAGCACCAGCGCCCCGACGACGATCGTCACCACACCGATGGTCAGGCCGGACTTCTCGGCAAGGCCCTGGTGGAGCACGCCCCACGGTTCGAGGCCGAGCCCGCTGCGCACGAGCAGCGCCGAGCTGACCCCGTACAGCGTCAGTCCGGCGTACAGCTGGACGAGCCGACGGGTGAGGTGCCGGCCGTGGAGGCCGGAGGCGATGGACAAGGGACTGCCCCCCAGGGTGGTGGTAGTGGACTGGCTCATGACACTCTGTGGCGGGGGATCGGGTGCCAACCATGGCCAATTCGATGAAGGTGGACTGATTTCGATGGCTCAGTGGACTTCGGCAGTGGGTCCTGCCCAGCTCGCCCGGCAGCTTCAGGCGCAGCAGCCGCGGCCCGCCGGTCCGGGCGTGCGCAAGCCGCCCGCCTACCGCGCCCTGGCCGACGGCATCCGCCTGCTCGTCCTGGAGGGCCGCGTACCCGTCGCCGCCCGTCTGCCCGCCGAGCGGGAACTCGCCCTCTCCCTGAACGTCAGCCGGACCACGGTGGCCGCGGCCTACGAGGCCCTGCGCACCGAGGGCTTCCTGGAGTCGCGGCGCGGGGCCGGCAGCTGGACCGCCGTACCCGCCGGGAACCCGCTGCCCGCGCGCGGCCTCGAACCGCTGCCCCCGGAGGCCCTCGGCTCGATGATCGACCTGGGCTGCGCCGCCCTCCCGGCCCCCGAGCCCTGGCTGACCCGGGGCGTCCAGGGGGCGCTGGAGGAGCTGCCGCCGTACGCCCACACGCACGGGGACTACCCGGCCGGGCTGCCCGCGCTGCGGCAGATGCTCGCCGACCGCTACACCGCCCGAGGCATCCCCACCATGCCCGAGCAGATCATGGTCACGACCGGCGCCATGGGGGCCATGGACGCCATCTGCCACCTCTTCGCGGGGCGCGGCGAGCGCATCGCCGTGGAGTCGCCGTCGTACGCCAACATCCTCCAGCTGATGCGGGAGGCCGGTGCCCGGCTCGTGCCGGTCGCCATGTCCGAGGGCCTCGGCAGCTGGGACCTGGGCCGCTGGCGCCAGGTGCTGCGGGACGCCGCGCCCCGCCTCGCGTACGTCGTCGCCGACTTCCACAACCCGACCGGCGCGCTGGCCGACGAGGACCAGCGGCGGCAGCTGGTGGAGGCGGCCCGGTCGGCCGGCACGGTGCTCGTCGTCGACGAGACCATGGCCGAGCTCCGCCTCGACGACGACCTGGAGATGCCGCGGCCGGTCTGCGCCTTCGACCCCGCCGGCTCCACGGTCCTGACCGTCGGCTCCGCCAGCAAGGCCTTCTGGGCCGGCATGCGGATCGGCTGGGTCCGGGCCGCGCCCGACGTGATCCGCTCCCTGGTCGCCGCGCGCGCATACGCGGACCTCGGCACCCCGGTACTGGAGCAGCTGGGCGTGAACTGGCTCATGCGGACCGGTGGTTGGGAGGAGGCCGTGACCCTCCGCCGCGACCAGGCCCGGCAGAACAGGGACGCGCTCGTCGCCGCGGTCCGCCGGGAGCTCCCGGAGTGGGAGTTCTCCGTGCCCGGCGGCGGACTGACCCTGTGGGTCCGCACCGGTGGCCTGTCCGGCTCCCGCCTCGCCGAGGCGGGCGAACGGGTCGGCGTCCGCGTTCCCTCGGGACCGAGGTTCGGCGTCGACGGCGCCTTCGAGGGCTTCGTCCGCCTGCCCTTCACCGTCGGCGGACCGGTCGCGGACGAGGCCGCGGCCCGGCTCGCCGCCGCGGCCCGCCTGGTCGAGTCGGGTGCCGTCGGAGGAGCCGAGTCGCCCCGGTCGTTCGTGGCGTGACACCCGCGTGACGCGGGAGAGGCCGGTACGGACCCCAGGTCCGTGCCGGCCTCTCCGCGGTCGTGCCGGCCTCTCCGCGGTCGTGCCGGCCTCTCCGCGGCCGTGCGGGCCTCTCAGCCCTCCGCGGGGACGGGCGCGTGCAGCGGTGCCGGGCCGGGGTCGGGCTGGGCACGCGGCACGGGGGCGGGCTCGACCTCGACACGGGGGGCCGGTGCCGGGTCGGGAGCGGTGCCGGGGGCCGTGACCACGACCGCCGCCGTCCGGCGCTCCGGGAGCAGGTCGAGGACCGCCTTGCGGTGCGCCTCGCTCGTCTCGTCGTCGTACGGGTCGGGCGTGGCCGGCACCTGGAGGCGCAGGACCGGTCCCGCGCCGAGGCGCACATAGCCACGGCCGGGCGGCGCCTCGGGCGTGGGCGTGGTGTGCGGACCCGCGCCGAGGACGGCGGCGATCTGGTCCGGCGCGGCGGGACCGAGCACGATCCGGGCCCTGGTGTGGGTCCGTACCGCCTCGCTCAGCGTGTCCGTGCTGTCGAACTGCTCGGCCACCACCACCGTGACCTGCGCCGCGCGCCCGTGCCGCAGCGGCACCTGGAGCAGCTCCTGGGGGTCGGGGCGGCCGTCGGCGGCGGCCAGGTGGCCCAGGACGCTCGGCCGGTCGAGCAGGATCCACAGCGGCCGGCGGGTGTCCTCCGGCGTGGGGAGGCCGGCCTGCCGGGCCCGGTTGGCGGCGATCAGCCGCCGCTCGGTCTCGTGCGCGGCCCACTCGAGACTGGCCAGGGAGCCGGCGAGACCGCACTCGACGGCGAGGACGCCGTCGCGGCCGGTGAGACAGGCGTACTCGCCGGTGCCGGCGCCCTCGACGATCAGCACGTCGCCGTGGGGCAGGGCCTGGAGCGCGATCGAGCGCAGCAGGGACGTGGTGCCGCTGCCGGGCTGGCCGACCGCCAGCAGGTGCGGCTCGGTCGAGCGGGGTCCGGTGCGCCAGACCACGGCCGGCGCGTCCTCCGTCCCGTCGGCGGCGACCACGGGGACGGTGCGCTGCACGGCGTCGGCGTCGGTGAAGCCGAGCACGGTCTCGCCGGGCACGGTCACGAAGCGCTGGGCGGCGATGGCGGTGGAGAGGGCGGGCAGCACGCTCATGACGAGCCGGTTGCCCTCCTCGTCCCACTCGAAGCGGTACTCGCGGCCGCGCCCCGACTTGGCGTGCAGCAGCTGCTCGATGCGGGCGCGCGCGGCCGGCTCGCCGTCGGTGAAGTACGGCGGGTACGCGATCCGCAGCCGGGTGATCCGGCCGTCGTCGTCGAAGTCGTACTCGCTGAAGGCGCCGCTCCACTCGCCGCCGTGGGCGAAGAGCGGGGCGGGGTCGTCGGGGACGGAGAAGTACGGCACGAGGGCCTCGTACAGGCCCTTCAGCCGGGCGATCTCGGCCTCGTCGGGCCCGGTCTTGACGACCGGGCGTTCCCGTCCCCTCCACGCGGCCGCGCCCATGAGCGTGACGAGGGCGAGGAGCGGCCCGTACGGCATGAGGGCGATGACCAGGACGCAGGCCGCGACCAGGAGCAGCGTGGGACCACGCCGTTCCTTGGGGGTCGCGGCCCACCTGGCGCGCGCCGTCGCGGCCAGCTTCCGCAGACCACGGGTGACCGTGATCAGTGGATGGAGCACGTCGGTGGCGCTGTCGGCGGCCGTGCGCGCGATCTCTCGACTGCGAGCGATCTGTGCGCTGCCGCTGCTCAGAATGCGGGGGAGTGGTCGCCGGGCCACGAAGTACTCCTGAAGGGGTGGAAGGGACGGAAGGGCGTCAGAACTTGATCCCGCCCAGGAGGCCGGCGAGGCTCTGCCCGCCCGCCGTGATGCTCGGGGCGATGGCGGTGCCCGCGAGGTAGAAGCCGAACAGCGCGCTGACGAGGGCGTGCGAGGCCTTCATCCCGTCCTTCTTGAAGAACAGGAAGCAGATGATGCCGAGCAGGACCACGCCTGAGATGGACAGGATCATTGGTTCTTCTCCTGGTTGAGGGGACAGTCACCATGAGTCCTTCCAAGTTCACAGCAAGTATCTATGTGACTAAAGGTGCATAGGAGTGAAAAACTGGTGATTTCACTTGACCGGCGGACGTCGAGCGCATCCCCGGGTGGCGAAATGTCAGGGGTGCGCTAGAGGGTGTCCGGTCGGTCCGGCCCGGGGTGGGCTGCGGTGATCTTTGCCGTGGACGGGCGCGGTCATGTCACCGAGCGGGCAGTACCCTGTCGATTCACTCGTACGGCGGCGCCTGCCGTGCGCGGGCCGGACAGTGGTCCACGCGGCGGCGTCAACACAGCAGGAGAGGCGGTCCCACCCGATGAGCGAGACTCCGGACCCCGAGGTCATCGAGCTGGCGTCCAAGGTCTTCGACCTCGCGCGCACGGGTGACGCCGACGCCCTCGCCGCGTACGTGGACGCGGGCGCGCCCGCGAACCTCACCAACGACAAGGGCGACTCCCTCGTCATGCTCGCCGCCTACCACGGCCACGCCGCGGCGGTCTCCGCCCTCCTGGAGCGCGGTGCCGACGCCGACCGCGCCAACGACCGCGGCCAGACCCCGCTGGCCGGTGCCGTCTTCAAGGGCGAGGACGCGGTGGTCCGCGCGCTGCTCGCCGGCGGCGCAAATCCGGAAGCCGGGACTCCGTCCGCCGTCGACACCGCCCGCATGTTCGGCAAGACCGAACTCCTGGAGCTCTTCGGATCCCGGTGAACGGGCACTGAACCCCAGGTGAGAGCGGCATCGTAAATGTGGTCGCGGCGGCGAAACGGCTGGGTCATCATGACGTCGGGCCCGGCAAATCGGGCCACCGACGAGAGGCAGAGGAAGATGATCACTGGCAAGCGCAGGACGACGAGCGGCCCGACATGTCGCCGCACGGCCTAGGCATACAGAGATGTACCGCCTGACCCGGGTCATCCCGGTACCCCCCGGTCGTGTCGACAGCTTGATGTGAGGCGTCTCCCCATGTTCGATCCAGTCATAGCGCCGAGCGGCACCTTGCTCGGTCTGCTGCAGCGGGGCCGCGGCGACGGCACCCTGCACGCGCTCGCCGCGCCACGCGCCGAGGCCCTCGCGGCCCTCAACCACTGCGTTCTCGACGACCCCCGCCACGACTGGCAGGTCGAGAACCGCTCCCTCTACTACGCCCGTCTCTACCTGGACCTGCACGGAGGCCTCGACGAGATCCAGGCGCACCTCTTCGGCGCCGAGGACCACCTCGACACCGACGACTCCCGGACCGGGCTCGCGCTCGCCGTCCTCGGACACCTCGCCTCCTACGGACGCCAGGACGCCCTGCTCCTGCTCCGGCGCTACGCCGCGACCGGCAGCAACTGGGCCTGGGCCCTGGACGAGCTGGCGCTCCGCGACGACGACGCCGGACTCCGCGCGCTCGCCCTGCCCGTCCTGGCCCGCTTCCCGGCCGGCCCGGAGGGCGACGCCGACCTGGCCGCCACCGTGCGCGACGCCTACGAGCCGCGCCCCTGGCGCCTGTGGGCCGAGGACCCCCGCGAGGCCGTCGGCGCCCGGGTCAGGGCCGCCCGCGAACAGGGCTCCTTCGACCGCTGGCAGCGCCAGATGACCCCGGCCGGACCCCGCCCCGGCTGGAGCGTCCGAGCCGTCCTCGACTGGGCGCAGGAGGGATACGAGCGCGGTGCCGTCCTCGACGGACCCGCCGCCCGCTGCCTCGCCGCCGTCGCGGGACCCGAGGACCGGCCCGAACTCCTCGCCGCCGCCCGGCACGGCGCCAGGGGAGCGCGCGGCGCCGCCCTGCACCACCTCGCCGCGTCACAGGACCCCGCCGTCCTCGACCTCGTCGAGGCCGCCGCCGACGGAGACTCCGCCGACGTCGCCGAAGCCGCCGTCGCCGCCTACCGGCGCATGTGCGGCGAGGACGCCGTCGCCCGCGCCCGCGCGTGGGTCCGGCGCACCGACGCCCTCGGAGCCGCCGCCGCCGAGGTCCTCGCCTGCCGCGGCACCGCCCAGGACGCCACGCTCGTCCTCGGCGCCCTGCGCGACACCGTCCGCGCCGCGGGGCCGGACGCTCCCGAGCTCGCCGTCCTCGTCGACGGAGCCGGCCGCCTCGGGATCGCCTGCGCGGCCCCCGTGCTGCGCCACGTCTACCGCGAGACCGCCTCCTCCCAGCTGCGCGGCCGCACGGCCCGCGCCCTCGCCGCCACCGACCCCACCTTCGCGACCGGCTTCGCCGTCGAATGCCTCTGGGACTGCGAGGAGACCACCCGCGAGGTCGCGGCCCTGCACGCCGAGACCGGTGACGTCCGCGTCGCCGAGCGATTGCGCCGCCTCGCCGCCGACCCGGCCGAGGAGGCCGAGGTGCAGACCGCGGTGCGCAACCGGATAGGACCGGACCTCCAGGTCTGACCCCCGGCTCCGGCAGGCGACAGGTCCGACCACCCCTCCCGGCCCGACCTCGCGCACCCGAGCCACCGCACCCGGCCCCCGGGGCGGCGCGGCCCACGGCGGAGAACCCGCCGACGTGGCCCCGCCCCCGGGGCCGGCGCCGTCCCCGGGGGCGGAACGCTGCCTCCACGCCGCCCTCGTGGCCACAATGGGGAGATGAGCGGGCGCTGGGAGTTCTGGATCGACCGGGGCGGCACCTTCACCGACGTCGTCGGGAGGCGGCCGGACGGCCGGCTCGTCACCCGCAAGCTGCTCTCCCACGATCCCGCGCGGCGCCAGGACGCCGCCGTCGCCGGAATCCGGCTCCTGCTCGGCATCGAGCCCGGCGAACCCGTACCGGCCGACCGGATCGCCGTCGTCAAGATGGGCACCACGGTCGCCACCAACGCCCTCCTGGAACGCCGCGGCGAGCCGACCGTCCTCCTCGTCACGGAGGGCTTCCGCGACGCCCTCCGCATCGCCTACCAGAACCGGCCCCGGATCTTCGACCGGCGCATCGTGCTCCCCGAGCCCGTCCACGCGCGCGTGATCGAGGTACCCGAGCGGGTCGACGCCCGCGGCGTGCTCATCCGCCCCCTGGACGAGCCGACCGTCGCCGAGGCGCTGGCCGCCGCCCACCGCGAGGGCTTCCGCGCCGCCGCCGTGGTCCTCCTGCACGGCTACCGCCACCCCGAGCACGAGATCCGCGTCGCGGCCGCCGCCCGCGCCGCGGGCTTCACCCAGGTCAGCTGTTCGCACGAGGTCAGCCCGCTCATCAAACTGATCCCGCGCGGGGACACCACCGCCGTCGACGCCTACCTCTCCCCGATCCTGCGCCGCTACGTCGACGAGGTCGCCCGCGAGCTCGCGGGCATCCGGCTCATGTTCATGCAGTCCAACGGCGGCCTGCGCGAGGCGGCGCACTTCCGCGGCAAGGACGCCGTCCTGTCCGGCCCCGCCGGTGGCGTCGTCGGCATGGTCCGCACCTCGGCCGCGGCGGGGTACGACCGGGTCATCGGCTTCGACATGGGCGGCACCTCCACCGACGTGTCGCACTACGCCGGGGCGTTCGAGCGCGAACTCGGCACCCAGGTCGCCGGGGTGCGGATGCGGGCCCCGATGATGAGCATCCACACCGTCGCCGCCGGCGGCGGCTCGGTCCTCCACTACGACGGCCGCCGCTTCCGGGTCGGACCCGACTCGGCGGGCGCCGTCCCCGGCCCCGCCTGCTACCGCCGCGGCGGACCGCTCACCGTCACCGACGCCAACGTCATGCTCGGCCGCGTGCAACCCGCCCACTTCCCCGCCGTGTTCGGCGACACCGGCGACCTCCCCCTGGACGCCGAGGCCGTACGGCGACGGTTCACCGCCCTCGCGACGGACATCGGCGACGGCCGCACCCCGGAGGAGGTCGCCGCGGGCTTCCTGGACATCGCCGTCCTCAACATGGCCAACGCCGTCAAGAAGATCTCCGTCCAGCGCGGCCACGACGTCACCCGGTACGCCCTCACCAGCTTCGGCGGCGCGGGCGGCCAGCACGCCTGCGCCGTCGCCGACGCCCTCGGCATCGACACGGTCCTGGTGCCCCCGCTCGCCGGGGTGCTCTCCGCCTACGGGATCGGGCTCGCCGACGCCACCGCCATGCGGGAGCGGTCCGTCGAGGCCGAGCTCGACGCCCCCGGGACCCACGCGCGCGTGACGGCGCTCTGCGACGAACTCGCGGACCGGACCCGGGAGGAGCTGCGTACCGACGGAGTGCCCGACGAGGCGATCGACACCCACGCGCGCGTGCTCCTGCGGTACGCCGGCACGGACGCGGGCCTCCCGGTCGACCTCGCCACCCCCGAGGCGATGAAAACCGCGTTCACGGCGCTTCACCGGACGCGGTACGCCTTCACCGTCGACCGGCCGCTCGTCGTGGAGGCCGTCTCCGTGGAAGCCGTCGGCACCGCCGGTCCGCACGGCCCCGCCGTCGTCGACACCACGGACCGGACCGGCCCCCTCGAACCCCGCACCACCGTACGGATGCACAGCGGCGGCACCGTCCACGACGCCCCGCTGCACCGGCGCGAGGACCTGCGGCCGGGCGACGGCGTGGACGGACCCGCCCTGCTCACCGAGGCCGACGCCACGACCGCCGTCGACACCGGCTGGCGGGCCACCGCGACCGACGGCGGCCACCTCCTGCTGCGCCGCGTCGCCGCCCGGCCCGCCCGCGTGGCGGCCGGCACGGACGTCGACCCCGTCCTCCTGGAGGTCTTCGACAACCTGTTCATGGCCATCGCCGAGCAGATGGGCGTCCGCCTGGAGAACACCGCCCAGTCCGTCAACATCAAGGAACGCCTCGACTTCTCCTGCGCCCTCTTCGACGCCGGGGGCAACCTCGTCGCCAACGCGCCCCACATCCCCGTCCACCTGGGTTCCATGGGCGAGTCCATCAAGGAGGTCCTGCGGCGGCGCGGCGACGACCTGCGCCCCGGCGACGTGTACGCCGTCAACGACCCGTACCACGGCGGCACGCACCTGCCCGACATCACCGTCGTGACCCCGGTGTTCGGAGACACGGGCGGCGAGCTCCGCTTCCTGGTCGCCTCCCGCGGCCACCACGCCGAGATCGGCGGCATCACACCCGGCTCGATGCCCGCCTTCAGCAGGACCGTCGACGAGGAGGGCGTCCTCTTCGACAACTGGCTGCTCGTCCGGGACGGCCGCCTGCGCGAGGCCGAGACCCGCGCCCTGCTCACCGGCGCCCGCCACCCCTCCCGGGACCCCGACACCAACCTCGCCGACCTGCGCGCCCAGATCGCCGCCAACGAGAAGGGCGTCGAGGAACTGCGCCGAACGGTCGCCGAGTTCGGCCTCGACGTGGTCGAGGCCTACATGCGACACGTCCGTGCCAACGCCGAGGAGTCCGTGCGCCGCATCGTCGCGCGCCTCCACGACGGCACGTACCGCTACGAGACCGACGGCGGCGCCGTCATCCAGGTCGCCGTCCGCGTCGACCGCGAACGGCGCTCCGCCGTCCTCGACTTCGCCGGCACCTCGCCCCAGCTGCCGGGCAACGCCAACGCGCCCACCGCCGTCGTCATGGCCGCCGTCCTGTACGTCTTCCGCACGCTCGTCGACGACGACATCCCGCTCAACAGCGGCTGCCTGGAACCCCTGGAGATCCGCGTCCCGCCCGGCTCGATGCTCGCGCCCGTCCACCCGGCGGCCACCGTCGCCGGGAACGTGGAGACGTCCCAGGCCCTCACGGGGGCCCTGTACGCCGCCCTCGGCATCCAGGCGGAGGGCTCCGGCACCATGAACAACGTCACCTTCGGCAACGCGACCACGCAGTACTACGAGACGGTCGCGAGCGGCTCCGGCGCCGGGGACGGCTTCGACGGCGCCGACGCCGTGCAGACCCACATGACCAACTCCCGGCTCACCGACCCCGAGGTCCTCGAATGGCGCCACCCCGTCAGGGTCGACGCCTTCTCCGTACGGGAGGACAGCGGCGGGCGCGGCCGCTGGCACGGCGGCCACGGCGTCGAGCGCCGCATCCGCTTCCTGGAGCCGATGACGGTGGCCCTCCTCACCGGCCACCGCAGGGTCCCGCCCTACGGGATGGCCGGCGGCGAGCCCGGAGCCCTGGGCGAGAACCTCGTGGAACGCGCCGACGGAACGGTCGAGCACCTCCCCGGTGCCGCCACCACCGAGGTCGGTCCCGACGACGTCCTGGTCCTCCGCACCCCCGGTGGCGGAGGCTACGGCCGCCCGGCGGCGGACGCGTGAGGCGGAGCTTTCCCGCACCGCACCTCGCCGCACCTCGCCTCGCCTCGCCTCACCGCACCGGAACGAACCGCACCGCCGTCCCCGGTACCGCCTGCGCCACCGCGCCCAGATCGGCCTCCCGGACCACCCCGACCACCGGATAGCCCCCGGTGGTCGGGTGGTCCGCGAGGAAGAGCACCGGGCGCCCGTCCGGCGGGACCTGCACCGCGCCGAGGACCATGCCCTCGCTTGCCAGCTCACCCCGCACGACCCGTCCCAGAGCCGGGCCGTCGAGCCGCAGCCCGATGCGGTTGCTCGCCGGGGACACCCGGTACGCGCGCGTGGCCAGGGTGCGGAGTGCCTCGGCCGTGAACCAGTCGTCACGGGGCCCGAACCGGATCCGCAGGACCAGTTCGTCCGGCGGGCCCGGCCACGGGGGAGCGTCGACCCGGTGCCGTGCGGCCGGGTCCGCTCCCAGCGGCAGCACCGTTCCCTCCGCGGGCCGCTCAGGACCGAGCCCGGACAGCAGGTCGGTGGAGCGGCTGCCGAGCACCGGCTCGACGTCGATCCCGCCGCCGAACGCCACGTACGAGCGCACTCCCCGGACGGCCGCGCCGATCTCCACGACGGCGTCAGCCGTCACCCGGAACGCCGTTCCCCATGCCGCCGGACGCCCGTCCACCCGGACCGGGCACGGCGCCCCGCCCACCGCGACGGTCACCGCGCAACGGGGCCGCAGCGCGCAGCCGTCGACGGTGGTCTCCAGGACCGCCGCCGCCTCCGCGTTGCCGACGAGCCGGTTGAGGAGCCGTACGGCCGCCGGGTCGAGCGCGCCCGACCGGGGCACGCCGAGATGCGCGTACCCGGTGCGGCCGAGGTCCTGCACGGTGGTCAGGGCCCCGGCCCGGACCACGGCGACGGCACGGTCGGTCATCGCCCGCCCTCCGCCGCCACGCGCGCGGTGGCCCCGGCCGTGACGTCCACCGCCGTGAACCGGACCCGGGTGCCGGGGGTGAGGAGCGCCGCGGGTTCCCGGGCGACGTCCCAGAGGACGGCGTCCGTGGTGCCGATCAGCTGCCAGCCGCCGGGGGAGGAGCGCGGATAGACGCCGGTGTACGGCCCCGCCAGCGCGACCGAGCCCGCCGGGACCGCGGTACGCGGAGTGGCCCGCCGCGGCACCTCGTACCGCTCGTCGAGCCCGGTCAGGTAGCCGAAGCCGGGCGCGAACCCGCAGAAGGCGACCCGGAAGTCCGTCCCCGTGTGGATCCGCACCGCCTCGTCGACGGACACCCCCCACAGCGCCGCCACCTCCGCCAGGTCGGGCCCGTCATAGCGGACCGGCACCTCCACCGTCCCGCCCCCGCGCGCGTGGAGCGGCCCCACCTCCCAGCCCTGCAGCTCGGCCGCGAGCCGGTCCGGGTCCGCCACCCCGTCGAGCAGCACGGTCCGCGCGGCCGGCACGATCTCGCGTACGGCGGGCAGCGCGCCGGCCTCCCGCCGACGCAGCAGCTCGGCGTGGAAGGCCTCCGTCTCCGCTCCGCCGCCCAGCTCCACCAGGAGCGCCCGCTCGCCCACCCGGAGCACCCGGGGGCCCACGGCGCTCACGCGAAGGCCTCCACCCGTACGCCGGAGGCCTCCAGGCGTGCGCGGACCCGCCGGGCGAGGCCGACCGCGCCCGGGGTGTCCCCGTGCAGGCACAGCGACCGGGCCCGGACGGCCACCCGGCTGCCGCAGTGCGCCGTGACGACCCCGAGCCGGGCCATGGACACCGACCGCTCCACGACCTCGGCCGGATCGGTGACGACGGCTCCCTCCTGCCCCCGTGGCAGCAGGGAGCCGTCCGCCCGGTAGGCCCGGTCGCCGAACGCCTCGGGGACGACGGGCAGACCGGCCTCCGACGCGGCCTCGTGCAGCCGCGACCCCGGCAGGCTCAGGACGGGCAGCGTCCGGTCGGCGAGCAGCACGCCCTCGACGACCGCCGCGGCCTGCTCCTCGTCCCCGACCACCCGGTTGTACAGGGCGCCGTGCGGCTTCACGTACGCCACCCGCGAGCCCGCGGCCCGCGCGAACACCTCCAGGGCGCCGATCTGGTACGCCACCTCGGCGGCCAGCTCGGCCGCCGGGACGTCCATGGAGCGCCGCCCGAAGCCGGCCAGGTCGCGGTAGGACACCTGGGCCCCGATCCGTACCCCGCGCGCGGCCGCCAGCTCGCACACCCGCCGCATGGTGGCCGCGTCTCCGGCGTGGAAGCCGCAGGCCACGTTGGCGCTGGTGACGACGGACAGGAGCTGCTCGTCCTCGGTCAGCGTCCAGCGGCCGAAGCCCTCGCCGAGGTCGGCGTTGAGGTCGATCGAGGCCGGGGTCATGTCCCGCGTCCCTTCGGAGAGGAGGTCAGGTGGAGGAGGTCGGGCACCGGTCAACGTAGAGGATCGTTCAACGATCCAACAAGAGGGATGTTGTCGCCCTCCCGTTTCTGGGGTTGACTCGGCCGCGTACGCGAGGAAGGGAATGGGGCGGCGTGGACGTGAGGGAAGCGGTCGGAGCCGGGGGCCTGGCGGACGACCGCGCGCTGCTCGGACGAACGAGCACGGCGGAGCGGGTCGCTGACATCCTGCGGACCCGGATCGCGGAGGGCTACTTCCCGCCCGGCACGCGGCTCTCCGAGGACGGCATCGCCGGCGCCCTGGGCGTGTCCCGCAACACGCTCAGAGAGGCCTTCCGGCTCCTCACCCACGAGCGGCTGCTCGTCCACGAACTCAACCGGGGCGTCTTCGTACGGGTCCTCGCCGTCGGTGACGTGGACGACATCTACCGCACCCGCGCGCTCGTCGAGTGCGCCGTCGTGCGGGGCCTCGGGCAGCCGCCGTTCTCCCTCGACGGCCTCGTCGCCACCGTCGCCGAGGGCGAGGCCGCCGCCCGCGCCGACGACTGGCAGGGCGTCTCCACCGCCAACATCCACTTCCACCGGGAACTCGTCGCCCTCGCCGGCAGCGCCCGCACCGACGAACTCATGCGGAGCGTCCTCGCCGAACTCCGCCTCGCGCTCCACGTCGTCGACGACCCGCAGGCCCTGCACGAGCCCTACCTGGTAAGGAACCGGGAGATCCTCGACGCCCTCCGGGCCGGTGAGCGGACCACCGCCGAACGGCTCCTCGCCCGCTACCTCGACGACTCCCGCACACGCGTCACGGGCGCGTACGCCCGCGCCGTCGACGCCCAGGCGAGCCCACCCGGCAGACCTGGCGTGGCGTGACGTGACGTGATCGACAGTCAGTCCGTGACCTGATCGACAGGCCCTCCGCGCCCGGATCGACAGGCCTTCCGGGACCCGGTCGGGCGGCCTCCCGGAGCCCGGTCGCATCTGCGCCGTTTCGACCGTTGTCAGGTCGAGGACCTAATCTGTCCACCGTGACTTCGCCTGCCTCGACGGACCTCGTTCCGCCCCAGCTCAGCGCGGGGCCGCGGCCCGCGCAGGGCCCGGCCGCCGACGAAGGGCTCGCGCGGCGCCTCCGCGCGCTCGCGTGCACCGCCCCGCTGCACGACCTCGACGCGCGCAAGGCCAACCTGGCCGGCGAGTACACGGTCTACGCGATGGCCGAGGTGGCCCTCGCCGCGATCGACCTGATCACGCTGAACATGGACTTCGACACCGGCGCCGACCACGAGCAGATAGTGGCCCGGCTGCTGCCCCGCGTCGCCGCCCAGGCACCCACCCGCCCCGCCGCCGAGCACGAGCGCGTGGCCCGCTGGGTCCTGGAGAACCTCATCAACGTCGGCAGCGTCGACCGCGGCTTCCGCGCCGTCTACGGCACCTTCGGCACCGACGGCGTCTACGTCCGCAGGGACTACGACTTCAAACTCATCGAGGAGGTCCCGGGGTACGGCGGCGGCGTCTACCTCCGCACCACCGACGAAGCGGTCAACGTCCTCGTCGGCGCCCTCGACACCGACGTCACCAGCGCCCAGATCGCCGCCGAGGTGAAGCTGGAGGTCCTCATCAACCGGGGCCGCCTCGCCGACGCCCAGCTCGCCGCCGAGCAGGCGCGCTACCGGACCGTGCAGTACGCCGAGGTCCTCCGCAAGACCCTGGAGGCCACCCGGCGCAACGTGCGCGCGGTGGACTGGCTCAACACCGTCCCCGACATGATCGCCGAGGCGCTCGACCACGTGGCCGACCGCTACCGCCACGAGAACGCGATCCTCACCAACATCCGCAGGGCCCGTGACGAGGCCGAGGCCGCCTCCGACGCGAAGACGGCCGAGCACAAGCGGCGCGCCGCCGAGCTCGTCGACATAGTGAAGGACTGCATCCGGCGCCACACCCAGCTCCAGTCGCGCCTCCTGGAAGCGGGGCCCCTCTTCCGCGCCGAACAGGACCGCCAGGCCTTCGCCGCCCCGGCCATGTACACCGGACTCGACCTGTACGGGCAGCTCGTCGCCCCCGTGCTGCCGCTCCCCGTCGAGCAGGCCACCCGGGTCACCGACGCCTTCTTCGCCCACGGCACCGGACTGCGCACCCCCGCCTCCGTCCGCCTCGGCGACCTCGTCGACCTGCTGCTCACCCCGCCCGTGGAGCGCGAGCACCTCGGCGCGGAGATGCCCGAGCCCGACCTCATCGCCACCCCCGACGACTCCCGTTTCAGCGAGGAGCAGCTCGCGAGCGCCCAGCGCCTGCTCGACCTGGAGCACGACGCCCCGCGGCGCCTCTCCGGCCTGCTCGCCGAAGCCCGGCGCCTCGACCCCGACCTGCCGTACCTCGTCGCCCTCCTCGCCGTCCACGCCGCCAGCCCCCCGGTCGGCACGGCCTACCGGCAGGGCGAGGAGCGGCTCCTCTTCGCCGTCGACGACGGCACCCCCCTCGACGACCCCGAGTTCGGCGGTGCCGACCTCATCGTCGGTACGGCCCTGCTCGACGCGGCGGGCATGGCCGCCGACCGCTCGGAGGCCTCGTGACCCTCGCCCCGCAGGCCCCCGAGCCCGCCGCCCTGCCCGCGTCCACCGCGGCCCTCGCCGAGCAGGCCTCCGCCCCGGCCCCCGCCGAGCAGGCGTCCGCCCCCGCCTTCGTACCGGCGGCCCGGACGGACCAGGCCGACCCCGCCGCACCGCCGACCGCTCCCGCACCGCCGACCGCTCCCGCGCCGGAGCCCGGCTCCGCGCCGGCCGCCGGGCCTGCCCACGCGCCCGCCGCCGACTCCGTACGGGAACCGATCGCCGAGCCGGACCCTGCCCCCGGGCAGGCCCCCGACCCCGAGCCGGACCCCGACCGTGCACCGGTCGCCGACCGTGCACCGGAACGGGACCAGGAGCCCGACGCGGCCAACGACGCCGACGCCGACCCCGATACCGACGCCGACCCCGGTACCGACGCCGATACCGCCGACGCTGCCGCCGACCGGACCGAGCGGTCGCGGGGTACCCGGCCCCGATTCGGGACCGTGTCGATGCCGCCCCGGGCGCCGCAGTCGCGGCGCCGGGAGATGCCGTCCGTACGGGCCGTGCGGCTCATGGACGTGCCGCCCGCGCCCGTCGACCGCCAGGCCACCGCGGCCCCGGCGGCCGTCACCCCCGTCCCGCTGCCCGTGCCGCGCCCCGGCACCGGAGCCGTACCGACCGAGAGCCGTACCGAGGAGCCCCAGCCGTGAGCGAAACCCGCGCCGAGTACGCCGACGCGTGGAGCGAGCAGGAGCCCGCGCAGGCCCACGCCCCCTCCTCCACCGGTGCCACCGCGTCCGCCGTCACGCCCGCGGACGCCGCCGACGCGGCCCGGCTCGTCTCCTTCGGGCTCCAGCCGAAGCTGCTCCCGGCCCGTGACGCCGAGTACACCGAGCTGCTCCGCCGCTATCGCGAGGACCCCGCCTTCGCGCGCCTCGCCGACGCCGTCGCCACCGGCCTGGGCCTCGTCGTCCTGGAGGTCTCCCCGCGCGCGGGGATGGCCGTCACCGCCGGCGAGGACTCCGTCTTCGCCGTCCGCATGGGCGACTACGCGCGTCGCGCGTCCACGGACTCGGCCGACCGGTTCCTGCACGGCCTGGCCCACCTCGCCGTCGCCGCGATGGCGTTCCCCCGCCCGGAGGACCTCGCCGACGACGCGTACATCGGCCGCCTCACCGTCAACGGCGTCGACGCCTTCGTGCGCCAGGCCTGTCTGCGCCTGGAGCAGCGCGCCGAGGAGGAGGGCGAGAACACCGACCCGGCGTCCGACGCCCCCGGCCTGGAGGCCGCCTGGCGGATCTACGCCCGGCGCAGCGCCACCGGCGCCACCAAGGACGCCCGCAGACTCGCCGGATCCACCACCGGCATCGTCGGCAAGGCGGCCGCGTTCCTCACCGACTCCGGCTTCCTCCAGCGCACCGGCGACGAGGGCGGCGGCTCCTACCGCACCACCGCCCGCTACCAGCTCCAGGTCCGCGACATGGCCGGCTCCGCCGCCATGGCCGAGCTCCTCGAGCTCGGCGTCGTCCCCGTCAGCGACGGCTCCGCGACCCTCCTCCCGCCGCCCGAGGGCGACGACCTGGAGCTCGCCGCCGACGCCGGCCTGCCCTTCCACGCGTAACGCCCCGCGCAACCGACCTTCCTGAGCACGACGAGCACGAGAGCACGAGAGTCCCTCGCCATGTACGAGCTGTCCCGGGTCCGCCTCTACTCCATCGGCCCCGCCGGTGCGCGCTACGCCGACACCGTCCTGGACCTGCGCGGAGTCGGCGCGCCCGTGCCCCACCCCGCCCCGACCCAGGCGGAGTTCTTCGAGGATGAGCCGGTCGGCCCGCCGCGCCGGCCGGCCCCCGCGGGCGTGCTGTTCCTGGAGAACGGCGGCGGCAAGTCCGTCCTCCTCAAGCTGATCTTCTCGGTGATGCTCCCCGGCCACCGCAACACCCTGGGCGGCGCCAGCTCCGGCGTGCTGCGCAAGTTCCTCCTCGCCGACGACTGCGGACACGTCGCCCTGGAGTGGCAGCACACCCTCACCGGTGAACTCGTCGTCGTCGGCAAGGCCAGCGAATGGCGCGGCCGCCAGGTCTCCAACGACCCGCGGAAGTTCGCCGAGGCCTGGTACTCGTTCCGTCCCGGCCCCGGGCTCAGCCTGGACAACCTGCCCGTCGCCGAGGCGACCTCGGTCCGGCCGCCCGTCGAAGGCGCCTCCGGGGCGACCGGCCGCCGCCGCACCATGAAGGGCTTCCGCGACGCCCTCACCGAGGCCGGCAAGGCGTACCCGCACCTGGAGGTGGTCTGGGAGGAGATCCACGACCGCTGGAACGAGCACCTCGGCGACCTCGGCCTCGACCCCGAACTCTTCCGCTACCAGCGCGAGATGAACGCCGACGAGGGCGAGGCCGCCGGCCTCTTCGCGGTCAAGAAGGACTCCGACTTCACCGACCTGCTCCTGCGCGCCGTCACCGACACCCGGGACACCGACGGACTCGCGGACCTCGTCGGCGGCTTCGGCAACAAGCTGGGCCGGCGCGCCGAACTGACCGCCGAACGCGACTTCACCGCGGGCTCCGTGGACCTGCTCGGCCGGATCGTCGAGGCCGCCGGCACCCGCTCCCACGCGCGCGACGTCCATGCGGGCGCCGAGCGGCGCACCCGCACGCTCGCCCGCCGTCTCTCCGCCCGCGCCGCCGAGGAGCGGGGCCGCGGCGCCGAACTGGCCCAGCAGGTCACCTCCGCCGCCCACGCCGTCGACGAGGCCGAGACCGCCCGCGGGCGCAGCTCCCTCATCGCCGCGGAACTGGCCTACCGGCACGCCTCCCTGGCCCTGACGGCGGCCGAGAAGGGCGCGGCCTCCCAGCGTCGTGAACTCACCGACGCCCGCACCCTGCACTCCGCCTGGCAGGCGGCCGAGGCGGTGCTCCGCCACCGCGCCGCCTCGGACCGCTCCGCGCGCGTGGCCGTCGCCATCCGCGAGGCCGAGCGGGACGCCGCCCCGGCCCTCGCGGCCCGCGCCGAGGCCGCCGCCGATCTCGTACGCGCCCTCGCCGCCGCCGCGGAGGAGGGCGAGCGCCGCGCCGCGGAGGAGGAGGAACGCTCCACCGCCCTCCAGGAGGTCGGCGAGACCGCCCACCGCGACGCCACATCCGCCGCCACCGAGGCCCAGCGGGCCCGCAGCGAGGCCGGCCACCTGCGCCAGCGCCTCGCCGAGGTCGAGCAGGAGACCGCCGAGGCCGTACGGGCCGGCTGGCTCGACGACTCCGCGCCCGACGCCGACCCCGCGCGCGCCGCGCTCGCCGCGAGCGACGCGGAGAAGACCGCGGTCGCCGCCTGGGACACCGCCCGCGAGGCCGCCCGCACGACCGCCGACCGCGCCCGCGAGGCCGCCGGTGCCGAATCCCGCGCCGAACTCGCCGCCGCCCGCGCCGCCGACGCGGCCGAGGCGGCCGAGAACGCCTACGACGCCGAGCGCCGCGCCGCCGAGTCCCTCGCCGCCGAGGGGCGGCTCGCCGAACTCCTCAGCCTCCCGGCCACCGGCTCGCCGCTCCCCGGCCGGCGCGCCGCCGCCACCTCCGGCGCCGACGACGACGCCTCCGTGGAGGACACCGGCCCCGCCACCGCGTCCCAGGACCCGCTCACCGTCACCGAGTTCGACCGGTACGCCGACGAGCTCCGCACCATGCTCGACCAGGCCGTCACCTCCGCCGAGCGGCAGCTCTTCGACATGCGCACCGCCGCTGCCGACGACTCCCGCATCCTCGGCGCGCTCGGCGACGGCGGGCTGCTGCCGCCCGGGCCCGACGTCCTCGCCACCGTCGAGTACCTCGGCGAGCACGGCATCCCCGCCCTCCCCGGCTGGCGCTACCTCGCCCAGGCCGTGGACCCCGCCGACCACGCCCGCGTCCTCGCCGCCCGCCCCGAACTCGTCGACGGCGTGGTGATCACCGACCCCGTCTCGTACGGACGCGCCCGCGAGGTCCTCGGCACCGCGGCCCTGCTGCCCCGCTCCGCCGTCGCCGTCGGCACCGCCGCCGCCCTGCTCGCCCCCGTACCGGCGCGGGAGTCGGCCGACGACACCGGCGTCTTCCTCGTCCCGCCGAACCCGGCCATGCACGACGAGCACGCCGCCGACGAGGAGCGGCACGCCCTGCGCGCCCGCGCGGCCGCCCGCGACGAGGAGATCCGCACCCTCGCCGCCCGTCTCGCCGGCGACCGCGCCCTCGCCGCCCGCCTCGGTGCCTGGCGCGCCGACTGCCCGCCCGGGATGCTCGCCGAACTCGCGGCCGTCGCCGCGACCGCCCGCGAGACCGCCGAAGCCGCCGCCGCGACCCTCGACGAGGCCCGCGCCGCGCGCGCGGAGGCCGACGAGACCGCCGCCGAAGCCGCCCAGGTCAGGGACGAGCGCCAGGAGGCGGCCCAGCGCGCCCGCCGCGTCGCCGACGCCCTCGCGGGCCTTGCCTTCCGTCTGCGGGAGCGCTCCGCCTGGCAGGCCAAGCTCCGTGAACTCGCCGACGACGCGGCCGAGTCCGAGGCCCGCGCCCAGACGTGCCTGGAGCGCGCCCGGGCCGCCGACGAGGACCGTCGCGCGGCCCAGCGGACCGCCGACGACGCCCACCGCACCGCTCGCGCCCTGCGCGCCGAACGCGCCGAGATCGCGGGCGCTCCCGACACCCTCCCCGAGGAGGCCCCGACCGCGCCCCGCACCGCGCTCCCCACCCTGCGCGAGGCCTACCGGGCCGCGTCCCAGTTGTACGAGAAGGTCGGCGTCGGCGCCGACCTGCGCGCCGAGCAGGCCCGCGCCGAGAGCGACGAGTCCGCCGCCCTCGCCGAGCTCGACCGGCTCACCAACAAGGTCCGCACCCGCGCCGAACAGCTCCTGGAGTCCACCGACGGCGCCGACGGACCCTCCCGGCAGGCCGCGGCCGCACGCGCCGAGTCCCTGGTGCAGATGCTGGAGACGCGGGCCTCCGAGGCGAGCGAGAAGCTCGGCCGGCTCCGCGGCGAGGCCGAGCGCCTGGCCCCGGAGGACGGCGAGGCGCACACCGAGCTGCCCGAGGAGCTGGTCCCCGCCGACGCCGAGCGGGCGCAGGCCCTGCTGCGTACCGCGACCGCCGAACTCGCCGCCCGCACCGTCGCCCTGGAGACGGCGCGCGCCGCCCACAGCCGCCTGCTCCGTGACCACCGGGCCGCCGAGGACGCGGCGGGCGGCTTCGACGAGACCGCCGCCCTCCTGCGGGACCTGCTCCGCGACCACGCGGACGAGGAGCAGGACGCGCCCGAGCCGTACCGCGGCACCCTGGAGGAGGCCCGTACGGTGGCGACCGAGGCGCGCCGCTCGCTGCGCGGCCTCACCGCCGAGCTGTCCGCCGCCGACGCCGCCGTGCGCGAGGCGAGCGACGTCCTCGTCCGGCACGCCAACTCCACCCGCTACGAGCAGGTCCGCACGCCGGCCCGCCAGCAGATCCGCGAACTGCCGGCGTCCGCGCTGCCCGAGCACGCCGCCAAGTGGGCCGAGGCGTTCGCGCCCCGGCTGCGGGTCCTCACCGACGAGCTGGAGCAGCTGGAGCGCAACCGCGACTCGATCGTGGACCGGCTCCGCGGCCTCGTGGAGTCCTCGCTCGCGACCCTCCGCTCCGCCCAGCGGCTCTCCCGGCTGCCTGAGGGCCTCGGCGAGTGGTCCGGCCAGGAGTTCCTGCGGATCCGCTTCGAGGAGCCCGACCAGGCCACCCTCGCGGAGCGGCTCGGCGAGGTCGTCGACGAGGCCACCCGGGCCGCCGTCAAGAAGAACTCCGACCTGCGCCGCGACGGCATGTCCCTGCTGCTCAGGGGCGTGCAGGCGGCCCTCGAACCCAAGGGCGTCTCCGTCGAGATCCTCAAGCCGGACGCGGTGCTGCGCGCCGAGCGGGTGCCCGTCGGGCAGATGGGCGACGTCTTCTCCGGCGGGCAGCTGCTCACGGCCGCCATCGCCCTGTACTGCACGATGGCGGCGCTCCGCTCCAACGACCGGGGCCGCGACAAGCACCGCCACGCGGGCACGCTCTTCCTGGACAACCCGATCGGCCGCGCCAACGCCACGTACCTGCTCGAACTCCAGCGGGCCGTGTCGGACGCGCTCGGCGTCCAGCTCCTCTACACGACGGGCCTGTTCGACACGACGGCGCTGGCCGAGTTCCCGCTGGTCATCCGACTGCGCAACGACGCCGACCTGCGGGCCGGCCTCAAGTACATCAGCGTGGAGGAGCACCTGCGTCCGGGCCTGCCGCAGTCCGGCACGGAGGGTGAGACCATTCACGGCGAGATCACGGCCACCCGCATGTTCCGCCGCCACCAGTCCGACGGCCCGACCCCGCCCCCGGCCACGTCCTGAGCCGAGACGACCGAGCGGCCCGGCCGCCGGCCGGACGAGGCCCGCTACCGAGGGGGGACGACCGGGCGGCCCCGCCCCCCCCCGGGGGGGGGGGGGCCCCGGCGGCACAGCGTCAGGAGCCCCCGCCGGCGCAGGGGGCCGCGGGCCGGAGGGGCGGGAGAGCCCCCGGGCGCCCCC
>NZ_JBWKCA010000038.1:0-46149 GCF_056436715.1 Streptomyces sp. NPDC043176
CCGTGGAGCGCATGATGCGCGACGCCAAGATCACCCAGATCTACGAGGGAACCAACCAGGTTCAGCGCATCGTGATGGCCCGCAACCTCCCGTAACCCCCCGCCTCTCGAAAGGAGCCAGGCCGTGACCCTGAAGATCGCTGTCTGTGTGAAGTACGTCCCCGACGCGACCGGCGACCGCGGTTTCGCCGACGACCTGACGACCGACCGCGAGGCCGTCGACGGGCTGCTCTCGGAGCTGGACGAGTACGCCGTCGAGCAGGCCCTGCGGATCTCGGAGGAGTCCGACGACGCCGAGGTCACCGTCGTGACCGTGGGCCCGGACGACGCCAAGGACGCGCTGCGCAAGGCGCTGTCGATGGGGGCCGACAAGGCCGTCCACGTCAACGACGAGGACATCCACGGCTCCGACGTCATCGCCACCTCCGCGATCCTGGCCAAGGCCCTGGAGAAGACCGGTTTCGACCTGGTCGTCTGCGGCATGGCCTCGACCGACGGCACGATGGGCGTGCTGCCCGCGCTGCTCGCCGAGCGTCTGGGCCTGCCGCAGGTCACCCTGCTCTCCGAGCTCTCCGTCGAGGACGGGCTCGTGAAGGGCCGCCGTGACGGCGACGCCGCCACGGAGCTCCTGGAGGCCCCGCTGCCCGCCGTCGTGTCGGTCACCGACCAGTCCGGCGAGGCCCGTTACCCCTCCTTCAAGGGGATCATGGCCGCCAAGAAGAAGCCGGTCGCCGAGCTGGACCTGGACGACCTGGACATCGACGCGGACGAGGTGGGCCTCGCCGGGTCCTGGACGCTGGTCGACGCCGTCGCCGCGCGTCCGGCCCGTACGCAGGGCACGATCGTCACGGACGAGGGCGACGGCGGCAAGCAGCTCGCCGCCTTCCTCGCCACCCAGAAGTTCATCTGACCCGCCGTCGGTCACTCACCCACACAGGAGCTACGAATCATGGCTGAGATCCTGGTTCTCGTGGACCACGCCGACGGTGCGGTCCGCAAGCCGGCCCTCGAACTGCTCACCCTGGCCCGCCGCATCGGCGAGCCCACGGCGGTCGTCCTCGGCGCCGGCGAGGCGGCGGCCTCGATCGCCGCCACGGCCGGGGAGTACGGCGCGGCCACCGTGTACGTCGCGGACGGCGCCGAGTTCACCGAGCAGCTCGTCGTGCCGAAGGTCGACGCGCTCACCCAGCTCGCCAAGGAGAAGGAGGTGGCCGCCGTCCTGGTGACCTCCTCCGGCGAGGGCAAGGAGATCGCGGCCCGCGTCGCGCTCCGCCTCGGCTCCGGCCTGATCACCGACGCCGTGGAGCTGGAGGCCGGCGAGAACGGCCCGGTCGCCACCCAGTCCGTCTTCGCCGCCTCGTACCAGGTGCGGTCGACGGTCTCGCACGGCGTCCCGGTCATCACGGTCAAGCCGAACTCCGCCGCCCCGGAGGCCGCTCCGGCCGCCGGCACGGTCGAGAACGTGACCGTCGCCTTCACCGGCAACGCCGCGAAGGTCGTCTCGCGCACCCCGCGCGTCTCCACCGGCCGCCCCGAGCTGACCGAGTCCGCGATCGTGGTCTCCGGCGGCCGCGGCGTCGGCGCCGCGGAGGGCTTCGCGGTCGTCGAGAAGCTGGCCGACTCGCTCGGCGCGGCCGTCGGCGCCTCCCGCGCCGCCGTGGACGCCGGCTGGTACCCGCACTCCAACCAGGTCGGCCAGACGGGCAAGCAGGTCTCGCCGCAGCTGTACGTCGCGGCGGGCATCTCCGGCGCGATCCAGCACCGGGCCGGCATGCAGACGTCGAAGACGATCGTCGCGGTCAACAAGGACCCCGAGGCCCCGATCTTCGACCTGGTCGACTACGGCGTGGTCGGCGACCTCTTCGAGGTGCTGCCGCAGCTGACGGACGAGATCGGCGCCCGCTGACCTTCCGGTTCCGCACACGAAGGGGGGCGGGGGTGGCACTCTGTGCCACCCCCGCCCCCCTTTCGTCGTCGGAGACGTCCGTCAGAACCAGCCGTCGAGCGGGACCTCGTCGCAGAGCCGGACCACCGGCCTGCGTCCGGTCTCCCCCGCACCCGAGGAGAGCTTGACCCGGACCCCGGGGCGCACCGCGTGGAGGGGTCCGTCGACCCGGCAGCGGACCACGAAGCCCTCGGTCATGTGCACCGGCCAGAGGTCCGCGTCGGCCGCGGCGACCCCGCGGCGCACGGATATCACGCCTTCGCCGTCGCTGAGTTCGGGCGCGAGGTCGGTCGACCCGCAGGTCGGACAGAGCAGGCGCTGGAACGTCGTGCTGTGGCACCAGCGGCAGCGCTGGAAATAGAGCTCGGAGTCCGGGGTCGATTCGTCGTCCTGGACGGCGGTCCCGCTCCTCAGTCCCGTGTGGAACACGATGCCTCTCCTTGCACTCGGCGGCTCGACCGTGCAAGGCAAAGATATGGCACTGAGTGCCATCAAATAAAGACCTCAGTTCCCTCAATTCCGGATACCGAGACCCCCTGCCGCCTCTCAGCCCTCGCCGAGGCTCGACTCGACCTCGCGCACCACGCGCCACATCGGGGTGGACCGCTTGGTGATCACCACGACCACGTCCCCGGTCTCCTCCGCCGGGGCCTCCGAGGCCGCGTCCGTGCTCCAGGTGCCGCGCACGAACTCCAGGGCCCGGTCGACCTCCGCCTGTGGGTCGCCCTCCCCGCCCGAGCGGAGCCAGTGGCGCAGGGCGTGGTTGTGGGCGGCGACGACGGCAGCCGCGACGACGTTGGCCCGCAGGGTGCCGTCCCTGCGGTCGGCCCAGCGGGTGCGGAGGTAGTCGCCGAGGGTCTTCTCGTACCGCCAGACGACCGACAGCTCGTAGGTGCGCAGTCCGGCCACCTCCCGGGTGAGCCGGTAGCGCTGCACCGAGAAGGTCGGGTTCTCGGAGTACATCCGCATGACGAGCCGGGCGGCGTCGCAGACCCGTACGACGGGGTCGTCGGAGTCGGCGCTGGCCGCGAGGAACCGCGTCATGTCGGCGAGGCACTGCTCGTGGTCGGGGAAGACCACGTCCTCCTTCGACGGGAAGTACCGGAAGAAGGACCGCCGGCCGACCCCCGCGAGCGTGACGATGTCGTCGACCGTGGTCTGCTCGTAGCCCCGCTCCAGGAAGAGCTGGAAGGCGGCGGCGATGAGGGAGTCCCGCATCGCGGGCTTCGTGGAGTTCGTCGACGCAGTTCCCATGGCCCGAACCTAACACCCGAAAGGACTCCCCGCGGCACTTGGTGCCGGAAGAATCCGGCACCGAGTGCTCTCAGGAGGGTACGGAGGTTCAGCGGGGAGCCATGCGCAGGGCGCCGTCCATCCGGATCGTCTCGCCGTTGAGGTAGTCGTGCTCGGCGATCATCGTGACCAGCCGGGCGTACTCCTCCGGGCGGGCGAGGCGCTGCGGGAAGGTGACGCTCGCGGCGAGGCCGGCCCTGACGTCCTCGCCGAAGCCGGCCATCATCGGGGTGTCGACGATGCCGGGGGCGACGGTGACGACCCGGATGCCGAACTGCGCGAGGTCGCGGGCCGCGGTCACCGTCATCCCGGCGACACCGGCCTTGGAGGCGGCGTACGCGATCTGGCCGACCTGACCCTCGAACGCGGCGATCGAGGCCGTGTTCACGACGAGGCCGCGCTGTCCGTGCTCGTCGGGCTCGTGGCGGGCGATGGCCTCGGCGGCGAGCCGCATCACGTTGAACGTGCCGAGCAGGTTGACCTCCAGCACCGTACGGAACAGGTCGAGGTCGTGCGGTCCCCTGCGGCCCAGGATGCGCGCGGAGGGGGCGATGCCGGCGCAGTTCACGGCGAGCCGCAGCTCGGCACCGTCGGCGTCGATCGCGGCCAGGGCCTCGCGCACCTGCTCCTCGTCGGTGACGTCGGCGGCCAGCAGCCGGACGCCCTCCGGCAGCTGCCCCGCGGCCGCCACGGCCTTGCCGAGGTCCAGGCCGTAGACGGTGGCGCCGCGGGCGGCGAGCGCGGCGGCGGTGGCGGCCCCGAGACCGGAAGCGGCACCGGTGACGAGAGCGGCGGAGCCGGCGATGTCCATGGAACTCCTCGTTCGTGTCGTGCGGGTGCGACCCTGCCGCCGGGATGGCCGCCGGATCGGGCGCGTGCCCGCGGAGGACCGCGCGGTCCGCGCGATCTGCGCCGCCCACCATAGAACCGTGGCCCGTGCCCCCGGAAGCGGAGGCCGAGGGCTCGGCGAGGAAGTAGTCGACCGGTCGTAGACTCGGACCATGGGGCGAACGAGTGACGCGCGGGAGCGCATCCTGGCCGCCGCGGAGCAGCTGATGCTGTCCCGCGGCTACGCGGCCCTGGGCGTGGCCGAGATCTGTGCGGCGGCCGGCGTCCCGAAGGGGAGCTTCTACTACTTCTTCGCGTCCAAGGAGGAGCTGGCGCTCGCCGTCGTGGACGAGCACTGGACCGCCCGGCGGGCCGAGTGGGACCGCGCGCTGGACCCGGACGTCCCGCCGCTCGCGCGGCTGCGGCGGCTGTACGAGTCCACCGGGGACGGGCTGCGCGCCGACCGGGAGAGCTGTGGCGTGGTCACCGGCTGTCTGCTCGGGAACCTGGCCCTGGAGATGAGCACCCGGACGGAGAGCGTCCGCGCGCGTCTGCGGGAGGTCTTCGACGAGCAGGTGTCCCTGGTCGAGGGGGCCGTCGCGGAGGCCCGCGACCGCGGCGAGGTCACGGTCTCCGACGCCGGGGCCGCCGCGCGCGCCCTGGTCGCCCAGCTGGAGGGCCAGGTCCTCTTCGCCAAGCTGTACGACGACCCGGGCCGCCTCGACGTCCTGTGGGCGGACTCTCTCGCCCTGCTCGGTGCCGAGGCGGCCGCCGCGAGCGGCTGAGCCGGTCAGAGGACCTGGTGGGCAGGTACGTGCCGTCGCGGCGGCCGCCCCGGCCGCCGCCGAGGCCGACGCCAAGAACAAGAACACCACCCGGTCGACGCACCTGACGATCGAGGCCGCGACGAAGGCCGCGCAGGCGACCCCGGCCGCCGCCGAGAAGGAGAACCAGCGCGTCTCCGTCGCCGTCGTCGACCGCAACGGCAACACCCTCGTCACCCTCCGCGGCGACGGCGCCGGCCCGCAGTCCTACGAGTCCGCCGTGAAGAAGGCCTACACCGCCGCCTCCTGGAACGCCCCCACCTCCGAACTCGTCAAGCGCCTCACCAACACCCCCACCCTCAAGGACATCCCCGGCACCCTCTTCCTCGGCGGCGGCGCCCCCGTCACCGCCAAGGGCGCCCCCATCGCCGGCATCGGCGTCGCCGGTGCCCCCTCCGGCGACCTCGACGAGAAGTTCGCCCGGGCCGGCGTCGCCGCCCTCGTCGAGTAGGCACGCGAGGAGCGGATGCGGCGAGAACCCCCCTCCCGGCACCCGGGAGGGGGGTTCTCGTGGTTCCCGGCCGGGCCCCGCGGGTCAGGCCGGCCCGGCGCCGGGCGGGGCTACGCCGGGCGCGCCAGGCCGCGGCTGATGACGAGGCGCTGGATCTGGTTGGTGCCCTCGAAGATCTGCATGATCTTGGCCTCGCGCATGTAGCGCTCGACGGGGAACTCGCGGGTGTAGCCGTAGCCGCCGAGGACCTGGACGGCGTCCGTGGTGACCTTCATCGCGGTGTCGGTGGCGATGAGCTTGGCGGCGCTGGCCTGGCGGCTGAAGGGGCGGCCGAGGTCGCGGCGGCGGGCCGCGTCCAGGTAGGTGGCGCGGGCCGCGTCGACGGCGGCGGCCATGTCGGCGAGGAGGAAGCCGAGGCCCTGGTGGTCGACGATCCTGCGGCCGAAGGTGGTCCGCTCGTTGGCGTAGTCGACGGCCGCGTCGAGGGCGGCCTGGGCGAGGCCGGTGGCGCAGGCGGCGATGCCGAGGCGGCCGCTGTCCAGGGCGCTGAAGGCGATCTGGAGGCCCTGGCCCTCCTCCCCTATGCGCCGGTCGGCGTCGAGCAGCGCGCCGTCCCAGTAGGCGGAGGTGGTGGGGACGGCCTGGAGGCCCATCTTGCGCTCCGGCAGGCCGAAGCTCAGGCCCTCCGCGTCCCCGGGGGCGAGGAAGCAGGAGATGCCGTGGCTGCCGGGGGCGGTGCGGGCGAAGAGGGCGTAGAAGCCGGCCTTGCCGCCGTGGGTGATCCAGGCCTTGGTTCCGGTGATCCGGTAGCCGCTGCCGTCGTCCTGCCGCTCGGCCTTGCAGCTGAGCGCGGCGGCGTCGGAGCCGGCCTGCGGTTCGGAGAGGCTGTAGCCGCCGATGGTCCGGCCCTCCAGCATCGCGGGGAGCCAGCGTTCCTTCTGCTCCGCGGTGCCGAAGGTGTGCAGGGGGTGGCAGGCCAGCGTGTGGACGCTGGTGGCGACGGCGACGGCCGCCCAGCGCGCGGCGAGCTCTTCGAGGACCTGGAGGTACACCTCGTACGGCTGGCCTCCGCCGCCGTACTCCTCGGGGTAGGCGAGGCCGAGCAGCCCGGCCTGGCCGAGGGTGGTGAAGAGACCTTCGGGATAGGTCTCGGCGGCCTCGTGCTCGTTCACCCGCGGAGAGAGCTCCTTGTCGGCGATCTCCCGGGTGAGGGCGATGAGGTCCGCCGCCTCGGGGGTGGGAAGCAGGCGGTCGACATCCATGTGCGACTCCAGCGGCGCGCAAAGTGGTACTGGGGAAGGTACTGCAGTACCGCTTAGCGTAGCGCAGAAGGGTGCCGCCGTGCCCCCCGGGACCGGCGGCCTGGAATACTGGGCGGGTGATCGAGACCCCCGCCGCCGACGCACCGAAGCTCACGGGCCGGGGAGCGGCGCGCCGCTCCGCCCTCTTCGAGGACCTCGTCGCCCTGCTCGTCGGCGAGGGTTTCGCCCGGCTGACGCTCGACGACCTGGCCGCGCGCCTGCGCTGCTCGAAGCGGACCCTGTACGGCCTGGCCGGCAGCAAGGAACAGCTGGTCCGCGCGGCCGTCGTGCACTTCTTCCGGCGCGCCACGGCCCGCGTCGAGGCGGGCCTGGCCGCGGCGTCCGACCCCGCCGAGCGCCTCGCCGCCTACCTGCGGGCGGTCTCGGCCGAGCTCGCGCCGGTCTCCCCGCAGTTCTTCGACGACGTGGCCGCCTTCGAGCCGGCGGCCGAGGTGTACGAGCGCAACACCCGCGCGGCGGCGGGCCGGGTCCAGCAGCTCATCGAGGAGGGGGTGCGCGCCGGCGTCTTCCGCGAGGTGCACGTGACCTTCGCGGCCGACGTCATCTCCTCCGTGATGGTCCGCATCCAGCGGCGCCAGGTGGCCGCGGCCACCGGCCTGGCCGACGCGGAGGCGTACGAGCAACTGGCCGAACTGCTCCTCAGCGGCCTCCGCAAGGCCTGACCCCGGCGCGGAGCGGCGTCGCACCCCGCCGGCGCCTCCTTGGGGCCCCGCCCCAGGCGGTACGTTTGAGGTGAGGACTACTTCACCAGGGGGCCCAGTGACCATGCGGAACGGCCGCACCGTGCGTGACCTGCGACGCGAGAACCGCACGGCCGTCCTCCAGAGCCTGTACTTCGACGGGCCGATGAGCCGTTTCGAACTGGGACCCGCGACCGGGCTGAGCTCGGGATCGGTCAGCAACGTGGTCGCGGAACTCGTCACGGAGGGACTGGTCGAGGAGGCGGGCAGCGTCGACTCGGCCGGCGGGCGCCCCCGCATCCTGCTCCGGGTCACTCCGGGCAGCGGCTGCATGATCGGCGTCGACGTCGGCGAGACCCGGGTCAGGATCGAGCTCTTCGACCTCACCCTCACCGAACTCGCCCGCGCAGAGCACCCGTTGGCGGTGGACAGTGCCCATCCGCACGACCGGTACGAGGTCGGGGTGGTGGTGGACCACATCCGCGAGGGCATCGCCGAGGTGCTGCGGACCGCGGAGGTGCCGGCCGAGCGGCTGCTCGGCGTCGGCGTCGGCGTGCCCGGGATCGTGGCCCCCACCCCCGAGGACGGCGCCGTCGTCCACGGCCAGACCACCGGCTGGGACGCCGTCCCGCTGGAGCGGCTCCTGCGGGAGGCCGTCGACCTGCCGGACTCGGTGCCGTACCGGATCGACAACGGCGCCAAGACCCTCGGCCAGGCCGAGATGTGGTTCGGCGCCGGCCGCGGCGCGACCAGCGCCGTGGTCGTGCTGTTCGGCTCGGGCGTCGGCGCCTGCGTCGTGGCGGACCCGATGGCTCCCGGCCGGGCGCTCGAATGGGGCCATCTGAAGGTGCGGGTCCGCGGTCGCCGCTGCCGCTGCGGCGCCCGGGGCTGCCTGGAGGCGTACGCGGGCGCGGAGGCCCTGCTCGAACGGTGGCGCGAGGCGGGCGGGAAGCCGCCGGGCGGCGCGGACGAGGAGACGGCCCTCACCTCGATGCTCGCCGCCGCCTATCCGGCCGGTCCTGACACGGAACCGGACGCCGCCGCGCTGGCCGTCCTGGAGGAGACCGCCGAGTACCTGGGCGCCGGCTTCGCCGACCTGGTGAACCTCTTCCAGCCCGAGCGGATCCTCGTGGGCGGCTGGGCCGGACTCCAGCTCGGCGCCCGCTTCCTCGAGACGGTCAAGGGATACGTGGCGGAGTACGCCCTCGCGTACCCGGCGGCCCGGGTGACCATCGGCATGGGGAGGCTGGGACCCGACGCCGTCACGGTCGGCGCCGCGATCCTGCCGCTCGCCGACTTCTTCTCCCGCGGCGGCCGGCGGGCCGAGGCCGCGGGCGAGGCCGCCGGGGAGCAGCCGGCGTGGGCGTCGGCCGTGCGGGACCGGGCGGCGCGCTGAGGACACGCCGCCCGGCCCGGTCGGGTCAGGGGTACGAGACCACCGTGGACGGCACGGTGGAGGTGCCCGAGGTCGGGGCTCCGACGTCGTTGACGACGTGCTCGTACTGTCCGTTCCCGCCGAGGGACACCACGAGCAGGTCGTGGAACCGCACGCCGGGCTTCACCGGGGCGCGGAAGCCGTGGTCCTGGCGGATCGTCGGGTCGACGTTGTAGTAGCAGTAGCTGCCGAGACCCCAGCCCTCGTGGGTGGTGACGGAGTCGTCGACGCGGTAGGCGGCGTAGCCCTTGTGGGGCCCGTCCTGGACGGCGGCCTGGTTCGGCGCGTCGTAGGCCTTCTCGTTCTGGAAGAAGATCGTGCGGCCGCGGTCACCGAACCACTCGACGTCGTACTTGTTGAAGTGCTCGACGAACAGGCCGGTGGCCAGGACGTCGTCGCCGTACACGCGGACGCCGTAGTCGGCCCGGTTGGTCTCCCAGCCGACGCCCTCGCCGTGGTCGGCGCGCCAGACCCAGGTGTGGTCGACGATGGTGTCGTCGCTGTGGACCGCCATGGCGACGGTGGCCTTGCCGGCTCCCGCGCCGCCGACGCGGAGGTACACGTCCTGGACGGTGGTGGGGTCGGCGGCGTGGTCGGCGGCCGAGTTCTGCGTGCCGATCTCCAGCAGGACCGGGGAGTTGACGGGTCCCGCGTCGATGAGGAAGCCGGCGAGCCGGACGCCGTCGACGTCGGCGACCTTCATGGCCGTCACGCCGTTGTCGGGGATGATCGTGGCGAGGCCGAGGCCCAGGACGACGGTGCCGGGGCGGTCGACCTGGATGGGCTGGTCGACGTGGTAGACGCCCGGGGTGAACAGCAGGTGGAGGCCCTGGCGCAGGGCGGCGTTCATGGTGGCGGCGGTGGTGCCGGGCTTGACCACGTAGAAGCCGCTCAGCGGGATGGACCGGCCCTGGAGGGTGCCCGAACCCCAGCTGGTGCCGCGGGCGTTGACCCGCTTCGCCGGCGCGAAGACCTTGAACTCGCCGCCCTCCCAGTACAGGAAGGGCTTCTCGCGGGAGACGGGGGTGGTGTCGAGCGTGGTGTAACGGGGCTCGGGGAAGCTCTGCGCCGGGGCGCCCTCGACGCCCGAGAAGACCTGGTTCCAGACGCTGTTGGACCAGCCGCCGATGGCGCTGTCGCGGGTGTACCACTGCTGCTGCGAGTAGTTGCCGACCTGGCCGTCGATCTTCGAGTCGGCGATGTAGCCGCCGCTGGCCCAGCCGTAGCCGTTGGGGGCGAGGTTGAGGCCGCCCTTCACGTGCATGCGGCGGAACGACGAGGCCTGGGAGACGGCCCAGCGGTCGGTGCCGCTGACGGGGTTGAGGGCGAGGTTCTCGGCGGCGCGCCAGAAGTTCTGGGTGGCGTTGCCGTTGAACCAGCCGGCGTCGACGGTCACGTCGCCGTTGATGGTGGTGTCGTCCGGGCGCAGCCCGAGGCCGGCGATCTGGGTGTAGAAGCCGATCTGGGCGTTGAGCCCGTTGTACGTGCCCGGCTTGAAGAGGAAGGCGTGCCGTCCGGTGCCGAACTGGGCCGACTCCTGCTGGGTGAAGACCTCGTCCAGCTTGGCCTGGATGCCGGGCGTGGACGGGTCGAAGACGTGCACGTTGGGGCCGAGGTCGCCGCCGCCGGGCAGGACCGGGCCGCCGTCGGCGGAGCCGTACACCTGGAACTCCCAGAGCGAGTAGCCGTATCCGGTGGCCCGGGTGGTGCCGTACACCCGGACGTAGCGGGCGGTGCCGGTGACGGGGAGGGACTCGTTGCCGCCGGGGCCGTTCGCCGTGCTGTAGGCGCTGGTCCAGGTGGTGCCGTCGGTGGACAGCTCGATGCGGTAGGCCTTGCCGTACGCGGTCTCCCAGCGGAGGTCGACCCTGCTGAGGGCGGCCGGGGATCCGAGGTCGACCTGGATCCACTGCGGGTCGGCGAAGGCGCTGGACCAGCGGGTGCCGGGGTCGCCGTCGACGGCGGCGCCGGCCGGGGTGCCGCCGTTCTCCTGGCTGGAGGCCGTGGCCGGCTTGCCCTGCGAGAGCAGGACGGGCGCCGCCGTGGCGGGGGGTGCGGCGACGAGTGCGAGCAGGCCGGCGAGGAGCGCCGTGACGAGCGCGGCGGCGCCCGCCCTGCGGGGTGTGGTGCGGGAGACGGGGCGGGGATCCTGGCCGGGCGGGGGTGGGGGTGGTGCGACGCGGGTGCCGGCTGCGGGCATGGGTCGATCTCCTCGGGGATGAGGGGGAGTCAGGAAGAGGAGCGCGCTCTCCGCAGCAGATGCTCGCGGGTGTTCCACAGAGGGGTCAAGAGATTCGACACGACTTTTCTTTTGGCCTGCATTAAGTATCGAGAAACCTGGGACGGGGGCGAGCGACATCATTCCTGGGTATGGATGCTCATCCCCCGGCCCCCGGACCGCCCCTACCGCCGCCGTACGACACGGCGTGGGAACGAGCAGGCGACCGCTCCGTACCGACCCCCGCTCGGCTCGGCGACTCCGAGCGGCGGGCGGCGCTGACCCGGCGGACGCACCCGGGGTGCCGGCAAGAACCGCGTCACCGGCCGCGAACGGTGGTGATCAGTCCTTGGACCGTGATCTTCCTGGGCCGGGCGGCTCGTACACTGACGAAGATGGAGGACCACACGGCCACCGGGATCGGTGCACGTCCGGCGCCCGTCTTGCGGGAGTACGTCGACTCGTATGTCGGCTTCGACCTCCGCGGGCTCCCGACGGGGGTGCACTGCGGCCCGCCGAGCCGCGCGCTCACCGCGGTGATCAGCCTGTCGGATCCCTTGGAGGTGGCGGCGGGCGTTGACGACGGGTCACCTGTCGCCCGCTTCGGCAGCGTGGCCGGCGGTCTGATGTGCCGGTCCGTCGCGATTCACCACGACGGACGCCAGCAAGGCGTTCAGGTATCGCTGACACCGCTCGGGGCCCGGGCCATCTACGGCATGCCGTCCGCCGAGCTCGCCCACCGACTGGTCCCACTCGACGAGCTTCTCGGAACGCTTGCCGTCGAGCTGGTCGACCGGCTGCGATCGGCGACCACATGGGCGGCGCGGTTCACCGCGCTGGACGAATTGCTCCTCCGGGCTGTCGGCCGTGGCGCCTGCGGCGACCGTGTGCGTGGGGTGCGCCCCGAGGTGGCCGAGGCATGGCGCCGCCTCGTCGCCGCGCGGGGTTGCGTCCAGGTCGGTGCGGTCGCCGCGGAACTCGGCTGGAGCCGTCGGTACCTCACCGAGCGGTTTCGCGGTGAGGTGGGCCTGTCGCCGAAGACCTTCGCCCGGGTCTTGCGCTTCGAGCACGCGCACGAACTGGCGGCGGCGCGGGACCCGCTCCCGTGGGGCGATGTGGCAACCGTCTCCGGCTATGCCGACCAGGCCCATCTCGTTCGGGACTGGCGCGAGTTCACGGGTCGATCGCCGACGGCCTGGCGTCGCGGCGAAGTCCTCCTCGGAGCCGGGTAGCCGCCGACCGCCTGCCCTTCGCGTCGGCTTCTCTTCCCTTTTCTTCAAGACCGCCCGATCGCTGTCGTGGACGATCGTCGGCATGAGACTCGTCAACCACGAACGCAATGCCATGGACCTGCGGGCCACCCCCGTGCACCTCGGACTGGGATCGAGAGCGAAACCCGTCGAGGGCTTCGCCTGGAACCCGGAGGTGCTCCAGGCCTACAGCGCCGCGGTCGCGGCAGACGGCGCCGAGGGCCGGATGGTGATGATCTTCGACGGCGACGGGCCCGGCGACCATTGGGAGAGCCACCCTGCAGGCGACGAACTGGTCGTTTGCCTCAGCGGGTCCGTGACGGTCACCCGCGACGTGAACGGGGTGCCCGACCACGTTCTGCTCGGGCCGGGCGAAGCCACCGTCAACCCGGCCGGGGTGTGGCACGCGGTCGACATGGAGGGGCCGGCGTCCATCCTGGCCATCACCGCGACCCTCGGCACCGACCACCGCCCTCGGACCGACATCCGCCCGACCGAACGCGTCGGCACGCCCAGCCCGGAGGAAGCGCCGTGACGACACGCATCGCGTGCCTCGGCGACAGCCTCACCCGCGCGCAGTTCAGCGTCGACTACCTGGATCTTCTCGGACGACGCCACCCTCCCGGTGACGTGCAGCTCGCCCGTTTCGGCGCCAACGGCGACTTCGCCTACAACCTCCTGCAGCGCCTCGACGCCGTCGTCACGAACCCACCCGATGTGATCACCGTGTTGATCGGGACCAACGACGCCCGGGCGAGCCTTGCCGGCTACCCCGTCGAGCAGGCCATGAAGCGCAAACAGCTCCCCCATCGCCCGTCGGCCGGCTGGTTCCAACAGTGCCTGGGAGCCGTCGTCGCACGGCTGCGAGCGGAGACCGACGCGACGATCGGTCTGCTGTCGCTCCCGGTGCTCGGCCAACAACTCGACGGAGCAGCGGCACAGGCGTCGGAGGCGTACAGCCGGATGATCACCGAGGTCGCCGCCACCGACCAGGTGGCCTACCTTCCGCTCCACGAACGCCAGATCGAGGAACTGCGCCAAGCGGACCCGCCGCCGATTTCCTACCGGGAGGTGACACCCGCGGCGGTCGTCGGCGTCCTCGTCCAGCACGCGGTGCTGCGCCGCAGCCTCGACACGATCTCGCGGCGGCGAGGTCTCGTGCTCACGACCGACCACATCCACCAGAACAGCCGCGGCGCCAACCTTATCGCTGAGGTCATCGACGCCGGTCTGCTGGCCCGGAGCGCGTAACTGGTTCCGGCGCCCGGCCGGTCGGATGCCGTCCACCGCCCGGAGGCGGCATGGCTTCGGGCAGCGGCTCGGTGCCGATCGGTGAGACGCCGTGTGCTGCTCGTCCGAAGCGCGGGACAAAAGCGCCGGCTACGGGCGCGGGTTGCGGCCCCGCCCCGCCGTTGCCGAGTACCGGCCGGCGCCTTCGCGTCACGACCCGGAGCGCCGGCCGGGATCAGGCGACGGAGCCTATCCGGCCGTCCGGCTCGCGGGGGCCGTCGTGGTGGATCGGGGTGTGGGCGCCGGTGAGGGAACGGCCGCTGCCGCCACGGCGGTTGGCGACGATCTCGGCGCCGATCGAGAGGGCGGTCTCCTCCGGCGTACGGGCGCCGAGGTCGAGACCTATCGGCGAGCGCAGCCTGGCGAGTTCGATCTCGGTGACGCCGACCTCGCGGAGCCGCTCGTTGCGGTCCTCGTGGGTGCGGCGCGAGCCCATCGCGCCGATGTACGCGACGGGAAGCCTGAGGGCGGCCTGGAGGAGGGGCACGTCGAACTTGGCGTCGTGGGTGAGCACGCAGAGGACCGTGCGGCCGTCGACCTCCGTCGACTCCAGGTAGCGGTGGGGCCATTCGACGACGATCTCGTCGGCCTCGGGGAAGCGGGCCGGCGTCGCGAAGACGGGCCGCGCGTCACAGACGGTGACGCGGTAGCCGAGGAACTTGCCGACCCGGACGAGGGCGGCGGCGAAGTCGATGGCGCCGAAGACGATCATGCGGGGGGCGGGGACGGACGACTCGACCAGCAGGGTCAGCGGCTGTCCGCAGCGGCTGCCGTCCTCGCCGATCTCCACGGTGCCGGTGCGACCCGCGTCGAGCATCGCGCGGGCCTCGCCCGCCGCGGTGCGGTCCAGCTCGGGGTGGCCGCCGAGCCTCCCCTCGTACGAGCCGTCGGGCCGGACCAGGAGGGCCGTGCCCTTCAACTCGTCGGGCCCGTCGACGATGCGGGCCAGGGCCGCCGCCTCCCCCGTGGCGGCGGCCGCGAGCGCGGCGGGGAAGACCCCGCCGCGGACCGGGGTGACGAGGATGTCGATGATGCCGCCGCAGGTCAGGCCCACCGCGAAGGCGTCCTCGTCGCTGTATCCGAACCGCTCGACGACGGTCTTGCCGTCTTCCAGGGCCTGGACGCAGAGGTCGTAGACCGCGCCCTCCACACACCCACCGGAGACCGAGCCGATCGCCGTGCCCTCGCCGTCGACGGCGAGGGCCGCACCCGGCTGCCGGGGCGCGCTGCCGCCGACCGCCACCACGGTGGCGACGGCGAAGGCGCGTCCCTGCTCGACCCACCGGTGCAGCTCTTCGGCGATGTCCAGCATTTCGGTCTCCTTGGCTGTGTGTGGAGGACGACGGTCGGGCGTCAGCTGACGCCCAGCCAGCCCTCGATCGGGTGAAGGGCGAAGAACACGATGAATATCGCGGTCAGGCACCACATGAACGCACCGACCTCGCGCGCCTTGCCCTGCGCCACCTTGATGACGGTGTAGGCGATGACGCCGGCCGCGACGCCCGGGGTGATGCTGTAGGTGAACGGCATCAGCACGACGGTCAGGAAGACCGGGATCGCGACGGAGCTGTCGCCCCAGTTCACGTGCTTCGCGTTCATCATCATCATCGCGCCGATGACGACCAGGGCGGCGGAGCCGACCTCGCGGGGCACGATCTGGGTGATCGGGGTGAAGAAGAGGCAGGCCGCGAAGAACAGGCCGGTGATCACCGAGGAGAAGCCGGTACGGGCTCCCTCGCCGACGCCGGTGGCGGACTCCACGAACACGGTCTGGCCGGAGGCGCCGGAGACGCCGCCGATCGCGCCGCCCGCGCCGTCGATGAACAGCGCCTTGGACAGGCCGGGCATCCGGCCCTTGTCGTCGGCGAGGTTGGCCTCGGTGCCGACGCCGATGATGGTGGCCATCGCGTCGAAGAAGCCGGCGAGGACGAGGGTGAAGACGATGACGCCGACGGTGATGTAGCCGACGTCGCCCCAGCCGCCGAAGTCGACGTCGCCCATGAGCGAGAAGTCGGGGCTGGAGACCGCGCTGCCCTTGAGCTCGGGGGCTCCGTTGGCCCAGGCGCCCGGACCCTTGGCGGGGATGTCCGCGACCGCGTTGACGATCAGCGAGACGATCGTGCCGCCGACGATGCCGATGAGGATCGCGCCGGGGACCTTGCGGGCCTGGAGGGCGAAGATCGCGAGCAGGGTGACCGCGAAGATCAGGACGGGCCAGCCGATGAGCTCACCGCCGGAGCCCATGGTGACGGGCGGGCCGAACTGCGGACCGGCGCCGACGAAGCCGGCCTTGTTGAAGCCGATCAGGGCGATGAAGAGGCCGATGCCGATGGTGATGCCGTGCTTGAGCGGCAGCGGGATGGCGTTCATGATCATCTCGCGGAGACCGGTGACCACCAGGAGGCAGATCACCAGACCGTAGACGACGCACATCGCCATGGCCTGCGGCCACGTCATCTGGGGCACGACCTGGGTGGCGAGCACACCGGAGACGCTGAGCCCCGCCGCGAGGACGAGCGGCACCTTGCCGACGAAGCCCATCAGCAGGGTGGTCACGGCAGCCGCGAAGGCGGTCGCCGTGATGACGGCGGAGGAGGCGAGGACGTTCTTCTCGACGTCGGGGCCACCGAGGAGGATCGGGTTGAGCAGGAGAATGTACGCCATCGCCATGAAGGTGGTGACGCCGCCGCGGATCTCCGTCGCGACGGTGGATCCTCTCTCCGAGATGTGAAAGTACCGGTCGAGCCAAGAACGGCCGGCGGGGACGTTGGAGCCGGAGCCCGCGTCCTCCGATGCGGTCTTGGGCTCCACAGACGACTGGGTCATGGGGCCTACTCCCAAGGTTCAAAGGGGCACCCGCATCAGACTTCGAAGGATTCTGATCTGGTTGAAGCTGCGGGATTTGGGATGCTGCGTGGGCTGCACGACCCGGGGGACGGCCCGAGACGAACGGAGTGAATCGGTACTGCGGGTGGAGCGGGTGGAGCGGGTGGTGCCGGGGGGGGTACTCCGGGCGGTGCGGGCGGGGAAGTGTGACGTTCCTGGGAGGCACACACCGCCCGGAGAGTCCTACAGAGTGCCGGTGAGCGCCTCGGGGCGGACCGGCGTCTTGTTGAGCTCCAGGCCCGTCGCCGCCCGGATCGCCGCGAGGACGGCCGGGGTGGACGACAGGGTCGGGGCCTCGCCGATGCCCCGGACGCCGTACGGCGCGTTGGGGTCGGCCAGTTCGAGGTACTCGACCGGGATGGTCGGCGTGTCGAGGATCGTCGGGATCAGGTAGTCCGTGAAGGAGGGGTTGCGCACCTTCGCGGTCTTCGGGTCGACGATGATCTCCTCCATCACCGCGACGCCCAGGCCCTGGGTGGTGCCACCCTGGATCTGGCCGACCACGGAGAGCGGGTTGACCGCCTTGCCGACGTCCTGGGCACAGGCCAGCTCGATGACCTTGACCAGGCCGAGCTCGGTGTCGACCTCCACCACCGCGCGGTGCGCGGCGAAGGCGTACTGGACGTGGCCGTTGCCCTGCCCGGTGACGAGGTCGAAGGCCTGGGTGGGGCGGTGCCGCCACTCCTCCTCGACCTCCACGGCCTGGTCCTCCAGGACGTCCGCGATGCTGGCGAGGGCCTCGCCGTTGTCGGTGACGACCTTGCCGCCCTCCAGGAGGAGTTCGGCGTTGGCCCACGCCGGGTGGTACGAACCGAACTTGCGCCGGCCGATCTCCAGGACCTTCTCGCGGACGATCTCGCAGGAGTTCTTGATGGCGCCGCCGGTCATGTACGTCTGGCGGCCCGCGGAGGTCGAACCGGCCGAGCCCACCTGCGTGTCGGCGGGGTGGATGGTGACCTGCTGGACGCCGAGCTCGGTGCGGGCGATCTGCGCGTGGATGGTGACACCGCCCTGGCCGACCTCCGCCATGGCGGTGTGGACCAGCGCGACCGGCTCGCCGTTGATGACCTCGAGGCGGATCTTGGCGGTCGAGTAGTCGTCGAAGCCCTCGGAGAAGCCGACGTTCTTGATGCCGACCGCGTAGCCGACGCCCCGGACCACGCCCTCGCCGTGCGTGGTGTTGGACAGGCCGCCCGGCAGCGCGCGGACGTCCGCGCCCTCGCCGGCGGTCTCCCACTGGCGCTCCGGCGGCATCGGGCGGGCCTTGACCATGCGCAGCAGCTCGGCGACCGGGGCCGGCGAGTCCACGACCTGGCCGGTCGGCATGATCGTGCCCTGCTCCATGGCGTTGAGCCGGCGCAGCTCCACCGGGTCCATGTCCAGCTTGGCGGCGAGCTTGTCCATCTGGGCCTCGTAGGCGAAGCAGGCCTGGACCGCGCCGAAGCCGCGCATGGCGCCGCAGGGCGGGTTGTTGGTGTAGAGGCCGATCGCCTCGATCTCCACGTCGTCGATGACGTACGGGCCGACCGAGAGGGAGGAGGCGTTGCCGACGACCGACGCCGTGGACGACGCGTAGGCGCCGCCGTCGAGCACGATCTTGCACTTCATGTGCGTGAGCTTGCCGTCCTTGGTGGCGCCGTGCTCGTAGTAGAGCTTCGCCGGGTGACGGTGGACGTGCCCGAAGAAGGACTCGTACCGGTTGTAGACCATCTTGACCGGCTTGCCGGTGCGCAGGGCGAGCAGCGAGGCGAGGATCTGCATCGAGATGTCCTCGCGGCCGCCGAAGGCGCCGCCGACGCCGGCCATCGTCATCCGGATCTTCTCCTCGGGCAGGCCGAGGCAGGGCGCGATCTGCTTGAGGTCCGAGTGCAGCCACTGGGTGGCGACGTACAGGTCGACGCCGCCGTCCTCGGCCGGTACGGCGAGGCCGGACTCGGGGCCGAGGAAGGCCTGGTCCTGCATGCCGAAGGTGTACTCGCCCTTGACGATGACGTCGGCGCGCTTGGCGGCCTCGTCGGCGTTGCCGCGGATGATCGGCTGGCGGTGCACGATGTTGGGGTGCGGGACGTGACCGGAGTGGTGGTCGTCGCGGTCCTCGTGGACCAGGATCGCGTCCGGGGCGGTGGCCGAGGCCTCGTCCGTGATGACCGGGAGCTCCCGGTACTCGATGACGACCTTGGCGGCGGCGCGGCGGGCGGTCTCCGGGTGGTCGGCGGCGACGAGGACGACCGGCTCGCCGTGGTGGCGGACCTTGCCGTAGGCGAGGACCGGGGTGTCCTGGAACTCCATGCCGTAGTTCTTCGCGGCCGGCAGGTCCTCGTGCGTCATGACGGCGTAGACGCCGTCCATCGCGAGGGCCTCGGCGGTGTCGATGGACACGATCTCGGCGTGCGCGACGGTGGACCGCAGGACCTGCCCCCACAGCATGTCCTCGTGCCACATGTCCGAGGAGTAGGCGAACTCGCCGGTGACCTTCAGGGTGCCGTCGGGGCGGAGGGTGGACTCGCCGATGCCGCCCTTGACGTGGTTCTGGGTGACGTCGCGGGGGATGCCCGTGGTGGTGCCAGCCATGATCAGACCGCCTCTCCCTGACGGGCGGCCGCGAGGCGGACCGCGTCGAGGATCTTCTCGTAACCGGTGCAGCGGCAGAGGTTGCCGGAGAGTGCCTCGCGGATGTCCGCGTCCGTCGGGGACGGGTTGCGCTCCAGCATCTCGTCGGCGGCGACCAGCAGTCCGGGGGTGCAGAAGCCGCACTGCACGGCGCCGGCGTCGATGAACGCCTGCTGGATCGGGGACAGTTCGACGCCCTCGCCGGTCTGGGAGTCCTGACCGGGCTTGGCCTCCCACTTCTTGGCGGCGTCGAGCGAGGTGCCGCAGGCGCCGGAGGCGCAACCGGCGTGCTCCGCGCGCTCCTTGGCGAAGTCGGCGAGACCCTCGACGGTGACGACCTCGCGGCCCTCGACCTGACCGGCCGCGACGAGACAGGAACAGACCGGCACGCCGTCGAGGCGGACCGTGCAGGAACCACACTCGCCCTGCTCGCAGGCGTTCTTGGAGCCGGGCAGACCCAGGCGCTCCCGCAGGACGTAGAGGAGGGACTCGCCCTCCCAGACGTCGTCGGCTTCCTGCGGACGACCGTTGACCGTGAAATTGACGCGCATGGTTATGCAGCTCCCTCAAGCGTGCGGCCGGTGCCCCGGTACTGCTCCCAGGTCCAGCCGAGCTGGCGGCGGGCCATGATTCCGACGGCGTGGCGGCGGTACTTGGCGGTGCCTCGGACGTCGTCGATCGGGTTGGCGGCGCCCGAGCAGAGGTCGGCGAACTGCTTCGCGATCGACGGGGTGATGATCTTGCCGTTGTCCCAGAAGCCGCCCTCCTCCAGAGCCGCGTTCAGGAAGGCCTCGGCCTCCTTGGCGCGGATCGGGGTCGGCGCGGCGGAGCCGATGCCGGTGCGGACGGTACGGGTCTCGGGGTGCAGGGCCAGGCCGAAGGCGCAGACGGCGATGACCATCGCGTTGCGGGTGCCGACCTTGGAGTACTGCTGGGGGCCGTCCGCCTTCTTGACGTGGACGGTCTTGATGAGTTCGTCGGGGGCGAGCGCGTTGCGCTTCACGCCGGTGTAGAACGCGTCGATCGGGATGAACCGGCTGCCGCGCACGGACTCGACCTCGACCTCGGCGCCCGCGGCGAGCAGGGCCGGGTGGGCGTCGCCGGCGGGCGAGGCGGTGCCGAGGTTGCCCCCGACGCCGCCGCGGTTGCGGATCTGCGGAGAGGCGACCGTGTGGGAGGCGAGCGCCAGGCCCGGCAGCTCGGTCCGCAGGTTCTCCATGATCGTGGTGTACGGAACGGAGGCGCCGAGCCGGACGTTCTCCTCGCCGACCTCCCAGTCGCGCAGCAGCTCGATACGGTTCAGGTCCAGGAGGTACTCGGGCCGCCGGTGGTCGAAGTTGATCTCGACCATGACGTCGGTGCCGCCTGCGATCGGCACGGCCGTGGGGTGCTCGGCCTTGGCGGCGAGCGCCTCCTCCCAGCTGGCGGGGCGAAGGAAGTCCATGGTGGCTCTCTTCTAGTGATGGATCGGGGGTCGAGCGGTGGGGCCCGGGGGGACGGCCGGCCCTCGACATCGTGTTCATGTGCTGTTCACGCGGTGTGTGGCCTAGTACACAAGCCCACGTTCGCCCGGGTGCAGTCACCGAAAACATGAAGGAGTTGGCTGGCGCCCTTGGTCGTCTTGTAGATTCGAACGAAAGGCGAGGAACAGGAACCTCGCTGTTTTCCCCTGGAAACGGTGGCACCACGCCACCGTCGACAACGCGACACCCACCCTCACCCAACGAAGGAACGGCGGCGACACGATGCGGCTGCGCGCACTGCTGGAGAACGACGCGCTGGGGCTGCGCCTGCTCGGCGGCGAGGACGAGCTGGACCGGACCGTCCGCGGCGTGATGACGACGGACCTCAAGGACCCCAGCCGGTACCTCTCGGGCGGCGAGCTGGTCCTCACCGGCCTCGCCTGGCGGGCCGACCCGTCCGACGCCGAGCCCTTCGTCCGGATCCTGGCCTCCGCGGGGGTCGCCGCCCTGGCGGCCGGCGAGGCCGAGCTGGGCGACATCCCGGACGATCTCGTGGAGGCGTGTTCACGCCACCGGCTGCCGCTCTTCGCGGTCAACGAGTCCGTTGCGTTCGCGACGATCACCGAGCACGTTGTTCGACAGGTCTCCGGCGAGCGGGCCGGTGACCTGGCGGCCGTCGTGGACCGGCACCGGCGGCTGATGACCTCGGGGCCGGCGGGCGGCGGCCCCGAGGTGGTCCTGGACCTCCTCGGCTCCGACCTGGATCTGCGGGCCTGGGTCCTGTCCCCCACCGGCCGCCAGATCGCGGGGGCCGGCGAGCCCCTGGAGCCCGGTCTCGCGGCGACCCTGGCCGGGGAGCACCTGGCCGCCACCCGCACGGGCCGGCGCGGCCCGCACCGGCTGAGCACCGCCGGGGCGACGTACTCGCTCTTCCCGATCCGCAACACCGGCCGCGGCGCCGCCCCGGCCTCCCGGGACGTGCGCGAGACGGTCCTGTCGGACTGGCTGCTCGCCGTCGAGGCGGACGCCGGGGACTGGCCGGCCGCCCGGCTGGACCTGCTCCAGGGCGTCACCCAGCTGATCGCGGTCGAGCGGGACCGGCGCGACGCGGCCCGCACGGTGCGGCGCAGGCTGGCCCAGGAGGTCCTGGAACTGGTCCAGACGGGCGCCGCGCCCGCCGAGATCGCGGCCCGCCTCAGGGTCGCCGCGCCGGTGCTGCTGCCCGGCCTCGGCACGGCGCCGCACTGGCAGGTCGTCGTCGCCCGCGTGAAGTGGGACCAGGACGCCGGACAGGGCCCCGCCGTGGACGGCGGGCCGGTCGCCCAGGCGCTCCTGGAGGAGATCCTCGTCGACCCGGCGACCGTCGGCGCCGAGTCCGCCGACCGGATCGCCGTCGCGCACAGCGGCGACGAGGCCATCGCCCTGGTCCCGCTGGCCGCGGGCCCGTTCCCGGACAGCGAGGACGAGGGCCCGGCGACCGCCCTCGGCCTGCACGCGGACGCGCTGCTGGCGGCCGTACGGGCCCCGCTCTCGGCCGGTCTCTCGGACGACGGGCGGCTCACGCTCGGCGTCAGCGCGGCCGTGCACTCGGCGGAGGGCCTCCGCGGGGCCCTGGAGGAGGCCCGGCACGCCCGCCGGGTCGCCGCGGCCCGCCCGGGCCGGGTCTGCGCCGCGGGCCACCACGAGCTGGCCTCGCACGTGCTGCTGCTGCCGTTCGTCCCAGACGACGTCCGCCGCGCCTTCACGGCCCGGCTGCTCGACCCGCTGCGCGACTACGACCGGCGCCACCGCGCGGAGCTGATCCCGACCCTGGAGGCCTTCCTGGACTGCGACGGCTCCTGGACGCGCTGTGCGACGCGGCTGCACCTGCACGTGAACACGCTGCGCTACCGGGTGGGCCGCATCGAGCAGCTCACCGGCCGCGACCTCTCCCGTCTGGAGGACAAGCTCGACTTCTTCCTGGCCCTGCGGATGAGCTGATCCACTCCGCACGGATTCACCCTTTCGATGGAGTCCGAAGGAGTGACGTCCGCGCTGGTGGGGGCCCGTCGGCCGCAGCCGCCGACGGGCCGTCGGGTGGCCTGGTCCCGGGCCCCGCGGCGATCTGACGGCCTGTCGGCCGTGGCCGGGACGGCGGTGAGCGCACTGCCGGGACTCTTGTGAATTCTTTCACCTGACCCCTTGGCCAGGTGCTGCCCATGTGCTGAGATGCGGGTCTACTCAACAGCTCGACGGCGCGCTCGGGGAGGGCAATGTGGCGGATACCGCCATGTCTGGTTCCGAATCAAGGGGTGGCGAAGATCCGTCCCTCGCCTACGGCAAGGAGACGCCCGTGGAGACCGCCATATGGCGGCTCCGCTCCCGCGGGTGCTGGACGGACGCGGCCGCGCTGCTCGCGCCGCACGCGACCGAACCGGCCGCCGCACTCCAACGGGCCGCGCTGCTCATCGAGCGCTGCCTCTACACCGAACAGGGCTGGGCCGACGCCGAGGAGGCGCTGCGGGCCGCCGAGGCCGTCGCCCGCACCGACGAGGAACGCGGCGCCGCGGCCTGCGAACGCGGCTATCTCGCCTACGCCTCCACGCTGTTGGGCGTACGCGACCGGGCCGACGAGGCACGGATGGCGCTGGGCCGGGCGGCGGCGCTGATCGCCCCCGACGCGGAGGGCCGGCCGTTGCTCGACTTCCGGCGCGGGCTCGTCGCGCAGAACCTCGGCGACTCCCCGGAGGCGGCCCGCGCCGCGTACCGCAGGGCGCACGCCGGGGCGGCGGCCCGGGGGGACGCGCTGCTGCTGTCGTCGACCTGGCGTCACCTCGCCGGACTCGCCTTACGTGACGGGGAGTTGGCGGAGGCGCGGCACGGTTTCGCCGAGTCGCTGCGGATCCGCGAGGAGCTCGGCTACCTGGTCGGCACCGCCCCCGCGCTCACCGCTCTCGCCGACACCGAGACGGAGCCGGAGGCCGGCCGGCTGCGGGCGGAGGCGCGCCGCCTCTTCCACCTGCTCGACGGGGTGCCCACCTGGCTGTCGGCCCAGCTGACACCCCGCACCGCCACCTGAGGTCCCGTACGGCACGGGGCCGCCGGCCACGGAGGAGGTCCCGCGCGCGGGACCTCCTCTCAACTTCCCACGATGCCGCGAGAGTCGGGGACGAGGCAGACGAGGCTCTCGTCGGTTCCGACGACGAGGGAGCCCGCCCCCGTGACGGCGACCGCGCGGACCGGGGGGCCCGGACGGAAGGAGAGCCGCGGGCCGCCCTCGGGGCGGTGGAGCTCGACGAGGCCGTCGGCCCAGGCCGCGGCGACCAGGGGTCCGTGCGGGGTCTGCGTCGCGTGCAGGGAGACGACCGGGGAGGGGCGCTCGGCGAGGGGTTCGGGACGCGGCTCGCGGCCCGGTGTCCAGAGCCTCACGGTGCCGTCCGCACCGCCGGAGCAGACGAACGGGGTCTCGGAGTCCACCGCGGACACCGCGGTGACCCGGCCGCTGTGCGAGGCCGCCTGGTGCAGGCCGGTCAGGCCGAAGGCGTGGACGGAACCGAGCCGGTCCCCCACCACCACCGAGCCCGCTATCGCAGCGAGGGCCGTTCCCGGGTGCCGGGCCAGGGTCGCCGAGACGGCCTCGGTGAGGCGCTCCAGATAGGGGGCCCGTGGCGCGGTGCCGCGCACGGTGTGCAGCCGGCCCCGGTCGTCGAGCAGCAGCACCGTGCCGTCGGGCGCGGGCGCGAGCGCGGTGACCCGGCCGGGGACGGTGTGCGCGAGGCGCCCGGCCGGGCTCGCGTCCGCCTCGTGGAGCAGCCGTACGGCCCCGGTGCGGTCGCCGACGAGCAGCGTCCCCTCCAGCGGGCCGCCGGCCGAGCCGAGGACGGTGACCGGACCCGGCCAGGGCGGGGTCAGATCGCCCTGGTGACGGGCCCACCGGAGCCGCCAGGGCGCGCCTTCCGCGAGCGCGGCGAGGGTGGGGCGCAGCCGGGGGTCCGCTCCGTCGCCGAGTGCGGCGAGCAGCACCAACGCCCTTTCCGCCGGGGCCTGTTCACGACAGAGGGACTGTCCGGCCCGCATCCATGCGGCGCGCAGCCCGCCGTGGTCGTCCGCCGCGCCCCCGCCGGGGCGGGCGGGGGCCTCGGGGCCGTCGAGGGTGTCGGCCAGACCGGCGGCCGCGGCGCCGGTGACGTACGCGGTGGTGACGAGCAGCGGGTCGGCGGCGCAGACCGCGACCGGGTCGGAGAGGTCCGGCAGCGGCCGTGCCGCGGGTGCCGCGGGGGCGGATCCGCCGGGTTCGGGGTCGCCCTCCAGGTCGACGAGGGTCACCCGGCGCTCGGCGCGGAGCGCCGCCGGGGCCGGGCTGCCGCTCCTGGCCTCGACCACCAGGCGGATCCGTCCCACGCCGGCGAGCTCTCCGATCAGCCGGGTGAGTTCGGCCGGCTCGGCCGCCTCGTGCAGGTCCGTCAGGAGCAGGACGGCCCGTCCCGCGGGCCGCGCCTCACTGGTGGCCAGCGCGTGCACGAGGTCGCCGGGCGACTTCGCCACCACGCCGAGCCGGTCGGCGATCGTCCACGCCGCGCCGAGCACGCTCTGCCCGGCCAGGGGCACCAGCACCCGGCCGGTTCTCCGGCGCGGTCGCCCGGCCCGCGGGCCGTAGGCGGCGAACCAGCCGAGCAGGGCCGTCTTCCCGCTGCCCGCCGCCCCGGTGACCACGCAGAGCCGCGGCGCCTCCGGGTCGGTCAGCCAGCCGAGCAGGGCCGCGGCCTCCGTTTCCGTGCCGGTGACGGGCCGGCGTCCGTCCCATGCCGAGGACGGGGTCACGGACGACGTCATGGGGCACCTCACGGGCACGACGGTGCGGGCGGCTGACGCCTCCGACTCTAGTCGCCCCGGGAGCCGGGGGTGCCTTGTCGATCGAGCCCGTCGGGCCGGTCGGTCCGACGGGGCCGGGCCTCAGGCCTCCGACCCGGCGAAGTGCTCCCGTACCAGGGACTGGACGACGGTCAGGTCCCGGGCGATCAGGGCGTCGAGGAGCGCGGTGTGCTCGGCGGCGTCGGCGACGAGGTCGCCGTGGCGGAGGGCGGGAGCGCTGATCAGGGGCCACTGGGAGCGACGGTGGAGGTCGTCGGCGACGGCGAGGAGCTGGGTGTTGCCGGCGAGGGAGAGGACGGCGCGGTGGAAGGCGCGGTCCGTCTCGGCGTAGTGGGCGCGGTCGCCCCGGGCGGCGGCGGCCGCGGTCGCCTCGGCGAGCGGCCGGAGCTCGGCCCAGCGGGCGGCCGGGACGGTGCGGGCGAGCCGCAGCATGACGGGGACCTCGATGAGGGCCCGCACCTCGGCGAGCTCGGCGAGCTCGCGCGGGGTCCGCTCGACGACGCGGAAGCCGCGGTTCGGCACGACCTCGACGGCGCCCTCGACGGCCAGCCGCTGCATGGCCTCGCGCACCGGCGTCGCGGAGACGCCGAAGCGCTCGCCGAGGGCGGGCGCGGAGTACACCTCGCCGGGCACGAGCTCGCCGCCGACGAGCGCGGTGCGGAGGGCGTCGAGGATCTGGCCGCGCACGGAGTGCCGCCGCACCTCCCGGGGCGCGCGGGGCGCCGGCTCGCCGTGGGTGTGCTCGCCCCGGACGACCGGCCCGTCACCCGCCCGGGCGGGACCGGGGACGTACGCGGGGCCACGAGCGCCGTACCCCTCGCGGGTGGCCTTCGCCACGGGACCACGAGCGCCGTGACCGTCGTCGGCGTCCTTGCCCGCGGGACCGCGAGCGCCCCCCGCACCGGCGTCCATCGCCGCGGGGGCGCCGCCGTAGCCCTGGCGGGTGCTTTCCGCGGGGCCGCCGTACCCCTCGCGGGTGCTTTCCGCGGTCGGGCCGCCCGCCGTGCCCGCGGGGTGCGCGGACCCTCCCGACCGGCCCTGTTCGGGTACCCGTGCGGCGTCGCCGAAGGGCGGGGACGGTCGGTCCGTCGCCCGCTCGCGCGCTGCGCTCTGCTCCACCCGGGTCCTCCTGGGGCCTCGTACCGGGCCCGGCTCGCGTGGCCCGGGTCCTCTGTGCACCATAGGCGAACGGACCGGCGCCACGGGGGCGAGGGCCTGCCCGGCGGCCTCGGCCGCGATCGGCCGGATCGGCCCCGGGGCCCGCATCGCGGGCCGGGGGGCGGCGGTGGTGAGAGGTGATCCCGAATCGGGTAAGGTAAGGCTAACCTGCTTACGATCGCGATTCGGTGGTCCGCATGACCGTCCCCGCCTTGTTGCCCGCTCCGCCCGCCTCGCCCGTCGCGGCCTCCTACGCGCGACTCGCCGAGGCCTTCTCCGGCCTGCGGATAGAGGAACCGGCCCGGGGCGAGCGGCTGCCGCGGGGCGCCGGCTGGGTGGGCGCGGACGAGCTCGCGGCCGGGGGCCCCGCCCTCGACGCCTTCCTCGCCTGGGACAACGCCCAGGTGCTGCGCGACTACGGCACCCAGGCCCGCCCCGACGTCGTCGCGAGCTTCGGGTTGCACCGCTACGCCTGGCCCGCCTGCCTCCTGGTCACCGTGCCGTGGTTCCTGCACCGGCGGGTGCCCCGGCTGCCCGTACGGAACGTCGCCTTCCAGCGGGCGCTCGGCCGGATGTCGGTCCGGGTGGACGAGTTCGCCTGCCTGCCCGGGGACCCCGCCGCCTCGCTCCCCGGCGCACGGGTCGTCGCCGACGAGGAGGCGTTGCGGGCCGAGGTCCGCGCCTCGCTCGCCGAGCACTTCGAGGAGGTGCTCGGCGGCTTCGGGCCCCGCATGAGGCGCGGCCGCCGGGCCCTGTGGGGCATGGCCACGGACGAGATCGTCGAGGGCCTCTGGTACGTCGGCGCCCTGCTCGGCGAGGAGCGGCGGGCGATGGCCGAGCTCGACCTCCTGATGCCGGGCACCGCCAAGCCGTACAAGCCGTACGCGGGCGCCGCGGGCTTCCGCGAGCTGGCCGGGGCCGAGGACGCCGACGGCACCCCGCGCGCCACCCGCGACCGGGCGACGTGCTGCTTCTTCTACACCCTGCGCCCCGAGGACACCTGCCTCACCTGCCCGCGCACCTGCGACGCCGAGCGGGTCCGCCGGCTGACCGCGACCGCCTGAGGCTCCCGGGTGATTACGCCACCCGCACGGGTGACGTAAATCGAACTCAGTTCCCCTTCCCTGCATGCGCGTTCGACCAGATCGCACCTATTCGTATGCCGTGGGCCCCCGATGGCGTGCTCTTGCCGCGAAACCCCTTGAGCGCCGCACGGGGTCGGCCAGTATGGGCCGCCAAACGCCCTACTGCGATGCAAGGGACACCGCATGAGACTGACCGACATATCGCTGGACTGGCTGCTTCCGGGTGGCGTGATGGTGGCCGGAGTCCTGACGGCGGTGGCGGTGCTCGCGCGCGGGAAGCGCGCCGGTGACCAGGCCGCGGCCGAGGACTCCTGGGAACGCAGCGAGGAACGCCGCAGACGCAAGGAGGCGGTCTACGGCACCGCGTCCTACGTCCTCCTCTTCTGCTGTGCCGCGGTCGCCGCGGCGCTCTCCTTCCACGGGCTCGTCGGCTTCGGCCGGCAGAACCTCAACCTCGCCGGCGGCTGGGAGTACCTCGTCCCGTTCGGCCTCGACGGCGCGGCCATGTTCTGTTCGGTGCTCGCGGTCCGCGAGGCCAGCCACGGTGACGCCGCCCTCGGCTCGCGCCTCCTCGTCTGGCTGTTCGCGGGCGCGGCGGCCTGGTTCAACTGGGTCCACGCGCCGCGCGGCCTGGGACACGACGGTGCGCCGCAGTTCTTCGCGGGCATGTCCCTCTCGGCGGCGGTCCTCTTCGACCGGGCCCTGAAGCAGACCCGCCGGGCGGCGCTGCGCGAGCAGGGCCTGGTGCCCCGCCCGCTGCCGCAGATCCGTATCGTCCGGTGGCTGCGGGCTCCCCGGGAGACCTTCGCCGCCTGGTCGCTGATGCTCCTGGAGGGCGTACGCACCCTCGACGAGGCGGTCGACGAGGTGCGGGAGGACCGGCGGGAGAAGGAGCAGAGCCGGATCCGGCGGCGCGACCAGGTCAAGCTCGACCGGGCGCGGCTCAAGGCGATCAACCGTCAGCACCGTGCCTTCGGGCTCGGCCGGGGCGGTGGCCGTCAGGTCGAGATGGCGGCCCTGAACGCCGCCGCCGGTTCGGGACCGGGCGCCGGTTCCGGCTCGGGCTCCGCGACGGCCGCCGTGCAGGCCGCCGTCGCGGAGCCCGCCATAGCGGATCCCGGACAGCTGCCGCTTCGACCCCGGCCCTCCCTGCAAGCCGTGCGGGGCGCTGAGTCCCGCTCGGCGGACTCCCGGACGGTGGATCTCACCGCAGAGGACGACACCCAGACGCTGCCCCGGCTCGACTCCCTGGAGCGCAAGCTCAAGGACCTGGAGCAGCAGTTCGGCTGAGCAAGGAATCGTGGAGATCCCGTAAACCGGTGGGGCCGCCTCTCAGGCGGCCCCACCGTTCAGTTCGAACCACACCACCTTGCCCACGCCGCTGTCCTCGACCCCCCAGGAGTCGGCCAGGGCCTGGACGAGGACGAGTCCCCTGCCGTGCGTACCGTCGTCGGCGGGCGGTGCGTGCGGCGTCTCCAGGCCGGGGACGAAGTCCCGGACCTCGACCCTGAGCTGCTCGGGAACGACCGTCGCCGTGACGACGGCCCCGTGGTCGGTGTGGACCAGGGCGTTGGTCACCAGCTCGCTGGTGAGCAGTTCGGCCACGTCGGAGGCGCCCGGCCCGCCCCACTTCCGCAGCAGTTCGCGCAAGGCATGCCGTACCTCCGGCACCGCGGTGAGATCGGCGCATCCCACCTTCCTGAGCAGTTGAGTCGGCTGTCGCGCCTCCCCGGCCATAACCCCCACCCACACGTCGTCGAACAGGCTCACGGGGATGCATGCCCCGCGGGGGCGCCCGCATTCCCTCAGGGGCGGGGCACGTTCCGCAGGTTGGAGCGGGCCATCTGGAGCATCCGGCCCACGCCGCCGTCGAGGACGATCTTGCCCGCCGAGAGGGCGAAACCGGCCACCATGTCCGCGCTGATCTTCGGCGGGATCGAGAGCGCGTTGGGGTCGGTGACGATGTCGACCAGGGCCGGGCCCTTGTGCTTGAAGGCGTCCCTGAGGGCTCCCGCCAGGTGCTTGGGCTTCTCGACCCGGACGCCGTACGCCCCGGCGGCGCGGGCGATGGCGGCGAAGTCGGGGTTCTTGTTCGTCGTCCCGTACGAGGGCAGCCCCGCGACGAGCATCTCCAGCTCGACCATGCCCAGCGAGGAGTTGTCGAAGACGATCACCTTCACCGGCAGGTCGTACTGGACGAGGGTGAGGAAGTCGCCCATGAGCATGGAGAACCCGCCGTCGCCGGAGAGCGAGACGACCTGCCGGTTCCGGTCGGTGAACTGGGCGCCGATGGCCTGCGGCAGGGCGTTCGCCATGGAGCCGTGGGTGAACGAGCCGATGATCCTGCGCCGCCCGTTGGGCGAGAGGTAGCGGGCCGCCCAGACGTTGCACATGCCGGTGTCGACGGTGAACACGGCGTCGTCGTCGGCGAGGTCGTCGATGACGGAGGCGGCGTACTCGGGGTGGATGGGGACGTGCTTCTCGACCTTGCGGGTGTAGGCCCTGACGACGCCCTCCAGGGCGTCGGCGTGCTTCTTGAGCATCTTGTCGAGGAAGCGGCGGTCGGTCTTGGCTCGGACCCGCGGGATCACGCAGCGCAGGGTCTCGCGGACGTCCCCCCAGACGGCGAGGTCGAGCCGGGAGCGGCGGCCGAGGCGTTCGGGCCGGACGTCCACCTGCACGATCTTGACGTCGTCGGGCAGGAAGGCGTTGTACGGGAAGTCGGTGCCGAGCAGGATCAGCAGGTCGCACTCGTGGGTGGCCTCGTAGGCGGCGCCGTACCCGAGCAGTCCGCTCATGCCGACGTCGTAGGGGTTGTCGTACTGGATCCACTCCTTGCCGCGCAGGGCGTGGCCGACGGGCGACTTGACGCGCTCGGCGAACTGCATCACCTCGGCGTGCGCCCCCGCGGTGCCGCTGCCGCAGAACAGCGTCACCCGGTCGGACGCGTCGATCAACCGGACCAGCGCCTCGATCTCGCCGTCGCCGGGGCGGACGGTGGGCCGGGTGGTGACGAGCGCGGTGCCCGACGTCTTCTCGGGGGCCGGCTGGGAGGCGATGTCACCGGGCAGCGAGACGACGCTGACGCCGCCGCGCCCGACGGCGTGCTGGATCGCCGTGTGGAGCAGCCGGGGCATCTGCTCGGGGTTGGAGATGAGTTCGCTGTAGTGGCTGCACTCGCGGAACAGCTGGTCGGGGTGGGTCTCCTGGAAGTAGCCGAGGCCGATCTCGCTCGACGGGATGTGCGAGGCGAGGGCGAGCACCGGTGCCATGGAGCGGTGGGCGTCGTACAGGCCGTTGATCAGATGGAGGTTGCCCGGCCCGCAGGAGCCCGCGCAGGCGGCGAGGCCCCCGGTGATCTGGGCCTCGGCGCCCGCGGCGAAGGCCGCCACCTCCTCGTGCCGCACCTGGACCCAGTCGAGCTCCGGGGTGCGGCGGATGGCGTCGACGACCGGGTTCAGGCTGTCGCCGACCACGCCGTACAGGCGCCGGACGCCCGCGCGCACGAGGATGTCGACGAACTGTTCCGCCACGTTCTGTTTGGCCATGGCTCCATCAACACACGGCCCGTCGCGTTACGCCTCCCAGACGGCGACCCCCGTGCGGTCGTCGGCGTAACCGGTCACCCTCAGCTGGGTGTCGGCGAGGAAGGCGGCGAGGCCGGGGGGCTCCCGGTCCGCCCAGCGGTCCGCCAGCGCGCGGGCGAGGGCGGGTTCGCCGCGCATCGGCTCGGCGAGGCCCGGCGAGGCGAGGAGCAGGGTGTCGCCGGGCCGGGCGACGGAGGCGCGGAACCGGAACGGCTCGGACGGCGGCGGCACGGGCTCCTCGACGAGCGGTCCGGGCGCGGTCGTGATGCCGAGGTCCATGGTGAGCCGGTCGCCCTCCTCTGTCGCCTCCGGGGCGGACGGCGGGGAGCCGAAGCCGAGGACGGGCGCGCCGACGACGGCCGGTTCGGGCAGCAGCGGCTCCAGGTCCTGCCAGGCCCCGTCGCGGAGCCTGAAGAGGCCTCCGCCGCCGATGCCGAAGAAGACCCGGGTGCGGCACTCGGGGTCGGCGGGCACGAGCAGGCAGCGCAGGGTCGCGGTGTACTCGTCGGGGGTGAGGCCGCGTTCGGCGGCGCGCGCCCTGAGCTTGCCGTACGTGCGGTCGGTGAGCCGGTGCAGACCGGACTTGAGGTCGCCGCGGCGGCCCGACCTGATGTCCTCGGAGAGCCGGGCGTGGCTGCGGCAGACGGCCTCGGCGATCCAGTGGCAGGCGTCGGCGGCGGCGAGGTGGGCGTCCTCGGCGGCGCGGGAGCCGGCGGCGACGGCGACGAGGACGAGCGCGGTCTCGTCGTGGCCGAAGCGGGCGGTGAGGAGGGCGTCGCGGCGGGGCTCGCCCCGGTAGCGGGCGGAGTCGCCGCGCACGGAGGCGGCGCGCAGGGTGCAGGTGCCGTAGCGGGCGCCGTCGAGGACGGTGTCGGAGACCAGGCCGGCGAGCTCGCCGGGGCGGGCGACGGGCAGGGCGGTGGGTTCCGCCTCGTAGGTGGGCGGTCTGCTGCCGACGAAGCCGGCGCGCGGCCGGGGCAGGTCGACGGGTACGGAGACCTCGACGGTGAGGTCGGGGTCGGCGCCGGGTGCGCCCGCGAGGTCGGTCCGCGGGGCGGATGCGGGGTCGGTCCGCGGGGTGGATGCCGGGCCGTCGGCCTCCGGCTCCTCGGGCTGCGGATGGCCGGTCGTCGGCCGCTCGGTCGTCGGCCGCTCGGTCGTCGGCTGCCCGGTCGTCGGCTCGTCGGTCGTCGGCTCAGGGAGCACGGGTACCCGGGCGGTGGGCGTCTCGACGGGCGGGGCTGCCGGGGGCGGCGGGGCCGGGAAGGTCCGGGGCCCCGCCTCGGGGACCTCCCAGGGTGCCCGGCCGGGCACGGGAGGCGGCAGGGAGGGGAGCACCCCCGCCGCCGGGAGCACCGCAGCCGGGGGCGGCGGGCTCGGCGGCGGGGGTGCCCCGCCCGGTGGGCCGGTCGTGGCGCGGGGCGCCGAATCGAAGTGGTCGTCGAGCGTGTCACCCGAGACCGGCGGGGCCGTGTCCGGCGCCGCGTCGTCGTAGAGCTTGTCCCACCAGTTGTCCCCCTGCTGAGTCATGCCCTTATTGTCCACCGCTCGCGGCGCACGAAAACGGGACATCAGGAAAACCGTTGCTGCAAACGGGTGGTCCGTTCATGGGTGGTCCGCCGGGCGGCCCCACCCCCCACGGGAAGGACGCCCGGCGGACCGGCGTGATCAGCGCACGTCGTAAGCGCGGACCACGGTCTGGGTGACGGAGTTGCCGTTGGCGTCCGTCAGTTCGGTCCTCAGTGTGACCTGCCGGCCGGTCGCGCCCGCGTGGTCCACGGTCGCGGTCCAGCCGCCGCCTTGCTGAGAGACCCGCGCTTCGGTCCAGGTCGTGCCCCCGTCGTAGGAGTACGACAGCCTGGCCGAGGTGAGCGCTGCGGGGGTGTAGCCCGCGTGACCCGTCGCGGTGAGGCCGATCTGCTGGCCGTCGGTCGCGGCGAGGGTCTTGAGTCCGTCCTCCGGAAGGTTGTACCGGGGGAAGAGAATCGGGATGCCCTGAGAATAGACGGTCTCGTCAAGCTTGGAGGTGAATTCCCACACCGAGTTGACGGAGGTGGAGCGGGCCCACACCCTGCTGCCGATCTTCATGGTGTTCTGTTCGAGCCTGTACGTCCCGGCTTCTGCCGGTACCTCGAAGACTCCGAACGGCCAGCTGCTCCGGCCGAGCTCCTCGCCGTCGCGGCTCAGCGCCACGTTGCCGATGTCGCCGAAGGAACCGGGCACGGCGTGGTGCGTGTTGTCGCCCCACATGGCGTTCGCGAAGCCGATCAGGTTGCCCTGGCGCTCGGCGACGAGGACCGGCTTCCCGGTGTCGTCCCGCGGTGCGGTGGGGGCGAGGACGCCGTCGTACCAGTTCTCGGTGCGGTGTTCGCCCGACGTGTACGCGTGCGGGGTGCCGACCATGATCTCGCCGAACGGGAAGCTGCTGCCGACCATCGGCTCCCAGGTGGTGTCGCCGGCCGAGTAGTACTCGGTGCGGGCGCCGGGGGCCGGGACCGACTCCAGCGAGCCGAAGCCGACGCGGACGCCGTCCGGGCGGCGTGCCGCCGGGAAGTCCACGAAGTCGGTGGCGAGGCCCGCCGAACCGTACGTGGAGTCCGTGCGGCCGAGCTCGCGGTCGCGGACCCGGTACGCGCGGTCGTCGCGGATCGCCCCGGCCTCGGGGAAGGCCAGGTTGTAGAGGTACGGGCTCTTCGCGGTGGCCTGCCAGGCGAGGATGACCTCGCCGGCCGCCAGCTTGCCGAGGAGCGCGGCGGCCTCGTCCGACGGGACGGACAGGACGGGGAGACCGAGGCCCGCGAAGCCACCGCCCGGGTACCAGCGACCGGGGGCCGAGTGGTACGCGACGACGGCGACGGCGCCTGCGGCCTTGGCGTTCCGGGCGAGGGTGCCCGCGGCGGTGGTGTCGTCCGGCAGCCGGACGAGGGCGATCCGTCCCTGGACCCCGGCGGCCTTCAGTTCGTCCGGCGTGCCCGTGCCGGCGTCGACGAGGCGGGCGGAGCCCGTGCCGTCGAGGTTGTCGGAGCCGACGGAGCCGGTGAGCGGGTGCAGGGTCAGGCCGTCGCCGGTGCGCAGCGCGGTGATCTGCGGGGCGGCGGCCCGCCAGTAGCTGCCGAACTCGAAGTCGCCCTCGTCGGCGCGGCCTTCGACCGAGGCGTAGTAGCCGCGGATGGTGCGCGGTCCCGCCGCGGTTCCGGCGTGCAGCCAGACGTCGTCCCAGGAGCGGGCGAACGCCAGTGTGGCGCCGCGGAGTTCGGAGGGCCGGTCGGTCTTCGCCGACAGCCGGTGGGCCTTGCGGGCGTCGAGGACGACGGTGGTGTCCTTCCTCAGCTCCAGCTGGGGGTGGCCGAGGTAGCTGAGGGAGTCGGTCAGCGTGGCGCCCTCGCCCGCGTCGGGGGTGGTGACGAAGGAGGAGAGGAAGTAGCTGCCGGGGCGCAGCCGGTAGACCTGGTCGGCGGCTCCGTCGTTGAAGCGCCGTTCGCCGCTCGCGTCGTCGGTGCCGATGACGTCGAGGGAGGAGGCGCCGGCGGCGGGCTTTCCCTGACGGTCGATCAGCTTGACGCGCAGAGTGACCGTTTCGGGCTCGACGTACAGCGAGAACGGGGTGGAGACGTGGATGCCGCCGGGGCCGGTGGCGAGGACGCGGCCGGTGACGTCGCCGTACTGGGCGGGCTCCAGGCGGGCGTCGGGGTCGAGAGCGAGCGGGACCCGAGCGGTGGCCCCGGCCGGGACGGTGACGGTGCGGGCGCCGAGGCGGGCGACGGGCGCGCGGACGGCGGATCCGTCGTTGCCGGTGACCTTCTCCACGGCCAGCGTCAGGGTGACGGGGGCGTCGGAGCCGTTGGTGTACGGGACCGTGACCGTGGTGCGGTCGCTCCTGTCCTGCGGCCAGGCGAACGTCCCTCCCTGGACGGCGGGGGCACCGAGGACGGTCTGGTCGACGGCCGCCTTGACGTCGAGGCGGCCGCCGCCGACCTCGCGGACGTCTCCGGGGAGGTCGCTGTCGGCGGAGGAGACGAGGGCCGCCTTGACCTGCTGGGCGGTCCAGTCGGGGTGGCGCTGCTTGACGATGGCGGCGGCGCCCGCGACGTGCGGGGTCGCCATCGACGTGCCGGACATGGACTGGTAGGCGGAGACGCCGCGGCCGCCGGCCGCGGCGGCGGAGATGCCGACGCCGGGCGCCGCGATCTCGGGCTTGAGGGTGTGGTTCACGATCGTCGGGCCGCGGCTGGAGAACCACGCGGTGGAGTCGTCGCGGTCGGTGGCGCCGACGGTGAGCACGCCGGGCGCGCAGCCGGGCGAGGAGACGGTGTTGAGCGCCGGTCCGGAGTTGCCCGCGGCGACGACGAACAACGTGCCCTCGTTCCGGGCGAGTTCCTCGGCCGCGACGCTCATCGGGTCGGTGCAGTCGGTGGGGACGGGGCTGCCGAGGCTCATGGAGACGACGTCGGCGCCCTGGGCTACGGCCCACTCCATGCCGGCGATGATCCAGGAGGCGGCGCCGGATCCGGAGTCGTTGAGGACCTTGCCGTTGAGGAGCTGCGCGCCGGGGGCGACGCCCTTCTTCCTGCCGTCACCGGCGGCGCCGGAGCCGCCGACGGTGGAGAGGGTGTGGGTGCCGTGGCCCTGGCGGTCGTCGGTGGTGTCGGAGTCGGTGAAGTTCTCCGAGGCGGCTATGCGGCCCTTGAGGTCGGGGTGTCCGGCGTCGGCGCCGGTGTCGAGGACGGCGACCTTGGTGCCGGTGCCGTCGTAGCCGGCGGCCCAGGCCTCGGGGGCGTGGACCTGCTTCGTCGACCGCTCCAGGGTGGCCTCGACCTTGCGGTCGAGCCAGAGCTTCTCCAGTCCGGCGGCGGAGCGGGCGCCGGGAGCCGTGACCTCCGCCCAGAAGGTGGCGGCCTGCTTCTTCTCCGCCGCGAGGGCGACGCCGTCGACGGCCTTCAGGACCTGGCCGCGCCGGGCGCCGCGCGGGGTGGCGGGGACGGAGCGGGCGAGGTCGGAGCCGTAGACCGCGATGAGGGGCAGGGTGGTGGTGGCCGCGTCGTCGTAGCCCTGGCGGACCAGTCCGGTGACGTTGAAGAGCTCCTCGTCGACGCGTCCGGCGGCGAGCGCCTCGGTGGCGTCCTCGGGGTAGACGTAGAGGTCCTGGCCGGAGCGTCGGGTCTGGACGAAGGGGACGGTGCCGTCCTCGCGGGGCAGCGCCGTGGCCGCCGGGTCGCCCGCGGCGTCGCGGGTGACCAGGACGCGGTCGCCGGTGACCAGGGTCACCGTGGCGGTCCGGCCGCCGGCCGCTCCTCCGGCGCGGGCCTGGGCCTCGCTGCCGACCAGCGGTGGTCTGCCGGCGGTGCCGTCCTGAGGCTCGTCGGCCATGGACGGCGAGACCGCGGTGACGGCCAGGACGGCGGCGGTCGCCGCCCCCAGGGCCGTACGCGAAATCGGGCGCATCGCTCTCCCCATCTGAATTCGGAAAAAGGGCGCAAAGGTCCCGTTTCCGAAGGTGGTTGGTGCTGCGGTGGCGCCACATTGGCAGAGGTGAGGGCGGTGCAGGGATGATGGGGGCGGCGGGAATGCGCCGTGGCCGTTTCCCGCCAGGTCACCAACGGAACGAATGCCTCCGGTGGATGTCCCGGAAAGATCGGGAACGCCCGCCGGAGGTAAGGCGAGGGGTGGGGCATCCATGCTGGGAGCGATAGGACTCGACGAGCGCCAGGAGTCCGCGTACCGGGCCCTGGTCGCGCTGGGCGCCGCCGAGGTCTCCGATCTCGCGCACCGGCTCGCCCTGCCCGAGCGGGACACCGAGCGGGCCCTGCGCCGGCTGGAGTCCCAGGGGCTCGCCGCCCAGTCCTCGGCCCGCACCGGCCGGTGGGTGGCCGCCCCGCCCGCGGTGGCGCTCGGCGCGCTGCTCACCCAGCAGCGCCACGAACTGGAGCAGGCCGAACTGGCGGCGGCGCTGCTCGCCGAGGAGTACCGCGCGGAGGCCGAGGCCGTCGCCGTGCACGACATGGTGGAGGTGGTGACCGGCGCGAGCGCCGTCACCCACCGCTTCCTCCAGCTCCAGCTGGGCGCCACGGAGGAGGTCTGCGCCCTCGTCACCGGCAAGCCGATCGCCGTCACCGGCCTCGAGAACGACGCCGAGGAGCAGGCGGCCGGGCGCGGGGTGCGCTACCGGGTGGTGATCGAGCGCGAGGTCCTCACCCTCCCGTCCGGGCTGCTCGAACTGTCCGCGGCGCTCGGTCGCGACGAGCTGATCCGGGTCGCGGACCGCGTCCCGACCAAGCTGGTGGTCGCCGACCGGTCCCTCGCCATGGTCCCGCTGACCGGCCGGGGCGCCGAGCCCGCTGCCCTCGTCGTGCACGCGAGCGGGCTCCTCGAATCGCTCACGGGCCTCTTCGAGTCCGTGTGGCGGGACGCTCTGCCGCTGCGGCTCGGCGCCGGCGCGCAGATCACCGAGGACGAGGCCCCGGGCCCGGACGGGCTGGACCTGGAGATCCTGTCCCTGCTGCTCGCCGGCATGACCGACGCGAGCGTGGCCAAGCAGCTCGACCTGGGCCTGCGGACCGTCCAGCGGCGCGTCAAGGGCCTCATGGAGCTGAGCGGCGTCACCACCCGCCTCCAGCTCGGCTGGCACGCGTACGAGAAGGGCTGGGTGGCCCGCGGCTGACCCGGCCGGCGACCCCGCGCACGACCCCGGCCCACGCGGCCGTCCGTCGCGGGTGCGGCCGACGCGGGTGGCCGACGCGGGTGCGGGCGACGCGGGTGCGGCCGACGCGGGTGGCCGACGCGGGTGCGGCCGACGTGGATGGCCGTCGCGGGTGGCCGAGGTGGATGGCCGACGCGGATGCGCCGTCCCACGCGGGTACGGCCGGCCCACGCGGGTGGCTGCGCCCCGCGCGTAGCCCGGACGCCCCTCGCGACCTGCGGGGAACGCCGTCGTCCGGCACGCTGGGCAGCGTGGGTGTGTGGCAGCTCCTGATGGTCGCGACGGTGATGCTGCTCGGTCTGTTCGGGGTCCTGGCCCCCGGCGTGCCGGGAACGTGGCTGGTGTGGGCGGCGATGCTCTGGTGGTCGCTCCACGAGCGGACCGGCCTCGCCTGGATCCTGCTCGTCTCCTCGACCGGTCTGCTGCTCCTCACCCAGGTGATCGTCTGGCAACTGCCACCCCGCCGCTTCCGGGGCGTCGGCATCACCCGCCGGATCGTGGCGTACGCGGGGGTGGGTGCGCTCCTGGGCTTCGTCCTGGTCCCCGTCATCGGGGCGATCCCCGGCTTCGTCGGCGGGATCTACCTCGCCGAACGGCTCCGCCTCGGCGGCCACGGCCAGGCCCGCGCGGCCACCCGGACGGTCATGCGCGCCGCCGGCACGAGCGTCCTCGTGGAACTCTTCGCCTGCCTGCTGATCGTGGGCGCCTGGGCGGGCGCGGTCATCTGGGCCTGAACTCCGTCACCCGTCCGGCCCAAGGCCTGTCCGGCCATTCGCGTCGGAACATGCCGGGCGGGCCGGACCCGGCGGGAATGGCCGGACGGGCCCTAGCGGGCCGGGCCTCCGGCGCGGGCGTACAGCCGGGCGTACGAGCGCCAGGGGCGCCACTCCTCCGCGTCCGGGCCGTTCGCCGGGGGCACGTCGGGGTCGCCGAGGGCGCGCATGCGGATGAGCGCGGCGGCCTCGGCCGTGACGCCGGGGACGGCGAGCAGGGCGCGGACGGCGTCGTCGCGGTCGGCCCCGGGGTCGAGGCGGACGGTTCCGTCGGCGAGGGCCCGGGCGAGCGGGCCGGCCACCGGGTGACCGGCCAGGGCGGCCGGCTCGGGGAAGACGTGGGTGAGGGCGCCGCAGGCCACGGCCAGCGGGACGCCGTGCGGCTCGACGACCCGGGCCGACTCCTCGGAGCCGAGGACCGTCCGCAGCGCGAACTCCTCGGGTTCGGCCGTGCCCGGGGAACGGACGCCGGGCCGTGCGGCCACCTCGGCCGCGAGCGCGGGGGCGGCCCCGAGGCGTTCGGCGACCGCGTACGGGTCGGCGTCGAGGTCGAAGAGGCGGCGCAGCCGGTGCACGGCGGTGGTGAGGTCGCGCAGCTCGGTGAGGTGGATCCGGGCGTCGAGCCACCGTCCGGCGGAGCGTTCGTCGACGGAGACGACGCCGGTGCCGTACGGGAGGCGGAGCGTGCGCCGGTACGTGCGGGCGCCCGGGACCCCGACGACCTCCTCGACGCGGGGCACGGCCTCGGCCGCGAGCAGGTCGAAGACCTCGCCGGCCGCGTACGGCCCCCGGTGGGCGAGCCGCAGCGGCACCCCGGCGGCGAGCGCGGTACGGCCGCCCGCGCCGCTGCCCGCCTCGGCCCGGAGGGCGGTGGGGGTGCGGGCGTAGACGGCGCGGATGGTGTCGTTGAACTGGCGGACGCTGGCGAAGCCGGCCGCGAAGGCGATCTCGGTGACGGGCAGTCCCGTGGTCTGGAGCAGCAGCCGCGCGGTGTGCGCCCGCTGGGCGCGGGCGAGGGCGACGGGTCCGGCGCCGAGCTCGGCGGTGAGCTGGCGCTGGACCTGCCGGGTGCTGTAGCCGAGGCGTCCGGCGAGCCCCGGCACGCCCTCGCGGTCGACGACGCCGTCGCCGATCATCCGCACGGCGCGCCCGACGACGTCGGCCCTGACGTTCCACTCGGCCGAGCCGGGGACGGCGTCCGGCCGGCAGCGGCGGCAGGCGCGGAAGCCGTGGCCCTGGGCGGCGGCGGCCGTCGGGAAGAACGCGACGTTCTGCCGTTTCGGCGTGACGGCGGGGCAGCTGGGACGGCAGTAGATCCCGGTGGTCCGGACGGCGAAGAAGAACTCTCCGTCGAACCGCGCGTCCCTGCTGCTGACCGCCTCGTAGCGGGTGTCGTCGTCCCTCACGCCTCCCAGTGTGCGGCGGCCGACCGACCGGGGCTCGCGGTTTTCGGACACCACGCTCCCCCGGCGGCCGGGCCTGCCCGCTCCCGCGGACGCCGGAGCCGTACGACCACGGCCCCCGGGCACACGCATCCCCGGAGCCGTACGACCACCGCTCCCCGGGCACACGCCATCCCCGGAGCCGTACGACCACGGCCCCGGGGTCCGTGCGCTACCGCAGACGCCCGCTGCGCTTGAACTCGCCGGCGGCGCGGCCCGCGTCTCCCTTGCGCTTCCAGTCCTTGCGGATCTCGTTGCGCAGGCGGGCGTCGGTCTTTGCCACGAGGCGCTGGTTCTCGCGCAGGAGCTTGCGGAAGCTCTCCAGCCGGCGCACGGGCAGGGTGCCGTCGTCGATCGCCGCGAGGACCGCGCAGCCCGGCTCCGCCTCGTGGGCGCAGTCGGGGAAGCGGCACGCGGCCGCGAGCTCCTCGATCTCCGAGAAGACCTGGCCGACGCCGGTCTCGGCGTCCCAGAGCCCGACGCCGCGCAGGCCGGGGGTGTCGATGAGGACGCCCCCGCCGGGCAGCACGAACAGGTTGCGGGTGGTGGTGGTGTGGCGGCCCTTGCCGTCCATGTCACGGGCGGCCTGGACGGCCATGACGTCCTCGCCGACCAGCACGTTGGCGAGGGTCGACTTCCCGGCGCCGGAGACGCCGAGGAGCACGGTCGTCCCGCCGGCGACGGTCGCGGCGAGCACGTCGAGGCCCTCCCCGGTGGTCGAGCTGACGGGCAGCACCTGGACGCCGGGGGCGACCGTCTCCACGTCCTCGACGAGGTAGGACAGCCCGACGGGGTCGGGCACGAGGTCCGCCTTGCTGAGCACGATGGTCGGCTGGGCGCCGGACTCCCACGCCAGGGCGAGGAAGCGCTCGATGCGGCCGAGGTCGAGCTCGACCGCGAGGGAGACGGTGATGACCGCGTGGTCGACGTTGGCGGCGAGGATCTGGCCCTCGGACCGCTTGGACGAGGTGGAGCGCGCGAAGGCCGTACGGCGCGGCAGGCACGCCCGTACGTAACGGGGGTCGCTGACCCCCTCGGGGTCGACGGCCGCCCAGTCGCCGGTGCAGACGACCCGCAGCGGGTCGTGCGGGGTCACGAACGCCGTGTCGGCGCGGACGACCCCGTCGGCGGTGGCGACGTCGCACTGGCCGCGGTCGACGCGGACGACGCGCCCGGGGATCAGCCCCTGGGCGGCGTAGGGCGCGAAGTCGGCGGCCCAGCCGGAGTCCCAGCCGTGGGCGTCGAGCAGAGAGGAGGTGGAGGAACCAAGGGAAAGCGAGAAAGACAAGGGGGACCCTTCAAGGGGCGGCCCCGGCGCCGGAAGTCGGCAGTGTGGAGATCAGCCGGTGGCCGCGGAGGTGGTGTGGAGGAACATCCGCGTGTGGGCAAGGCCCTTCGTGACGGCAACCATCGATCACACCTCCTGTGTCTTTCGCACGTGTCCTTTCGCGATCACGTGTCGCACGGATCGCGTCGCACGCGATCACGACCCGCGCGATCCCGTACGGCGTTCACCGTAGCCGGAGTGCTCCGGCACGCGCCACGGGTTTTACGCGGCGCGGGTTCAGTCCTTCTCCCAGCCGGAGTGGAGGCGGGACTTCACGTCGTCCGGGGGGAGGAACTTGGACCAGCGCTCGGGGAACTCGGACGGCATGTCCGGGTCGTCCTCGTCGACGTCCTCGGCCTCGGCGCGGACGCGGGCGACGAGTTCGGCGGCCTGGAGGGCGCGGGCCCGCTCGTTGGCCTCGCGGGCGGCGGCGGTGGCGACGGAGGGCCAGACGCGGTCGATGGCGGCGTTCACGGCGGCGCCGACGAGCACGGCGAAGGCGGAGATGCCGATCCAGAGGAGGACGGCGATGGGGGCGGCGAGCGAGCCGTAGATGGTGGGGCCCTCGACCTGGCTGGTGAGGTAGATCCGCAGCAGGAAGCTGCCCAGGGTCCACATGGCGAGCGCGACCAGGGCGCCGGGGATGTCCTCGATCCACGGCGACCTGACGGGCACGGACACGTGGTAGAGCGTGGTCAGGAAGGCGACCGAGAGCAGGGTGACGGCCGGCCAGTACAGGACGGCGACGACCTCCGTGCCCCAGGGGACGAGTTCGACGACGCGGTCGGGGCCGACGACGGCGAGGGGCAGCACGACCGCACCGATGAGGAGCGCCACGATGTACAGGAGGAAGGCGAGGAGCCGGGTCTTCACGATGCCGCGGTGGCCGTCGAGTCCGTACATGACGGTGATGGTGTCGATGAAGACGTTCACCGCGCGCGACCCGGACCAGAGGGCGATGGCGAAACCGAGGGAGATCAGGTCGGGCCGTTTGCCCTGGGTGACGTCGTCCAGGATCGGTTTGGCGATGTCGTCGACGCCCCGGTCGGAGAGGACCGTTCCGGCGGCGCGGAGGATGTTCTCCTGGATGCTCGCCACGGTGTCCGTGTTGGTCCAGTCGTCGGCGTACCCGAGGAGGGCGATGAGGCCGAGGAGCAGCGGCGGCAGGGACAGCAGGGTGAAGAACGCGGCCTCGGCGGCCAGACCCAGGATCCGGTACTCGATGCACGAGTTGACGGTGTCCTTGAGCAGCAGCCAGACCATCTTCCGCTTCGAGACGTTGCGGTAGAGGACGCGCGCGCGGTGGAGCCTGCTCCAGGGCCGCCGCTCCGGTCGTTCGGGTGTTTCGCTTGCTGCCTGCACCTGCTTACCGTATCGGCATGGCAGGGAGCACCCACACCGTGACCAACCAGGCTCCGCCCCTGGTGGGGTACGACGTCTTCTCGTGCGATCGGGCGCTGGCGGAGGCGGTCGAGCGACACCTCGCGCCGGAGCTCCTCGCGGAGGCGCGCCACGAGCTGGCCCTGCTGGGCCGGGCCTCCGGTTCGGAGCAGGCCCGGGAGTGGGGGGAGCTGGCGAACGCGTTCCCGCCGCGGCTGCGGACCCACGACCGGTACGGCGTCCGGATCGACGAGGTCGAGTTCCATCCGGCCTGGCACCGGCTCCTCGACAAGGCCGTGGGCGCCGGGCTCACGGACGCGTGGGGCCGTCCGGGTGGTCACGTGCGGCGGGCCGCCGGGTTCGTGGTGGCGTCGCAGCCGGAGGCGGGCCACGGCTGCCCGGTGTCGATGACGCACGCGGCGGTGCCCGCCCTGCGCGTCGAGCCGGAGCTCGCGGCGGTCTGGGAGCCGGCGGCCACCTCGCACGTGTACGAGAAGGGGCTCGGCACGGTCGCGGAGAAGCCGGGCGTGCTGCTCGGCATGGCGATGACGGAGAAGCAGGGCGGCAGCGACGTACGGACGAACAGGACGGAGGCCCGGCCGCTGGCGGCCGACGGCGAGTACGTCCTGACGGGGCACAAGTGGTTCTGCTCGGCCCCGATGTCGGACGCGTTCCTGGTCCTGGCGCGGGCTCCGGCGGGGCTCACCTGTTTCCTGGTGCCGCGGGTGCTCGCGGACGGCTCGCGCAACCCGTTCGCGCTCCAGCGTCTCAAGGACAAGCTGGGCAACCGGTCGAACGCCTCCGCCGAGGTGGAGTTCGACGGGACGACGTGGGCGCGCCGGGTGGGCGAGGAGGGGCACGGCATCCACACGATCATGGGCATGGTCGCGGCGACCCGGCTGGACTGCGCCCTCGGCTCGGCGGCGCTCATGCGGCAGGCGGTGGCGCAGGCCGTGCACCACTGCGCGTACCGCGAGGCCTTCGGCGGGCTGCTGATCGAGAAGCCGCTGATGCGCAACGTCCTGGCCGATCTCGCCCTGGAGTCGGAGGCGGCGACGGTCCTCGGCATGCGTCTCGCGGCGGCCTGCGACACCGTCGACGACGGCGGCGCCGGGGCCGGGGCCGGGGCCGGGGCCGGGCAGGAGCGTGCCCTGCTCCGCATCGCCGTGCCGGTGGCGAAGTACTGGGTGACGAAGCGGTGCACGCCGGTGGTGGCGGAGGCGCTGGAGTGCCTGGGCGGCAACGGGTACGTGGAGGAGTCCGGGATGCCCCGGCTGCTGCGCGAGTCGCCGCTCAACTCCGTCTGGGAGGGGTCGGGGAACGTCCAGGCGCTGGACGTCGTACGGGCGCTCCGGACCGGTCCGGAGGTGCTCGACGCCTTCCTGCGGGAGGTGGGCGCGGCGCGGGGCGCGGATCACCGGCTCGACCGGGCGATCCGGGGCCTGCTCGTCGAACTGGCGGACCTGGAGGGGATCGAGGCGCGGGCGCGGCGCCTCGTGGAGCGGATGGCGCTGGTGCTCCAGGGTTCGCTGCTCGTCCGGTGGGCGCCGCCCGAGGTCGCCGACGCGTTCTGCGCGGGGCGCCTCGGCGGGGACGGCGGGTCGGCGTTCGGGACCCTGCCGCACACCCTGGACCTGCGGGCCCTGGTGGAGCGGGCGCGGGTGGTGGTCTGAGGTCCGTGCGGCGTCCGGCCGCCGCGGGCCCACGTGGGGACCGCGCGCGCCAGGGGTGGACCCGCGAACGGGTCGGCACGCGCGGAAAAGCGGGGGTGGTGCTGCGCCGACACGGCACCACCCGCCGCTGGTCTCAGCCTCGCCGAGGGGGCCGGTCGATCGCCAGAGTTGCAAAGGGTTGCAGGATTGTGCGAACCGGGCCTCGCGAAGCGGTTCAGGACGGCACGATGGGCACCGACACTCCGGACGTCTGCCCACTGCAGAACCGATACAGCACCCCGGGTGGCTGGGAGAGACCGATGAAGAACACGCAGCTCGACATGAGGCGGCTGGCCTCCATGGACGCCGCCCAGGCCACCAGACTGCTGCACCGGGTGCGCGAGGAGACCCTGGCGGGCCGTACGCCCCCGATCGCGCCCCGTCCCGTGATCGACGCGTCCTGGCAGCGGATGGCCCGGCTCGGTCTCGACCCGGACCGGGGCACGAGCAGCGTGCTGCTCCAGCGGGAGGAGCTGGAGGAGCGGCGCAGGACGACGCTCCTCTCCGACGTCATGCAGACGCTGAGCGGCGGGCTCGCCGGCATCGCCGACGCCTCCCTCCAGATCATGGTGGTCACCGACGAGCACGGCCGGGTGCTCTGGCGGCAGGGGAACGCCGCCGTGCTGCGGCAGGCGAACGGCATCTGCCTGGAGGAGGGCGCGGCCTGGTCCGAGCACACCACCGGCACCAACGCGGTCGGCACCGCGCTCGCCATGGGCCGGGCGGTGCAGGTGCACTCCGCCGAGCACTACGTCCAGGCGCTGCACAACTGGACCTGCGCCGCCGCCCCCGTGCACGACCCGCGCGACCACCGCCTGCTCGGCATCCTCGACGTCAGCGGTCCGGCGTCCAGCTTCCATCCGGCGATGCTGGCGCTGGTCGGCTCCGTGGCGCAGCTCGCCGAGGCGGAGATGCGGGAGCGGCACCGCGGGGCGATCGAGCGGCTGCGGGCGGTGGCCGCGCCGATCCTGTGCCGGGTGGGCGGCCGGGCGGTCGCCGTGGACACCCACGGCTGGACGGCGGCGGTGACCGGGCTCGCGCCGGTGGACCGGCTCACGCTGCCCAAGTCCTTCCGGGCCGGTCGCGTCTGGCTGCCCTCGCTCGGGGTGTGCTCGGTGGAACCGCTGCCCGGCGGCTGGCTGCTGCGGGTCCAGGAGGAGGCCCGGGCCGCGGAACCCGGCGCGGAGGCGGCGAGCCGGGTGGTCCTGGACCTGAGCCGGCCGCGCCGCTGGACGGTGTCCGTCTCGGGGGCGGCCGGCAGCTGGCAGCAGGAGCTCAGCCCCCGGCACGCGGAGCTCCTCTACGTCCTGGCGCTCCACCGCGACGGGCGGACGGCCGCGGAACTGGCGGACGACGTCTTCGGCGACCGCACGCGGACGGTCACCGTGCGTGCGGAGATGTCCCGGGTGCGCCGGAACCTGGCCGGGGTGCTGGCGCACCGGCCGTACCGCTTCCGCGAGGAGGTGGCGGTGGAGATCCTGCGCCCCCGCCTCCCGGCCGACCTGCTCCCCCACTCGACGGCCCCGGCGGTCCGCGCCGCGGCGAGGACCTAGGTGTATTGATCACGAGCGTTGTTGACACTGGTCTGGTCTTGAACATGGCGAAGACCTCCGGTGTGGTGGGAGCTGTCTAGGAACTCACCA
>NZ_JBWKCA010000039.1:0-45934 GCF_056436715.1 Streptomyces sp. NPDC043176
CCGTCAGGCCGTCAGGCCGTCAGGCCGTCAGGCCGTCAGGCCGTCAGGCCGTCAGGCCGTCAGGCCGTCAGGCCGTCAGGCCGTCAGGCCGTCAGAAGACCGGTCACCGATAGCGAATCTTTCGGCTCCGCTTTCTGAAATGTTGCATTCCCCCTCTGAGCCAGGCGGCTGTCGGTCATGATGGTCGGGCCATGGCGACCTTCCGCGCGAAGGGCGCCCCGACCAGCCGTGGTGTGGTTCGGCCACGTGCGCTCGAGATCCTGTTCCATCGTGCGCAGCCCTGCGCCCCGTGACTCCCAGGCAGCGCTCTTCGCGCCACGTCCTCACTCACGCCCTTGACTTCGGCGTGCCCTCATCGAAACCGGAGTGTCTGCTGTGCCTGACCCAAGGGCCACGGCCGTTTTACCGAAACGGGCGGGGCCGCAGCCGGTTCCGCCGCCGCCCGATGTGCGCACCGGCCCCGCTGCTGGTCCCACGTCCTGCCTTGAGCCGGGAGCTGCTTTTCCGCGCTCCGGATACGGAAACGACCTGGGAGGTCATGCCGAATGAAGGTTGCAGTGAAGTCGGGCCTCAAGCGGCTCCTGGGGCGCACCGGATTCGACATCGTGCGCAGTACCAACAACCGGGGTGGGGTGGACGACTTCCTCCCGTTCGAAGCCACCATGCGGGCGGCGCGGTCGGCCGGCCTCTCAGTCGGCGACTACCTCGACGAGGTCATGAACGGCACCCCCGGTGCGACCCAGTCGACCATCGACGAACTGCGCGCCGTCGGCGTCTTCGCCGCCGATCCGAAGACGGTGCTGGAGATCGGCCCCGGGTCCGGCCGGTACCTGGAAAAGACCCTGAAGGAGTGTTCGCCAGGCCGCTACGAGATCTACGAGACGGCGGCGCCTTGGGCCGACTACCTCGTGGACACGTTCAAGGTGGTCGCCCGACCGACCTCGGGCAGCAGCCTCGCTCCCACGCCCGACGGCAGCGTCGATCTCGTCCAGGCCCACAAGGTGTTCAACACCGTGACCTTTCTCAGCGCATCCCGCTACTTCCTCGAGATGGCACGCGTCGTCCGCCCCGGCGGCCGGATCGTCTTCGACGTCATGACGGAGACCTGCCTGGACCCGGCGACGATGCGCGACTGGGCGACGAAGGGCGGGGCAGGGCACGACTCCTACCCAGCCGCCATGCCCCGCCAGGCGTGCGTGGACCTCTTCGCGACCCTCGGCTGCAGCCTGGAGGCCAGCTTCCCGGCCCCGATGGGCTTCGCGTCCACCGAGGTCCTGGTCTTCAGGAGGTGACCGTCCCTCCCCTGTCCCAGGGCTTCGCGCTGCCCGTGTCGCCCGCTGGGTTCGTATGGCTGGAGCAGCTGCCCGGGTCGACGGTGTCGTCCGCGTAGGGCCCTTCCGGGCCCCGGCAGGCGGCGAAGGTCCGGTGGTAAGTAGCGCCAACTCGTCGGGGGTGGAGCCCAGTTCTTTCCTGGCCGAATCCGAGAAGTCGGCCGTGGGCCGGCGCCGGAAAACCGCCTCTCTGACCGCAGTTCCGTGAACGACTCGGCTTGAGTCCGGACGGGGTCAGTCGTCGGCTGCGACCAGCAGTGTGAGCAGTGAGTGGTCACGGTCGACGGCGACGTACTCGTGGAAGTCCATGTGCACACCGCCCCAGTCGTGAAACGCCCTCTGCCCCAGATCTCGGAGGTGGTAGCAGTGGGTGGCCGAGTCGATCACGGTGCACATCGCTGAGGCGAGCGTCTCCTCAAGGGACTTCGGGATGGACCCTTGCCGGTCGGTCCAGTCGCGGAGCGTCTGGAGTGCTTCGGCGTTGCCAATCGGCTCGTAGGCCCGCGCCGTGACGTGCCTGAGCCAGTACGGGCCGTGGCGGGTCCCCTCAGGATCGACGCCGCCGCCTGCGTAGTCATCACGGAATTGCTCGTGCGCGACGAGCGCCGCCAGCAGCTCACCGTCCGGAACGTCCCCTGTGAATCGGAACGACTTCACATCGACCCACCGGTACCCGTGGGGTCCGTGGCCTGTGAAGTCATGGTGCCGAAAGTTCACGTCGCGTCGAGCGTCCAGGACGAGCTGTGTCACAGGCGGACGCTATCGCGCCGGCGAGAGGGCGATGGGCCTGGGGTTCCCGGCTCCGGTCAGCCGGTGGTGCGGGAACGTTCTGGCAGGGGATCCCTCGGTTGCGGGGCAACAGGCGTGGCGCCATCGCTGGATCGGGCCAGCGCACGCTGGGGTGGGACTGGCGGCCTCGGCGGCGTTATTGAGGTGAGTCGCTGGTGTCGGCTGCTCTGTTCTGGCGGTCTGGGGGCGGGGCGGGGGTGGCTGCCAGGCTGGCAAGGAGCTTGAGCCGGTCTTCGTCGGGGGAGCCGGGTTCGGCGGTGTAGAGGGTCAGGGAGTGTGCCTCTCGGGTGGACAGGGGCAGGTCCAGCGGCTGGTAGGTGAGTTCGAGCCGGCCGGCGTCGGGGTGGTTGAAGGATTTGACGCCGCCGTGGTGGATGCGGACGTCGTGGGCGGCCCAGCGGGTGCGGAACTCGGTACTGAGGGTGGACAGCTCTCCGATGAGTTCCCGCAATGCCTTGTCGTGGGGGTAGCGGCCGGCCTCGGCGCGCAGCAGGGCGGCGGTGATGGTGACCGCCTGGTCCCAGTCGGCGACGAAGTGCCGCGCGGTCGGGTCGAGGAAGTAGTGGCGAGCGCAGTTGGGGCGGCCGTGGTCGTCGGCGGTGTCGCTGCGGAACATGGGTGAGAGGACCGCTCGGGCGAGTGCGTTGGTGGCGACGATGTCGAGACGACCGTTGGTGACGAAGGCCGCGGACAGGGTCATGGAATCGAGCAGCCACTGGACGCGGGGTGGGAGGTCGACGGCCTTGCGGCGCCGGGGTGCGCGGCCGGCGGGCTGGGCAGCGCGGGGAGGTCGAAGAGGTAGGTGCGTTCGTCGTCGTCGAGGTGGAGTGCGCGGGCGACCGCGTCGAGGACGTCTTCGGACACCCCGTTGATGTGGCCTTTCTCCAGGCGTGTGTACCACTCGGTGCTGACACGCCGGCGAGGACGGCGACTTCCTCCCGCCGCAGGCCGGGGACACGGCGCCGGCCGCTGGTGGGCAGCCCTGCCTGCTCTGGGGTGATCCTGGCGCGTCGGCCGGCGAGGAAGTCCCGGATGTCGGAGCGGTTGTCGGGGCGCTTGTCCATGCCTCCACGGTAGGCGCGTGCCGCCGGGTAGGGAGGTGGAGCTTGTACCCCCTATCACCACGACCTTCCTGACCTGCGTGAATACCGGTTCTCTGGGATGGACACCCCACCGTGACACCCTCTGGAGCCCCACCATGCAAGGAGCGACCCTCCACGCCTCCGTCGACGAACGCGTCGAGCAGCGGCCACCTGCCTCCCGTCGGCTTCCCCTCGTGGTCTACGTGCCGGCCCTGGGGACTTTCCTGATGGGCACGACCGAATTCGTGGTGGCGGGTCTGCTGCCGGAGATCGCGGGCGACCTGCAGGTGAGCGTGGCCCGTGCGGGTCTGGCGATCACCGTGTTCGCGGTCGGGCTGATCATCGGTGCGCCGGTGATGTCGATGCTGACGCTGCGGCTGCCCGCCCGCCCGCCGGACGCTGATGCCGGCCCTGGGTGTCTTCGCCGCGGGGCACGCGATCGCCGCTGTCGGTGAGGGCTTCGGGTTGCTGCTTGCCGCGCGTTTCCTGACCGCGCTGGCGACCGGGGCGTTCTGGGCGGTGGCGAACGTCGTGGCCACCGGGGCGGCCGGCCCGGCCGCGAGCTCGCGCGCCGTGGGAGTGGTCGGTTCCGGTGCCATGCTCGCCAACGTCGTCGGCGTGCCGCTCGGCGCGTTCGCCGGGCAGCTGATGGGCTGGCGCGGACCCTTCTGGATACTGACCGTCCTGGCGGTGGCCGCGGTGGCGCTGATCGCGCGCCGGGTCCCGTACGAGACCCGCGGCGGGCAGACCGTGTCGATCCGGTCGGAGCTGTCCGCGCTGCGCTCGGGCCGGCTCTGGCTGGTGCTGGCGGCCTGTGCCACCACGAGCGCCGGCGTGCTGGGCACGTACACCTACGTCGCGCCGTTGCTGACCGACCGGGCGGGAATCGCCGCGGGTCTCGTGCCCCTCGTCCTCGTCGGCTTCGGTGCCGGCGCCCTGGCGGGCTTCCTCACCGGTGGTCGACTCGGTGATGTCCGCCCGTACGCGACCACGATCACGGCCGCGGCGTCGGCCACGGTGATCCTGCCGGCGCTCGGCCTGCTGTCGGGCTTCGCCGTCCCTACGGTGGTGCTGGTCGCCCTGCTCGGGCTGGTCGGGTTCCTCGGCACCCCGGTCCTGATCGCTCTGGGCGTCCGGTTCGCGGGCAAGGCCCCCACCTTGGGCTCGGCCCTGACGGTGTCCGCGTTCAACTTCGGCACCGCGGTCGGCTCCTGGATCGCCGGGCTCGCCCTCGACTCACCCTTCCAGGCCGCCGGACCCGCCATGGTCGGTGCCGCCTTCGCCTCGCTGACCCTTATCCCCACGATCACCATCGCACTCGTCCAGGGTCGCCGCGGGGGGCCCGCCCCCTTCTAGGGCCACCGGCGGCGGGACCGTCTCTAGGGCTGTCGGCGGGACCGTCGGACGACACCGACGACGCCACACCGGAACATTTCCCCTCATTCCCCAGGAAGTCGTGCCTTCCTGATCACACGCAGGCGCCCGAGGCGCCGGAAGCACCAAGCAAGGAGAACCACCATGCGTGGAGTAGTCATGCACACCGCCGGTGACGTCCGGGTCGAGGACCGCGACGACCCGAAGATCGTCGAACCGACCGACGCCGTCGTCCGGCTGACCGCGACCTGCATCTGTGGCTCCGACCTGTGGCCGTACCGGGGCATCGAGTCCGCCGACCACACGGCCATGGGTCACGAGTACGTCGGCGTCGTGGAGGAGATCGGCTCCGAGGTGAAGAACGTCAAGGTCGGCGACTTCGTCGTCGGCTCCTTCGTCATCTCCGACAACACCTGCGAGATCTGCCGATCGGGCTACCAGTCCGGATGCGTCCACCGCCAGTTCGTGGCGGGCACCATCGGCACCCAGGCCGAGAAGGCCCGCATCCCCTACGCGGACGGAACCCTCGTCGCCACCCCCGGGCACCCCGACGAGGACCTGATCCCCTCACTGCTCGCCGCCTCCGACGTGCTCGGCACCGGCTGGTACGGCGCCGTCGCCGCCGAAGCCGGCCCCGGCAAGACCGTCGCCGTCGTCGGCGACGGCGCCGTCGGCCTCATGGCCGTCCTCGCGGCCAAGCAGCTCGGCGCCGAGCGCATCATCGCGATGTCCCGCCACCCCGAACGGCAGAAGCTCGCCCGCTTCTACGGCGCCACCGACATCGTCGAGGAACGCGGCGACGCGGGCGTCGCCAAGATCAAGGAACTCACCGGCGGGCTCGGCGCCCACTCGGTCGTCGAAGCCGTCGGCACCCGCGAATCCACCATGCAGGCCATCGGCGCCACCCGCCCCGGCGGCCACATGGGCTTCGTCGGCGTCAACTACGACGTCCACATCCCCGGCTTCGACCTCTTCCTCGCCGGCATCCACATGGAAGGCGGCCCCGCCCCCGTCCGCCGCTTCCTGCCCGAACTCATCCAACTCATCTGGGACCGCAAGATCGACCCCGGCAAGGTCTTCGACCTCACCCTCCCCCTCGAACAAGCCGCCGAAGGCTACAAGGCCATGGACGAACGCCGCGCCACCAAGGTGCTCCTGCGCCCCTGAGTCATCCCGTGTGGCGCCGCCGACCGGCGTCACGCAGCTCAGTCATGTCTCCCAGTCCCTGTCCCAGTCCCAGTCCCAGTCCCAGTCCCAGTGATTGGACAGGACTCTTCGCAGATGAACCCCACCTGCGACTTCGCCCGGGCAGGTCGCCCTGGTCACCGGTGCCGCCTCCGGCATGGACCTGGCCACCGCTCGCGCCTTCGCCCGCGCCGGCGCTGCCGTCGTCCTCGCCGACCTCCTGAATGCCTTCCGCCCTCGGGGCTCCTCGTGGGTCCTCGTGGGTCTCCAGAGTGCTGCGGACCTGTTTCAGGTCAGGTCGGTGCGAGGGTCGATGGCCCAGTGGTGGGTTTGCAGGACTCGACCGGCGAAGGGCACGTCTTGGCTGCCCAAAAACCGGAAGCCGAGAGCGCGACAGATACCGTTGGACGGGGCGTTGGCCGCTGCGGGGAATGCGTGTATCAGCCCCCACCGGCCGTCCTCGCGGGCCAGCTCAAGCAGCATCCGGACGCCCTGCTTGCCGAACCCCCGCCCCTGGTACTCCGGCAAAACCATCCAGCCGATCTCGCAGATACGCCCGCCGTCTGCGTCGTGGGACCACAAGGCCACGGTTCCCGCGACCACGCCCAGCCCTGCCCCATCGGGCACGATCATCTTCGTCCAGTCGGTGCCCGCTGCCACCCGTTGCACATCACGCCGGACCTTCGCCTCCATCCCCTCGCGAGGCACCGGTCCGCCCAGCTCGGCCATCATGACCGGGTCGCACCGCATCCGGACGTAGGCATCGACGTCGCCGTACTCGACATCACGTAGCAGCATCGGTGTTGCCCCCTCTGGTCTTCGGATTCAGACATCATGATGGCGGCGGCCGACCTCAGCCGCGTAGGCACCCCAGTCCCTACCGGCACGCCGGCTGAGGGCAGGGCTCCCTTCCTTCACGTGGCTTTGAATCCCATGCGAGGTGCGTGCCCCGGGCACCCTGATCGACCGGCCGGACCTGCTGTTCGAAGCCCACTCCTGGACTGCCCACTCCTGGACTGGCCACTCCCGGGCTGCCCACTCCCGGACTTCGTTCTTCGAGGCCTTCGAGTACGTCTCCGAGTGCGCACCCGCATGGAGGGCCTGCTCGTCTCCCTGGTCGCGGTGCTGGTGGCGGAGAGCTGCAACATCAGCCTGATCCGGTCATCGCCTCGGACAAGGCCCTGTTGCTTCTCGGCGGTCTCGTCTCCGCGGCGTTCGGTGATGACGAGGAGGTGACTGCGGAGGCGGCGGCTCCCGACCGAATTCGCATGGCCACCGAGGGGGGCGCGGTCCACGAAGTGACCATCGTCCCAGGCGGTCGGCCCGACCACGTCGTCTTCGTCGGCTAGGGACTGTCCGACATTCCACGTGCCGTGGAGTGGGGGCAGTGCAGGGTGCCGGGACAGACCCTCATGGCTCACTCCCCCGCCGAAATCGGATACACACGTGGCTGGTGACGGCACTGTACGAAGCCTCACCTGGGCGACGAGCTTGGTGGCGGGGCGGTCGGGTTCGCTCCGGTGGGGGCAGGGCAGGGTTGCTGGGGTCGGGGAGGGGGCTGTGGTTTGCCCTTGCCGGCGTCAGGGGGGAGGCCGATGGTGTTGCTCAGGTCGACGCCGGTCAGATTCGCGCCGGCCAGAGTCGCGCCTGTGAGATCGGTGCTGAGCAGGTTGGCTCCGCGGAGGTCAGCGCCCATCAGGAAGGCGCCGGCCAGGTTGGCGTGGCTGAGGTCGGCATTGCGCAGGTCGGCGCCCGTCAGGTTGGCGCCGGTCTTGGCATTACCAGCCGGGATTTCTGGTGGGTAGGACAGTTGTGCGTTGTTCAGCACGGCGTTGCAGAGATCGGCCCCGCCCAGATTGGCGGAGGTGAGGTCGGCGTTGCGGAGATCGGCGCCCGCCAGGTCCGCGTTGAAGAGGAAGGCGCGGGTCAAGTCGGCGTCTTCCAGGTGGGCTCCAGTGAGTTGACCGCCGTCGTCATCGGACTGGAATTCTTCGTCGACGGAGGAGAACCGGGCGTCCTGGAGATCCGCTTGATCGAGACGCGCACGGGTCAGGTCGGTCCGCACGAAGTTCGTGTTCGGCAGCTTCGCGCCGCGGAGGTCCGCGCCCTTCAGCACCGAGTCATGTACGCGTGCCTTCTCGGCGTTCACTCCCGTCAGGTCGGCCCCGGTGAGATCCACCCGGGTGAGCACGGCGTCGGCCAACTGCGCGTCGTTGAGGAAGGCCCGGTTCAGGTCGACCGCCGTGAAGTCCACGCCGCGCAGGTCCGAGTTCTTCAGCCGGATTCCGCCGAACGGGAGCCGGGGCACTCTGGGAGGCCCGCCCGGTACGTCGCTCTGCACTCTGAGCCGGAGGCCTCGCAGGTCGCTGCGTGACCAGTCGACGAATGCAGAGCCGTCCCGGCCCGGAGGGCGTTCCGCCAGCACTCCGATCACGGCCCCGACCAGAGCAGAGGGCTCGGCGCCAGCCTTCTGCTTGGCGAAGCCGGTGGCGGGGACGGGGGCGTGGGACCGGACGAACGCGGAGAGGACCGACACGATGCGCGGCTGGTCACGCGCCGAGTCCTCCATGATCCGCTGCAACGCGTACATGCCGCCGTACGTGAGCTCCTCGTCTTCCTCGCTCAGCTGCTCGATCGCCGCGGTGAACCGCTCGGTGATCTGCCCCTGCTCCGCGATCCGCAGCTCCCTGTTGCCCTGCTCGAGGGTGTCGGTCCCCTGTCTCCAGGTGAAGATCAGCGCGATGACGGCAGCGAGGCCCGGCAGGAGCGAGCCGGCGATGAGCCAAGGTGATGTCTTCGACCCGTGCCGCCGGCCTTCGCTCGCTCGCGGTCGATGGCCATCCAGACGGAGGCGCGACCGGTCGTCTGTCATCTCCCCATGGCACCTGACATGGTCCTGCGGCGCCTTTCCGAGGCAAGCAGGTGGGTGAATGCACGAGAGAGGACAGCTCCACGCGGGTGGTGTACCCCGACGACGAGGACGCTCGGACGCCCACGCCCCCGCAAACTCGTAGCGTCATTCGGTGCTACGGGCGGCTCCGCGTTGCGTCCTCTCAATCTGGCGGCGTTGTCGGTCGTGGTCGGCGATGGGGAGCTCGATCTTCATTTGGCTGTCACTCATGCATGCCCCCACGGTTCGGCCACGCCTTCGGCGACACGGACCCACGGCCTTCGACCTTGACCGAACACAAAAGGGCACCCTCCAATGAGGCGGCTACGTTCGGCCGACACGAGCCTGCGCGCGGACGAGCTCTCAGGCCGAGACCCAGTGGGACGCCAGGACAACTTGACGGACTCGCTGGTCCAGGCCAGGGACCGCTGGGCGCCCCGCACGATCGGGGCGGCGCAGACCTCCGGGTCTCTCGGCGGGCGTGAGTCGCCTGCGCTCCACGGATCACGTCGTGACAACTCCACCGGGGCGGGTACCAAGGCGTTGGAGGCTCGTGGCCGGGTTCGGGTTCGGCGGCCACTCCCCCAGATCGGAGGTGATGCCATGTGATCGGATGGGGCTATGAGCACTCGGACCTTGTATTTGTTCAGCAGCGCGGCGACGCCCGCCTTCGACATCGCCTGGGTCATCGAGGAGGCTCAGGCCGCCGGCTGGGACGTGTGCCTGGGTCTCACTCCGACGGCGGCGCGGTGGCTCGGCCAGTCTTTGGACGGTCTTGCCGTGCTGACGGGGCACCCGGTGCGGTGGGACTACCGGATGCCGGGCGAGCCGGACGTCTGGCCGCAGCCCGATGCCATCGTCGTCGCGCCGGCCACCTTCAACACGGTGAATCAGTGGGCTCTCGGGATCACGGACAAATGGCTCGTCGGAGTCGTCGCCGAGGGCATCGGCAAGGGGATCCCGATCGCGGTGATGCCGTGTGTGAATCAGGCCTACGCCGCCCACCCCCAGTGGGAGCAGTCGATCCAGACGTTGCGGGGCGCCGGTGTCCGGGTGCTCTACGGCGAAGGTGGATTCGTGCCGCACGAGCCGGGCGAGGGCGAGCCGGCGACGTACCCGTGGCACGCTGCGCTGGATGCGGTGGCGGACGTGCTGCACGCTGTCTAGTCGTGGTCTGGGGAGCGGACGTCGGGGTAGTGGCACGGCCGGCGGCTTCGGACTGGGGCGGTGGTTCGATACGTCCGCGGACGTGAGGGCTTGCGCCCTCCTTCAGGGCGCCCGGGTAGTTCGCTGCGTGTGACGTACGGGCACAGCTGCATGGGCCGGACCCTCGACTGATCGCCGTTGTTGCTGTCCGTCACCCGTGGGGTGCGGCCGTGCTGGTTGCCGTACCCGGCCGTTCGGGGGACGCGCGGGCCGCGTCCGGCGCGTTCCCGTGCCGCAGGGGCATCCCTTGGTGGGACGAAAGGGAGAAGTGATGCCGCTCTATCTGTCGCGGTTCAGCTACACACCGGAGACCTGGGCGAGGTTGACCGCGCGGCCCGAGGACCGTGCGAAGGCCGCTCAGGCGTACATCGAGTCCGTCGGCGGCAAGCTGCACGGCTTCTGGTACGCCTTCGGCACGCACGACGGCTACAACCTGTGGGAGGCCCCCGACAACGTGTCCATGGCCGCGGTCGCATTGGCGATCAGTGGGGGCGGCGCCCTCAGCTCGTTCGAGACGACGGTTCTCATGACCGTCGATGAGACGTTGGATGCCCTGCGCAAGGCCGAGCGGGTCCAGTACCGGGCACCGGGCGCGTAACGGTCCGGAGCGGTGGGGTTTCGGGTGGCGCGATGAGTGGTTCGCCCATGCGCCGGATGAGTGGTTCGCCCATGCGCCGGGGGACAGCGGACCTCTCCTGATCACTGGCGGAGGGGTTCGCGCCTCGCGTGCGGATCGCGGACCGGGGGCACGGCACGTTCCCTGGGGGCGTGTCGGCATGGGGCCTATCGGAGGGCCGGGGTGCTGGGGTCGGTGGTGACGTCGGCGCAGGCGGGGTCGGGGTGTGGGGGGGTTCTGGTGGTCGACGGCGTGGGTCCAGCGGGTTGTGGCGGCGGTGAGGTCGGCGGCGGTGGCGAACCAGATCCATCCGTCGTCGTAGTCGGGGTGGGGGACGGTGCCGACGATGCAGGGGTGGCCGGGTTCGAGAGGCAGGTAGGTGGGCTTGGTCTTCGCGTACGTTCCGTCGGCCTGTCGCAGGACGGACTGGCCGATCGTCATCGTCGCCGGTGGGGTGCCCTTGAGTGGTTCGACGACGGTGACCTTCGACAGCAGTGCTCCGCCGGGGGCCTCGTCCTCTTCGCGGTATTCGACGGTGCGGTCGACGGTGACCAGGGCGATGGTGTGGGCGTAGCCGGCTTTGTCCTCGTCGGTGTCGGTCGCGGGCAGGCACATGTCGTGCGCGGCGGATGGGGGGCGGCGCGCGGGTGCGGCAGGAGCGCGTCCGGCGGCGCGTTCCCGAGGTCGTACGGCGGGCGGGCCTGACGCTGGTCGAAACGGCGCGCTCGTCGATGCGGGGCATTCGTCGAAACAGCGCGCTGGTCGAAACGGCGTCCTCGTCGATGCTTGGTGAAACCGAGTCGGGGTCCCGTTGGTGTTCGGGACCCCGACAGATCGGTTACGGCCGGTGGGTCAGTTGACGGTCCACCGCTGGAGGGTGCTGCCGGTGTCGGGCTGCTGGGTGACCAGGGCTCCGTTGGTGGAGGAAGCGGTCGTCATGAGCAGTCCGCTCGTCGCGGAGGCGACGGTGTAGGTGCCGTTGGCCTGTGGGGTGAGGGTCCAGCGCTGGTTGGGGCCGCTGGTGCAGGTCCACTGGATGATCTTCGCTCCGGCGGTGGTGGAGGCGCTTTCGACGTCGGCGCAGAGTCCGGACTCGGCGTTCTTGAGCTCGTAGGTGCCGTCGGTCCGCCGGGTGAAGGTCCAGTTCTGGTTGGCGCCGCCGGTGGCCGTCCAGGTGATGAGCTGGGTGCCGTTGGTGGTGCTGTGGTCGGGGTTGTCGAGGGCCTTGCCCGCGGCGGTGAGGGTGTGGACTCCGTTGAGGGAGGGAGTGACCGCCCAGGTGAAGGTCGCTGTGCCGACGGCGCTGCCGGAGGAGGCGGTGACGGTGACGGTGGAGGTTCCCGCCGTGGTGGGGGTGCCGGTGATGAGGCCGCTGGAGCTGATGCTCAGTCCGGTGGGGAGCCCGGTGGCGGTGAAGGTGAGGGGCTTGCCGGCCGAGTCGGTGGCGTTGATCTGGAGTGAGGCGGCGGTGTTCAGGGGCGTGTTCTGGTTGCCCGGGCTGCTGACCGACACCGTTTCGGGGGCCTGGGCGGTCGGGGTGAGGGTCAGGGTCTGCTCGCCGGCGGTTCGGGTGCCGCCGACCGTGTTGCCGGTGGTGTTGGTCCAGCTGCGGGTGGGCGTGGTCTCGGCGAGTCGGTTGGTGTCGGAGGAGAGGCCGATGACGAGGCCGCTGTAGCGGTTGACGATCTTGTACGTGCCGGTGGCCGTTCCGTCGGTGTGCGAGGTGCCGCGGACGACGAACCACTGTTGTCCCACGGCGGCGCTTCCGGTCTGGGCCGCGCTGACCGTGGGCTTGGTGCCCCAGGCCCGGGTCGCCGTGGAGCCGGTGCCGACGCCGAGCAGCTGTCCGGTGCTCGCGTTGGCGATGCGGTACGAGCCGTCGCCGTTGGAGGTGAAGGTCCACGACTCCAGGGCGGAGCCGGAGGAGGAGGCGAGCGACGTGGTGGCCGAGCTTCCGGAGACCTGCGCCAGGATCCGTCCTCCGCCGCCGGCGATGCGATAGGCCTTGGAGGTGTCCACGGGAGCGGCGGGCTCCGTGGTGGTGATCGTCAGGTTGACGTACTCACCGCTCGCCTCGCCGGAGCAGCCGAACGAGCAGTACGAGCGGAAGTCCTTGCCGACGATCGTGGAGCTGGTCTTGTTGGCGCTGTCGAGGAACCAGCGGTACCAGGAGGCGTTCTTGTACGAGCCCGTGTCGCCGAGGCGGAACCACTTCTGCGTGGCGAGGTTGTCGGTGGCGTAGATCTCCTGGGAGGCGTTGCCGCTCTGGTCGACCGCCTGCGGCTGCCCGATGTACAGGCCGAGGTGGGCGTTGTAGGTGATGTCCATGACGAAGAGCGGGGAGGTGGCGGGCGTCAGCCCGTTGGCGATCTGCTGGCTGACGTTGCCGCTGTTCGCCGGGTTGTATTCCTTGGCCGGCGCGACGTATCCGGTGGTGTTGGTGCCTCCGACCGGGACCATGGTGCTCTCGCGGCCGCCGACACCGGGCTCGGACCAGGCGCCGTTGTACCACTTCTGCCAGGAGCCCGGCGCCATCTTGGCCGAGATCGGGGCGCGGGCGACGTGGCCGTAGAAGGCTGCCCAGCCGCCGCCCTTGTTCACGATGCGGGAGCCGTAGAAGGCGTAGAAGTAGCCGGAGGCGGTGTCGGCGAACAGGCGCTGGTCACCGGTGCCGTAGTGGTAGGTCTGCTGGGGGAAGGCCGTGGTGTCGCCGCGCTTGGTGCTGTAGTGAGAGGTGATGACGTGGCCCTTGATGGTCCACGTACGGCCCTGGTCCTTGGAGACGGCGTAGTCGATGCCGTCGTAGTGGGAGTAGTCCGCGAAGGGCTCCGGGGTGAACTCGTTGTGCACGAGGCCGTACCAGTCGCCGGTGTCGGGGTCGACCCACACGCCCGCGAGGTCGCAGTAGTTGCGGTGCGCGTAGGTGCCCGTGGAGGGGGCCTGGGTGGACTCCACGCCGGTGGGGCTGTTGTTGCAGCGCCAGGTCGTGTCGTTGTTGCGGTCGTTGCCGTTGGCAGGGTTGACCGCGTCGCTGAGGGTGCTGGAGCGGGTGGCGGTGTCGAGGTTCGTTCCGGTGTAGAAGGTCCACTTGCGCGAGTCGCTCGCGCCGTAGAGGGCGTGGGCCTGCTGGAAGTAGAAGGTGCCGTCCTTGTCGATGTAGGTGCCTGCGGGCGTGTCGTCCGGGGTCGTCCAGGAGCCCTTGGCTCCGGCGGTGACGGTGTAGGAGGCGGTGGTGGAGTCGGCGGCTGCCGTGGGCGTCGTCAGCACGCTGCTGCCGGTGATGACCAGTGCGGCCGCGGCGAGTGCCCCGGCCAGTCTGGTTCGAGGGGTGGTCACGAGTACTCCTTGATCGCAGGAGCCGTGGAAGGGGGACGGCTCCTTGGGTGGTCCGGCGTCCCTTCGGGACGGCGGTGGTGCTCGGAGCGGCTCGTTGCGCTCCAAGTGCGGTGCTCTCTTCGCGGGACCACGGCGCACCACGTGGAGCGCGTCCGGTACCGGGGGGAGCTTTCGGGGGCACACGGCGGGGCGTGTGTTCCTGTGGGGGCGACCGCGTTGCGGTGCGGTCGCGGAGGGAGGTGGGGCGTCCCTATTGGGGGGGTGGCGGCGCGTCGTGCGGTGCGCCTCGCAGGCGGAGAGCCGTGCCGTGGGGGGGATGTCCCGGTTGCGTCGGGTGATGGTGCCGGGGCGGGCAGGGAGCGGAGGGTGAGGCCTGTGCGCCCAGGCGACGTTCCGCGCCGGTCCGGGCGGCCGCCGGGTTGCGGCTGCCGCGGGTTGGGTGGACCGTACGGCTCATTTGACCGGTAAAACAAGAGTTGCGGCGGGGTAACTTCCGTTTCCCTGGGCGGGGGTGTGCGGAGGGCGCTCTCCACTCCCCTGAGCCCCGACGCGCGCCGAGGCAACGAACCCCGGGAGCAACGGTGTTCTTCGGCTCTGTGAGCGCCTCTGGCGGGCCCTTAACCCGGTCGCAGGCAGATGTGGGGCCCGTGGGTGTCAGACGAGCGCCAGGACCCGCAGGAGACGTGCGACCTCGGACGCGACCTCCTCGCGGGCCGCTCCGATGTAGGTGCGGGAGTCGCTGACCGTCGGCCGGCGGTCCAGTTCCCGCCTCACGGTGGCGGAGAAGATGCCGTTGAGGTGGGTGGAGATGTTGACCTTCGTCATGCCGGCCGTGACGGCCTTGGCCAGGTCCGTATCGGATACGCCCGAGGAGCCGTGCAGGACGAGGGGCACGCCGGCGCTGCTGCGGAGGCGGCCGATCAGGTCGAAGTCCAGAACGGCGTCGCGTGTGGCCATCGCGTGGGAGCTGCCGACCGCGACGGCGAGGCAGTCGACGGCGGTCGCCGCGGCGAACGCGCGTGCCTCGTCCGGGTCGGTGCGGACCCCCGGGGCGTGGGCGCCGTCCTTGCCGCCGATCTCGCCCAGTTCGGCCTCGACGAGGACGTCGGCTCGGTGTCCGTACTCGGTGACCGCCCTCGTCGCGGCGACGTTCCGCTCGTAGGGCAGCTTGGAGGCGTCGAACATGACGGAGGTGAAGCCGAGCCGTACGGCTTCGCGTACGAGGTCCTCGGACTCAGCGTGGTCGAGGTGGACGGCCACGGGCACGGTCGCCTCCTCGGCCAGGCTCAGGGCGGCGCGGCCGATGGGGGTCAGGGAGCCGTGGTAGCGCACGGTGTTCTCGCTGATCTGGAGGATCACGGGAAGGCCGGCACGGTGGGCTCCGTCGACGATGGCTTCGGCGTGTTCGAGCTGGACGACGTTGAAGGCTCCCACCCCCCGGTTCTGGGCGTAGGCGGGGCCGATGATGTCGTCAGTGGATGTCAGGGGCACGGGTGGTCTCCACACTCACGGTGTACGGAACTGGTCGTAGACGTCACGGCGGAAGTCGCCGGCGAGGGGCGCGGCGACGGCGGCCGCCGACAGGGCGACGGCGTCGCGCAGGATGTCCGGCCACGGGCGGCCGTCCAGGAGCCCTGCCGCGAGGGCGGCGACACACGCGTCGCCCGCGCCGGTCGGGTTGCCGCTGAGCCGGACGGGCGGCACGGCGTGGTGGCGCGCGTTCGGGGTGAGGACGTGCAGGCCCTTCGGGCCGTCGGAGGCGACGACCGTCCGGGCTCCGCGTGCCTGGAGTTCGGCCGAAGCGTCGGCGAGGTCGGAGTTGCCGATGGCCTCGCGGATCTCCGCCGCGTTCGGCTTGATCACGTCGGGGCCAGCCGCCAGTGCGCCCAGCAGGGCGTCACCGCTGGTGTCGAGGACGGTGAGGGAGCCGGCTTCGCGGGCTGCCGTCACCAGCCTCGCGTAGGTGTCGTCCGGCAGGCCTGGTGGGAGGCTGCCTGCGAGAACCACGACCCGAGCCTGACCGGCCGGTTCGGCGAACCGCCGGGTGAACGCCTTCCAGGACGGCTGGTCGACGTGCGGCCCGCGCTCGTTGAACACGGTGGCGTCCCCACTGCGCTCGCAGACGACGGTGAGGGTCCTGCGGGACTCCCCCCGCACCGGGAGGAAGGCGTCCCGCAGACCGGCGGCGCGGAGCTCCTCACGAAAGGACCGGCCGGTGGTTCCTCCCACCAGGCCGGTGGCGAGTGCGGGGCGGCCCAGCGTCGTCAGAACGCGGGCCACGTTTGTGCCTTTGCCACCGGCGCGTTCGAAGGTCCGTTCGACGCGATGAGAGGTGTGCGGGGTGACCTCGTCGACGACGTACGTGACGTCCATGGCCGGGTTCAAGGTGACAGTGAGGATCACAGCGGACCTTCCACGTGATCGGTGAAGCCGGCCGTCACCGGAGCGCCGGTCGCCTCACAGGCGAGGAGACCCGCACCCATGCAGCCGGCCTGCGCTCCGAGCGCCGCTTGAACCGGTTCGGGTCGACGCTGACAGGTCGGACGACAGTCGACGGCGTCCCGGAGAGGGGCGAGGAGGAGGTCTCCGGCGTCGGAGAGGCCTGTGCCGAGGGCGACGAACAGCGCGTCGTCCACGCCCCCGGCGGCGCCGAGCCTGCTTTCCGCCAGGGGGCGCATGGTGTCATCCAGGACGGCGCCCTTCATCGACGTGCCGCCGACGTCCAGGGCGATCACGCACGCGCCGCTGTCGGTGTACTCAGCCATCCGCGCCGTCCAGGACGACCGAGCGGGTCAGGGCCCGCGGCCGGTCGGCGGCGGAGGCGGCCGCCCTGCGCCGGCAGTCCCGTCGGGTGGCGATCTCGCGCGTGGTCCGCGACGGGTACGCGGAGTCGTGTGAAGTGGTCATCGGTGTTGCTCTCCTTGGGAACGAGAGGCGGCCGGAGGAGTCGGGAGCTCGGCAGGGCGGTTCGCGGCGTGAGGCGCCCTCCGTACGGCGCGCCCTGGTCCGAGGTGCGGTGCGGTGCGGTGCGGTGCGCTGTGTGCGGATCAGTCGAAGGTCTCGACGAACTCTTCGCACGGCCCGAGGCGGGGTGCGTCGAGGAGGTCGACGTGCTCGCCGAAGTGGTCGAGCTCGAGGATCGTCAGGACGTTGGCTCCCCGCCGCAGCAGGGGCCGGGGGACGTACAGGGTCGTCTGGGGGCCGATGTTCCAGTAGCGGCCGAGCAGGGTGTCGTTGACCCAGACGAAGCCCTTTCCGAACCCGGGCAGGGCGAGGAAGGTGTCGGCCGGTTCCTCGACGTTCAGCTGTGCCGTGGCGATGCCGCGGTCGTCGGCGGGTTCGGTCGCGGCGACGGGTGTGAGGTCGTCGGCGGGTTCGGTCGCGGCGGCGGCGCGTATGAGGTGGTCGGCGGGCTCGGCCGCGGCGGCGCGTGTGAGGTCGTCGGCGGTCCACTCGTCCAGGGGCAGCGGGCGCATGGACCATCCGTGGATGAGTCGGCGCTCTACGCGGACGCCGCCGAGGATGCCCTTGCGCTGGCCGAGCAGCGGACCGTAGTTGATGCGTCCCTGGTTCTCCACGAGCAGCTCGAGTCGGACCGCGGCACCCGTTCCGGTGAGGGTGAAGGTCGAGGTCGGCTCGTCCAGGACGGTGACCAGGGTGCCGTCGAGGAAGACCTGGGCGCGGTCGTGGAGACCGGTGACCGTCACCTCGTGGGTCCCGGGCGGGATGCGGGGGTGTGCGGTGTAGAGCACGAGGCCGGAGGACTGTCCCAGCTCCTCGAAACTCAGCGGGCCGGTGCAGTGCAGGGGCGTCGAGACCGCGCCGAGTGCCTCCAGCAGCCCGGCCCCGCGTCGTATGCCCAGACTCATCGGCTCGAGCAGCGGCGGGTCGGCCGGCGGGTCGGGTACGGGACGGGAGGCGTACGGGGTGAGCTTGTCGCGCAGGGCGTGGAACTTGGGGGTGAGTGCCCCGTGTTCGGCTACGGGAGCGTCGGAGTCGTAGCTCGTGACGGTGGGCTGGAGGCGTGTTCCGTCGTGGTTGGCGCCTGCCCACAGTCCGAAGTTGGTGCCGCCGTGAGCCATGTAGAGACTGACCGAGCCGCCCTGCTCGAGGATGCCCTCCACGTCGGCGGCGGCGCTCTGCGGGGAGCGCACGTGGTGCCGCTCGCCCCAGTGGTCGAACCAGCCGTTCCAGAACTCGGCGCACAGGAAGGGTTCGCCGGAGCGGCGCGAGCGCAGCATCGCGGCTGCCTGATCGGGGCGTGATCCGAAGGTCGCCGCCGCCAGTTCGCCGGGGATGGTTCCGCCGTCGAGCATCAGCGGTGTCGGTCCGTCCGCGGTGAACAGCAGCTCGGTGATTCCTCGTGAGACCAGGGAGTCGCGGAGCCGGCGCAGGTAGACGGGGTCGTCGCCGTAGCTGCCGTACTCGTTCTCGACCTGCACGGCGACGACGGGTCCGCCGTGTGTGCTCTGACGGGCGGCGATGATCGGGATCAGGACGTCGAACCAGCGGCCCACCTCGTTGACGAAGTCCCGGTGGCTGCTTCTGGGGCGCATCCCGGGTCGGCCGGTCAGCCAGGCGGGCAGCCCCCCGTTGTCCCACTCGGCGCAGATGTACGGGCCCGGGCGGGCGATGACGTCCAGGCCGGTCTCCTGTGCGAGCCGGAGGAAGGCCGGCAGGTCGCGCCAGCCGTCGAAGCGGATGTCGCCGCGGCGACGCTCATGGAAGTTCCACGGCACGTAGGTGTCGACGGTGTTGAGTCCCAGCGCCGCGAGACGCTGGAGGCGGTCGGCCCACTGCTCGGGGTGGACGCGGAAGTAGTGCAGGGAGCCGGACAGGATGCGGTGCGGCTGTCCGGAGCGCGAGAACGCACCGTCGGCCCAGGTCAGAGCGGGAGGTGTCGGCACGTGCGCCGGCGCGGGGACGGGGACCGCGGGTGGGCCGGCGGTGGGATCGAACAGAGTCGTCACTTGACCGCTCCGGCGGTCATGCCCGCGCGCCAGAACCGCTGGAGCGAGAGGAAGGCGATCAGGAGCGGCGCGATGGACACCAGCGAACCGATGACGACTAGGGGCGGGGGCACGGCGACGTGGCTGGCGTTCCAACCGACGAGGCCGACCGTGACCGGCTGCAGCCGGTCGTCGCCCAGGACCATGGCGGGGAGGAGGTAGTTGTTCCAGATCTCCACGAACTGGAAGAGGAAGATCGTGACCAGGGCGGGCAGCATCATGCGCACCGCGATCGTACGGAAGACACGGAACTCCCCCGCGCCGTCGAGACGCCCGGCCTCGAGGACCTCGTCGGGCACGCTCTGTTCGGCGAAGACCCTGGCGAGGTAGACGCCGAAGGGGCTGACGACGCTCGGCAGCAGGACGGCGAGGGGACTGTCGATCAGGTGGACGCCCGAGAACATCAGGTAGAGCGGCAGCGTGAACAGCACCTTGGGCAGCAGGACGGCTGCCAGGACCAGGGAGAACAGCAGACCGCGGCCGGGGAAGTCGTACTTGGCGAGCGCGTATCCGGTGAGGGCGGACAGGACCGTGCCGATCAGCGCTCCCGCGCCGCAGTACACGACGCTGTTGAGCATCCAGCGCCAGAAGATGCCGTCGTCCTGGCTGCTGAGCCGGGCGATGTTGTCGAACAGGCCGAAGCCGTCGAACCACAGGCCGCTGCCTCCGAACTGCTCTCCGAAGGGTTTGGTCGCCGAGACGAGCAGCCACCACAGCGGGAAGAGGAAGTAGACCGCGGACAGACCCAGCAGGGCGAGCACGGTGACGCGGCTGGCGGGACTCGTCTCGCGCCGCGGCCGGATCCGGGCGGTGGAGGTGGGACTCGTCTCACGCCGCGGCCGGGTCGGGGCGGTGGGGGTGGGGATCACCGTGGTCATGCGTGGTCTCCTCGGCGGGTCAGCTTGAAGAAGGTGAGCGACACCGCGCCCACGGCGAGGGCGAGCAGGACCGACTGGGCCGCGGCGTAGGGGTAGTTGCCGGCCGCGACCGCGCTCTGTGCCGACATCAGCGGGGTGAACGCGGAGGAGATCGATCCGCCCGAGACCGGCTGCAGGACGGCCGGCTCGTTGTAGAGCTGGGCCGACCCGATGATCGAGAACACCGTGGTCAGCACCAGCGCGCCCCGCACGGCGGGGATCTTGACGCTCCAGGCGGTCCGCAGGGCGGAGGCCCCGTCCATCCGGGCGGCTTCCAGGACTTCGGCGGGGATGGACTGGAGGGCCGCGTAGATGATGATCATGTTGTAGCCGGCCCAGCTCCAGGTGACGATGTTGGCCACGGACCACAGCACGACGTCTTCGTCGAAGAAGGGGACGGTGACGGCGAGCGGTTCGAGCAGCCGGTTGAGCGGGCTGGACGTCGAGGAGTACATGAACGACCACACGAGTGCGGCACTGACACCGGGAATCGCGTAGGGGACGAAGCTCGTCAGGCGGAAGAAGCCCCGGCCTCGCGCGGACTTGGAGTCGATGAGCAGGGCCAACACCAGGGCGAGGCCCAGCATGAGCGGTACCTGTACGACTCCGAAGAGGGCGACGCGGCCGAGCGAGGCCGTGAACGAGCTGTCTTCCAGGGCCCGCGTGTAGTTGTCCAGGGGGGCGAAGACCTCCGTGGGCGCGGTCAGGCCCAGGCCGGAGCGGCGGATGGTGAAGAGGCTGCTGTGGGCCGCGTACAGGATCGGCGCGATGTACATGGCGACGAACAGGACGACGAAGGGCGCGCAGAAGAGCAGCGGGCCGAGCCGTCGGGGGTTCCCTGGGGGCTTCGTCTTGCGCGTCCGGTGGGGCGGGGCAGTGGCTGCCGGGCGCCGTGCGGGGGCGCGGTGCGCAACGGGTGCGTGGGTCACGGGTGTTCCTCACTGTGGCCGCCGCCGGCACGGTGACGGGACTCCTGGCGACGGTGGGACGGACGGGGCGGCGGCCGCCGGGCGGGGGCGGTCCCGCCCGGCGGGGCCTGTTCTACGGGGCGACGGCCAGGCCCTGCTTGCGCATCTCGGTCAGAGTGGTGTCCTGCGCGTGGCTCAGGGCCTGGGCGAAGGTGCCCTTGCCGGTCCATGCCTTGCCCAGGCCGTCGTTCAGGTCCGCGACCGTGCTGGGCATCAGCGGGCCCCAGGTCCACTCGGGGTCGACGTCGGGCGTGGCGGTGGCGAAGACGTCGTAGATCTGCTGCCCGCCGAAGTAGGGGTCGGCCTTCAGCTGCGGCAGGTAGAGGAGGTCGCTGGCGGCCGGGTAGAGCGACGCCTTCTCGATCAGCTTCCCGAAGGCGTCCTTGTCGGTGCTCAGCCAGTGGGCGAACTCCCAGGCCGCCGCCGTGTTCTTGCAGCCCTTGAGGACGGCGGTGGCGGATCCGCCGGCGTTGCCGACCTTCTTGTCGCCCTTCTCCCACTGCGGCATGGGGGCGACGGCCCACTGTCCGGCCGCCTGCTTGGCGCCGCCCTTGATGACGCCCGCCTGCCAGACCGCTCCGACGACCGTGGCGATGTCGCCGTTGCCCAGGCCGGTGTACCAGGCCTGGTCGTACATGGGGGCGCTGCTGATCAGTCCGTCCTTGACCAGGCCCTGCCAGTAATCGGCGACCTTCTTGTTCTCCGCGGAGGCCATGCTGACCTTCCACGCGTCGTTGTCGACGCCGAACCAGTCGGCCCCGGCCTGCCAGGCGAGACCGGCGTAGTCGTAGTCGAGGTAGGGCGAGGAGAGGAACCGCTTGGGGTCGGAGGCGTGGATCTTCTTGCCGGCCTCGCGGTACTCGGCCCAGGTGGTGGGGGGCTTGAGGCCGAGGGAGTCGAAGAGCTTCTTGTTGTAGAAGAGGGCCATCGGGCCGGTGTCGACCGGTGCTCCGTAGACGGCGCTGCCGAGGCTCACGGCGTTCCAGGCGGCGGACTGGTAGTCACGCTTGGAGGAGGAGGCGTGCTCCGCCACGTCCTCGAGAGCGCCCTGGGCGGCGAAGCTGGGCATGGTCTCGTACCCCACCTGCGCAAGACAGGGGGCGTTGCCGGCCTTCACGGCGTTCAGCATCTTCTGGTAGCCGCCCTTCGCGCCGGGCTGCACCGTCTGGTAGGTGACCTGGATGTCCGGGTGGCCGGCGTTGAACGCCTTCACGGCGTCCTCGTAACCAGGGGCCCATCCCCAGAATGTTATCGATGCCTTCCCGGTCGCGCCCGCGTCGGAGCCGGAGCCCGACGCCGAACCCGATCCGGAGCAGCCAGTGGCCGCGAGGGCAAGGGTGAGGGCACCCGCCACCCCAGCAAAACGGATGAATCTACGCTTCACAGCTCCTCCTGAGTGCCGTGGCAGGCAACGGGGACGTCCTGCACGGGGCCGCCAGCCCAGTACCGGAGCACCGATCGCACGATGCGTCCGACGGGTGTCGGTGGCCGAAACTATGACAGAGAATGTTATCGATGCCAATAGTTGTGATCGGACGGCGTCCTGCCGCGCGAAACTGCACGTGAGCGGGGATGTGGGCGATATCATCGGCAGGGGCTGATCACGAGGAAGGGGTCTCATGGGGAAGCGCGGTGACACCACCACCGGGACGCGCCCGCCGGGCATGGCGGACGTCGCGCGAGTCGCGGGCGTGTCCGCCCAGACCGTCTCGCGGGCGCTGGCCGGGCACCCCAACGTGCAGGAGAAGACCCGTGCGAAGGTGCTGGCCGCAGTGGACCAACTCGGCTACCGGCGCAACAACGCCGCCCGGATGCTCTCCTCCGGCCGCAGCCGCACCATCGGCGTCGTCACCCTCCAGACGAGCTTCTACTCCCGGGCCGCCGTCACCTCGGGCATCGAGAACGCGGCCCGTGAGGCGGGTTACGCGGTCAGCACCGCCACCACCACCTCGCTGGACACCTCCGCCATCGAGAACGCGCTGTCCCGGCTCGCCGACCAGGACGTGGAAGGGGTCATCCTGTCGGTGCCCCTGATCCACACCAGCAGCCGCATCGAGCAGCTCACCCGGTCCACCCCCACCGTCACCATCGACGGATCGCGCACCGACACCACAGAGGTGCTCGCCCTCGATCAGGCCGAGGCCGCCCGGATCGCCACCCAGCACCTCCTCGACCTCGGCCACGAGACGGTCTGGCACATCGCCGGCCCCGCCGAATGGCTCGAATCGGCACAGCGTCGCGACGGATGGCAGGCCGCCCTCGAAGCCGCGGGCCGCCCGGTGCCGCCTCCGCTCGAGGGCGACTGGTCACCGGCCTCCGGGTACCGCAACGGCCTCGTCCTCGCCCGGATCCCCGACGTCACCGCCATCTTCGTCGCCAGCGACGAGATGGCGTTCGGCGTGATCCGAGCCCTGCACGAGGCCGGACGACGCGTCCCGGACGACATCTCCGTCGTCGGATTCGACGACATCGAGCTCGCCGAGTACTGCTCGCCCTCCCTCACCACCATCGCCCAGCCGTTCCAGCACATGGGCGCCCTCGCCGTCACCCACCTGCTCCGCCAGATCGAGGCACCCGGCGCACTGCCCGAACCCCGCTCCGTCGAACCCCACCTCATCGTGCGCGCCAGCACGGCCCCGGTACCCGGCCGCTGACCGTCCGGGTGCGGCAGATGCCGAACCGTGCAGGGGGCGGAGGGACGCGGGCGGGCGCGTTGACGCGGCACGCACAGAGCCGGTCGATGCGATACCCGCCTATCGAGGTGAAGCCCGGCGAGTAGCCGGGGAAGGGAAGCTTGCGCTACGCCGCTTCGTACGCGTGCTCCCTGCCGCCGCGCCACTCCACCCACTGGGGATCGTCGAGAACCCTCCCGGCATCCGGCAGTCCGGTACGCCGCAGGAACTCGATGAGGTCCCGATCCTCATGAGCCAGCCCCAGAATCTCGCCGCGCGCGGTGACACGGCGACCTCCGCTCGGGGACGGAGGGTGAACGACGATCGGCGCTCCCATGCTCGGCGAATGCCCGCCCTTCCCTGAAGTACACAGTGCGCCGGAGCACCGTGCCGGCCGCGCGGCGCGGCTGGCGCTCCTGTCGGCAGCCGAACGCCTGCCGGAGTCCCGACTCGCCGCTCGCGTGCTCAGGGTGCTCGTCGGTGTGGATCGGTCGCCGGCCCGAAGAGGCTCGATGCCCGCCCCGACCGGCTCACAGGGCCTGGGCCGGTCAGTGGTCGCGGGTGGCGGAAAGGCCCGCGGGGAACGGGGTGTTCCGTCCGCTGTCCCAGTACTCCCCCGGGGGGCATGCCCTTTCTGCGGCCGGAAGGGTGGACAGGACCCAGACCGGTGTGGTCATGCCTGCCGCCTGGGCGGCGGCTTCGTAGACGGCGGTGTCCAACGGGCCATGGACAAGGGGATCTCGGCGCCGGGGGCCAGAAACGCGATGCGCAGGCCGTGCCGGGTCGGGGCGTCCTGGGCGGTGTGGGCGGTCAGTCCGTAGGGAGTAGTCGATCGGGCCCGTGGACGTCGGCCCGTTCGCGGCGAAGCGGAACGGTCGGCAGTGGAGAGTCTCGGATGAACTGCATTTGCTGTTCCAGCCGTTGTTGCCTGTCATGGCACCGAAGCTGGTGGCCGGACTGCTGCGGGGCAAGGAACACCCATCGGCCAAGCGGGCTTTGCGTAGCGGCTGTGCGGACTGTCATGCCATTCTTCGAGCGGCCGCGCACTGCTCCCACCGGAGGTGGATGTGGCACTCCTTCCCGACATCACGGGCTTCTACGGCCGCGGCGACGAGGCGGCCCGCCTCACCTCCGGGCGCACCATCGGGGCGATCGAGTTGATACGGACCCAGGAGATTCTGCGCGCGCATCTTCCGCCCCCGCCCGCGTCCGTCCTGGATGTAGGCGGGGGTCCGGGAGTGCATGCTCAATGGCTTGCCGACAGCGGATACCAGGTGCTCGTTGTCGATGCCGTGGAGCAGCATGTGCTGCAGGCCCGCGGCCAGGGTCTGGATGCCTGCGTGGGAGACGCGCGGGACCTTGGGCAGGCGACCGATTCCTTCGACGTCGTGCTCGTGCTGGGGCCCCTCTACCATCTGCCGGACAGCGGCGGGCGCACCCGCGCCTGGCGCGAGGCCCACCGGGTCGTCAAGCCCGGTGGCCTGGTCGCCGCGGCCGCACTCAACCGCTACGCCAAGCTCCTGGACCTCGGCTCGCACAGCGCTCTGGAGATCGCGTCCACCGGACTGCGCGTACGTCCGGACGGTCCCACCACCTACTACCACGACCCTTCGGAACTCCGCGCCGAAGCACAGCAGACGGGGTTCGACGACCTCACGGTCTATGGCGTTCACGGGCCCGCCTACGAGGCGCTGAGAGCCGAAGAGCGCCGGACGGGACACGGGGACCTGGGCGAGGAGGCGCTCGAAACCGCCCTCGCTGCTGCACGGTTCGCCGACGGCCACCCGCATCTCATCGTGTCCAGCCTTCACCTGCTCGCCGTTGCGCGCAGACCGCACACGGCCTCGGAGGCGAGCCGACGGGCTCCCAGGAACGGGCTCGCCTGACCAGACCGCCGGGCCAGCCAGCCGGCCGTGACGAGGGCTGTAGAGGATTCTCGGCGCTCATCAGGTCGTCGAGAGTCCGGGCAGGCCGGGCAGTCCGGGCGGGCTGGGCGGGCTGGGCGGTCTGGGCGGCGACCGCATCAGCCAAGTCCCGGCCCGCGTCCTCGGCACACCGATGAACGGCGTCGCCCCAGTTGTGTACGGATGAAAGGTCCGCGGACGGCCCGCGAGGCCCGCCTACGCGCACCGGCGCGACAGCCGAGGAGTTGCGCGCGGGCCGAGACCATGTGCGAGCCTCTCAGCCCGAGCCCGGAAATGGGTACCCGGCTCGGCATGACGCGGACGGTGATCCCCGGGATCGGTGGCTTACTGCCTGTCGACGGCGTCGGTCACATCCTGCCAGTTGTCCAGGTCCGCGATGCGCGCCTCCAAAGCGTCGCGCGTGCCCGTCGCGCTGGAGGCGCCAAGGGCCAGGCGCAGTGGGGGGTTGGGGTTGTCGACAGCGGTCCGGATGCCTTCGGCGATCCGTGCCGCGGCGGAGAAGGCGGTCGCCGGCAGCTCGCCGATGCCCTTCTGCACCTCGCGGACGGTCTGGTCGTAGTCGTCCAGGCCGGCTGCGACGTCGAGGTTGGCGAGGAAGGGTGTCGCGGTCAGCCCGGGCTGGATGAGCGTGACCTTGATGCCGAGCGGTGCGACCTCGGCCGCGAGCGCCTCGGACAGCCCCTCGACGGCGTGCTTGGTGGCAGCGAGCAGACCCACGCCGGGGTGGGCGGACTGTCCGTAGACCGACGAGCCTTGGAGGAGGTGTCCGGACCGCTGGGCGCGGAGTACCGGCAGCGTCGCCCGGAGCACGTTGAGCACTCCGAAGACGTTGGTGTCGAACACGGCACGGACCTGCGTGTCCGAGGCCTCCTCCACGGCTCCGAACAGTCCGTATCCCGCGTTGTTGGCCACGACGTCGATACGGCCGAACCGCGCGAGCGCGCCTTGTACGGCGTCTCGGACGGCTCGCTCGTCGCGTACGTCCGCGTTGACGAGGAGCAGGCGCTCACCGTGCGATTGCGCCAGTTCGTCCAGGGCGGAGGTGTCGCGGGCGAGGGCCGCGACGGTGTCGCCGTTCTCCAGTGCCTGGAGCGTCAGTTCGTGGCCGATGCCGGACGACGCGCCGGTGATCAGCCATGTGCGGGAAGGGTTCCGGTCGTTCAACGTCTCGTTCATGTTGCGACCGTAAGCCGTTAGGTCGCAACACGTCAATCGCCATCGACTGATGGGTTGCCTGCTATACGAGTTAGCAACACTCGCACCTTGATGTACTGTGGCAGGATGACCGCAGTGGCAGACGAATCCCCTGACCCCGGCCCGCGCACCGTCCCGCCGACGGTGGAGACCGTCCTCGCGTTCGTGAACACGCGCGCGGACGGATCCGGCCGCCAAGAGCTGTTCGGGAGCGGGGACTCGTTCGCGGCGTGGCTGGCGGGGCGCGACGAGTTCGGTAGCGACACCGTGGTGACCGACGCCGACGCGGCGGTCGCGCGCGAACTGCGCGACGCCCTGGTGACCGTGCTGCTCGCACACTCGGGCGATCAGGAAAGCCTCGGTGAGCCGCTGCTGCGTGCCGAGCGGCACCTGCGACGCGTGGGATCGCTCTACCCACTGGCGACGGTCGTCACGGCCGGCGGCGTAAAACTGGCCTCACCGCAGGCGGGGGTGCCGCACGTGTTCGGAACCGTACTGGCCGCCGTGACCACGTTCGCGCAGAGCAGCGACTGGGGACGCATCAAGGCGTGCCGTAACCCCCCATGCCACTTCGGCTTCCTCGACCGCACCCGGAACGGAGCCGGGCTCTACTGCAGCACCGGCTGCGGCTCCCAGGTGTCCATGCGCAAGCACCGCCAACGGCAGCGACACGGCACGGGTGTGTCGTCCGAGGCGTGACACCGCCCTTCCAGCGCGGGAAGGCGATCCCCCCACCGACGAGCACAAGGGCCACGACCCCGGTCCGGCCGGCGCCTACCGGGGCCCGGCACTCACCGAGCGCGTGGAGCGCCGAGCGCACAACCGAGGTCGGCGGACGGCCACACCGACTCCGCCACCCGCAAGCCGAAGACGACGATCGGTCACTCCGAACTACCGGGGTCTGCTCCGCGGTCCTGATGACACCAGGTAAGCAACGTCACTTGGCGGCCCTTGGCCTCACGCGTGACAGGCTTGTCGTCGGTGAGCCGGAAGCCGGTCGCGCGGGCGACGGCCGCACTGGGGGCGTTCCCCGCTTCGATGCGCAGCAGCACACGTCGTGCGCCCAGCCGGCGACGGGCGTAGTCGGTCACCAGCGTGACGGCACGTGAGGCCAGGCCCTGCCGCCGGTGCCGGCTGCCGACGCCGTAAGCGAGCTCCACATCGCGCGCGTCGAGTCCGCAGCGGAAGAGGAGGACCTCGCCACAGGGCTGCTCACCGTCGGTGGTGATGGCCAGCTGCGCCGTCTTGCGGCCTTCCTCGCGGCCTTCGAAGGCCTTGGCCAGGTACTGTTCCGCCGCTGTCGAGTCGAACGGCGAGGGCACCGGAGTCCATCGGTCGATCTCGGGATCGTCATAGAGCTCGACCAACGCCGACAGATCGGCCTCGGTCCATTCCCTCAGCAGGACCCCTCCTCCTGACAAACGAATGCTTGATGGCAGAACGATCTCTCGCGGGCTGGACATGTCCTCGATCCTGCCTTGTCCGAACGTCGAAAGGTTGCTTGGCACGGGATCCTGTCAGCCCGACAGGGGCCGGCGCGGCGGTGGCACCGCCCGCAGCAGCTCCCACAAAGGGCGTGATCCGCTCGCCCAGTCGCCCAGCAGGGTGCGGTCGACCAGGTGGAGGCGCTGGGAGCGGGCGAATTCGACGGCCGGCTTCGAGAACCTGCCGTTGGTGACGAGTACGACGACATCGCCCTGGTGGACCGGTCGGCCGGTGCCGTTGAGGACCTGGAGATCCGGGCTGCCCACCGCGGCGCCGGACAGGCCGGCCCGGCGGTGCTTGCACTGGATCACCCAGCGGCGTCCGTAGGGGTCGGTGGCCTTCACGTCGGCGCCGTTGTCCCCAGCGCCACCGACCTGCACCGCGTCCGTGCACCCGTCGCGCCGCATGAGGTCCCGTACCGCGTGCTCGAACTGCCGGTGATGCAGCGCGTCCAGCTGTGTCAGCGCGTACCGCAGGCCCTGGGAGCGCACCCGCTCCCACTGCGCGGCTCGCCGCCGGCCTGCCGCCCGGGTCGCTGCCGCCGCGCCCACGAGCAGCACCAGGACGACCGGAACCCAGGGATGTGCCCGTAGGAAGTCCACCACCGCCGCGAGGACAGCCCCCGCGATGACCAAGCCGCCGACGATGAGGAGGAGCTGTTCGGTGCCGTCGGCCTTTCGTGACCGCCGCCGGGTCGGGCGCCGGCTCACCGCCCGTCTCCGTTGCGGTCCCACTTGATCGGGTACGACACGGTCGGCACCGGACGCGGTGCGGTCTCCGTCCATCCCGGCCGGCGGATCGGATAGGACACGGCCGGGGTCGGGCGGGGCGCCGGCTTCTCCCAGCCCGGCCACTTGATCGGATACGTCACCGCTGACGAGGACCTCGGCGCCGGTAACCGTTCCGTGCCCGCTCCGCTGCCCGTCGACGTACCGGAGCCGCCGAAGACGAATACGGCCGCGACGATTCCGATGGCCAGCGCAGTCTGCCGGCTCGTCCCGGCCGGCGCCCTCCAGTGTCCCCGGACCGCTGTTCCGTCCTGCTTGGTGTACCCCTTGACGAACGGCAAGGCCGAAGCCCCCTCCCCTGATCGATCGCGCGCTTCCCACGCAGTCGATCAATGTAGGGCTCGCCGCTGACAGCGGGTTGCCGATCAGCCACTCGTTGCGATCTTGGGCAGGGGGTGGGCGGCGGGCTGCGGACGCCGCCACGGGCCCGGTCGTGCAGGACAGGGCGGGTCGGCGAGGACGCGCTCCGCTCCCTCCGACGGCGACGGGCTGGGGGGAAGAGTGCCCGTGCCCGACCGGCTGATCCGTCCGATCCTGGGTATGCGCCTGAGCGCACCACAGATCAGCGATGCCCGCCCGGAAGGAAGAACCGCGTGGCCGAGAACCCGACCCAGCACAAGACCCGTACGGTGGGTGTGGAGGAGGAGCTGCTGCTCGTCAGCGCCCGGACCGGTGAGCCGTTGGCCCTGTCGTCCGCCGTGCTCGCCTCGGCGGCCGGGGACGAGGCGGGGGACGTCTTCGAGAAGGAGCTGCATCAGGAGCAGCTGGAGTTCGCCACGCGCCCCGTCAGCGACATGGGCGCCCTGCGTGAGGAGATCGTCCGGTGGCGCGGCGAGGCCGGGCGCCATGCCGAAGGCGTCGGTGCGCAGGTGGTCGCGCTGGCGACCTCACCACTCGCCGTGCAGCCCTCCCGGAACCTGGGGCGGCGGTACCGCTGGATGGCCGACCAGTTCGCCCTGACGACGCAGGAGCAGCTCACCGGCGGCTGTCACGTGCATGTGTCCGTCGAGTCGGACGAGGAGGGCGTCGCGGTCCTCGACCGATTCCGTGCGTGGCTGCCGCTCCTGACCGCGATCAGCGCGAATTCGCCCTACTGGCAGGGGCAGGACACGGGATACGCCAGCTACCGCAGCCGGGTCTGGTACCGCCTTCCCTCCGCGGGCCCCTACGAGCCGTTCGGCACCGCGGCCGGCTATCACGCCCGCGTGCGCGACATGCTCGGCAGCGGGGTCCTGCGCGACCAGGGCATGATCTACTTCGACGCCCGTCTCTCCCACAACTTCCCCACCGTCGAGATCCGCGTCGCCGACGTCTGTCTCGAACCCGACACCACGGTGCTGGTGGCCACGCTCGCCCGGGCCCTGGTCGAGACGGAGGCGCGGGCCTGGCGGTCGGGGGAGCCCGTACCCCGCGTTCCGGTCGAACTGCTCCGGCTCGCTGCCTGGCAGGCCGCCCGCTCGGGACCGGAGGGCCCGCTGCTCGACCCCAGGACGCTGCGACCGGTCCCACCGGAGGCGGCCTTCGACGCCTTCATCGCGCACACCGAGGACGCCCTGCGGGAGACCGGCGACCTGGACCGGGCTCGCGCCGCCCTCAAGGAGCTCCTGGTGCGCGGCGGAGGGGCCCGGCGCCAGCGCGAACTGCGCGAGAGCGGGATGGAGCTCGGCGAGGTCGTCCGCACCTGCGCCCGGATCACCACGGAGGACAGCACCCCGCAGGAGTAGCTCCCGAAGACGACCCCGGCCCTCCCGCCTGCGAGCGTCCCGACGGCCTCTCACCGCTGACGAGACCGTCGCGCTCGGCACCCCTTGTACGCGCCGGGAGGGCTCGGGAGCAGGTGCGTGCGTCTTGCTCGTCGGACCTTGGACCGCGATGCCCCCGCTCCCCGTCTGCGGTCAGTCGCAACCTGCCGCCGTGTCCGGCGCCTCGGTCCTTCGCTCATCCGGCCCACCGGACAACGCCTCCCTGTGCCGGGCCTCGAATCAGTCCGGGACCGGCAGAGGGATCGAGGCGAGTCTGTCCGGATCGACGACGATGTGGATGCCGGTGATCCGGTGTTCGGTGACGGTGAAGGCGATGAGGGAGAGCGGGCTTCCGTCGGGGCGCCAGGACATGTGGCCGGGGACGCCGTTGACCAGCACGGGGCGTTGGCGGGCGACCTCGCCGGAGAACATGCGGGCGCCGGCGGCGACCTTGGTGGCGCCGAGCGTGACGACCACGCCGTCGGGGGTGTCGACGGTCAGTTTCACGTCCGGGTCCAGGACGCGCAGGAGCGCTTCGAAGTCGCCCCTGAGGGCGGCGGCGCCGAATGCCTCGACGGCCTCCCGGTGCTCGCGGCGGGTGTCCGTCGGCCGGTCCGTGGCCCGGACCTTGCGGCGGGCACGGCTGGCGGCCATCTTGGTGGCGGCGGTGGACTTGCCCAGGATGTGGCCGACTTCCTGCAGGGGGACCGCGAACATGTCGTGCAGGACGAACGCCAGGCGTTCGCTCGGGGTGAGGGAGTCGAGCACGATGAACAGGGCGAGGCCGACCGAATCGGCCAGCGCCACCTGCTCGTCCGGCGCGGGGTCGTCGTCGGGCGTCACGACGAGGTTCTCGAACTCTTGCTCGTAGGCGGTTTCGGGGCGGGCGCGGCGAGATCTCAAGACGTCCAGGCTGATGCGGCCGACCACGGTGGTCAGCCAGCCCGCCAGGTTCCCGATGGTCGCCTCGTCCTGACGGCTGAGGCGCATCCAGGCTTCCTGGACCACGTCCTCCGCGTCGGCGTGCGAGCCCAGCACGCGGTACGCCATGGCGCGCAGCCGGTCGCGCTGGGCTTCGAACGCCTCGGCCACGAGGTCGGAGCTGCGGGCGGTCACGGCTTGCGCTGTTCGCGGAGGGAGATCCGGTTGCCGTCCGGATCCACCGCCTCGACGCGGACCCCGAACGGATAGTCCACAGGCTCGGGCTCCTCGAAGGTGACACCGCGCCGGCGCATGCTCTCGAAATCCTTTCGCAGGTCCTCGGATCGCAGGATCAGTGGACCGGGCGCGCCCGCGCCGCCCGGCTGCCCCGCCGTCACACCTGTGACGGATGCCGACGGGGGAAGGTAACAGGGCCGGTCCGTCGGAGCGGATCCCGGGCGCGGTGCGAGCGCACTCCCCTACCTCGTTGCGCAGGGCGTGCGAAAAACCCTTGCCAAATGGTCAAGAACTGTTGACCATTGCTCGCATGCCTACCGATGATCTTCCCGAGACGTTTCACGTCACGACCGACGAGCAGCTGCGCGCCGTCTCCAACCTCACACGTCACCGGATCATGGCCGTGCTCCGCTTCGAGCCGGCGACGATCACGCAGATCGCCGAGCGGGTCGGCCTGGCGAAGGGGAGTTCCAGCTACCACGTGCGGCTGCTGGAGCGGGCGGGCCTGGTGAAGGTGGTGCGGACGCGGAAGGTGCGGGGGGTCACCGAGCGGTACTACGCGATGGCCGCGCGGTCGATCGTGTTGCCTGATCCGGGCGAGGGAGGGCCGGATCTGCTGATGCGGCACGCGGTGGCGGATCTGGAGGCGTCGCCGGCGGACGGCGAACGGCACGTACGGATGGCGCATCTGCGACTCACCGAGGAGCAGTTCGCGGAGCTGGGGGCGCGGTTGGAGGCTCTGGCGGACGAGTACCGGGCGCTGTCCGACCCGTCGCTGCCGGACGCGTCACTCGTCTTCGCGCTGTTCCGGCCGTCGCCGCGCGAGCAGGCGAAGGGAGGCGCCAAGTGACTTCAGACATAAGGAAGTTGCCCGTGGGCTTCGGACGGTTGTGGACCGCGCAGACGGTCTCCTCGCTCGGTGACGGAGTCACGCACGCCGCGCTGCCGCTGCTCGCGTTGACGTTGACGCGGGATCCGATGGCGCTCGCCGTCGTCACGGCTGCCGGAACTCTGCCGTGGCTGCTGTTCGGGGTGCTCGGCGGTGCGCTGGTGGACCGCTGGGACCGCCGGCGCACGATGTGGGTCGCGGACACGGCGCGCGCCGTGCTGCTCGCCATACCCGCGGCGGCGGCCGTGCTCGACGTCCTGAGCATTCCGCTGCTCGCGGCCGTCGCGTTCCTGCTCGGGCTCGGCGGCCTCTTCTTCGACACGGCCGCCACGGCCTATCTTCCGGACCTGCTCCGCCGCGACCCCGCACTCCTGGAACGCGCCAACTCCCGCTTGCGCGGCGCCCAGACCGCCATGTCCGGCTTCGCGGGGCCGCCTGCGGGCAGTGCGCTGCTCGCGCTCGGGCGGGCGGTTCCGCTGCTCGCCGACGCGGTGTCGTTCGCGCTCTCGGCACTGCTCGTACGTACGCTGCCGGCCATGCCCCGGCCCGTCCCGGAGGTCCGTGAGTCACTGCTGCGGCAGGCGCGGGCAGGAGCCTCGTACGTCTTCAGGGACCGGTTGCTGCTCGGGCTCGCGCTCCGACCGGCGGTCGGGAACATCGCCTTCCTCGCCGTGGAGACCGTCCTCGCTCTCTTCGCGCACGACCGCCTCGGCATCGACACGTACGGCTTCGGCCTGCTTCTCACGGCGGAGGCCACCGGCGGCCTGCTCGGCGCGGCCATCGCCTCCTCCCTTGGCCGACGACTCGGCACCGGCACCGCACTGACCTGCACGGCCGCCGTCGAAGGGCTGGCCATCCTGGGCCTGGCCGCCGCCCCCGACCCGTACGTCGCCGGCCTCGCGCTCGCCGTCTGCGGAGCCGGAATGGGCGCCACGATGGTGCTCGGTCCTTCCCTCCGGCAGGCGATCGTCCCCGGCCACCTGATGGGCCGGGTCGCCTCCACCTCCCGCATGCTGGCCATGTGCGCCGCCCCCGTCGGGGCCTTCCTCGGCGGCTGGCTGGCCACCACCTACGACATCCGCACCCCGCTCTACGCCGCCGCCGGCCTCCTCCTGACGATGACGGCCATCACGGCGTCCATGACCAGCAACCGCCGGGTCGAAGCCGCGCTGCGCGCCGCCGCACCGGCAGGCGGCCCGGACCACTCGGCGTCGGAGGATCCCGCCCGAGCGAGCGCGTCCGACTCGTCGTGACGCCTGCCGCGAAGGCCTGAGGCAAGTGGGGTGGCCCGCCTCCCTGCGGTACTGCAAGCGCGGACACGTCGGCCGGTGCGCCGGCCGTCCAGTCCTGACTCGCCGCGGGACATCGGATTCACAACCGCGGGAACGGAGGCGTGCCGTAAAGGACGTAGTGGACTACTCGTACACCTGCCACCAGCGGTCCGCCTCGGCGCGAGCCACTTCGGCGTCGTACTGCTGCGCGTCGAAGTGGAACTCAGGCAACGGGTGGGGGTCCTCCAGAAAATCGAACATCGCGCCACTCCACGGGCACGCTGCCCTCACCACCGGAGCCCCGACACCTCCCCCGCCCACCGGAACGAGACGATCACGGAACGTCTCCCGTTTCCGCCGAGCCCCGGGTCGGTCAGTCGCCGACCGGCCGCCAGCCGGCCGCTGCCCGCAGGGCCGTCGCCGCTCCCCACACCGTCAGTGCGAGGGCGCACACCAGTGCGCCCGAGGTGAGGGACGCCAGGCCCAGGGGGTCGCTGGGGGCGACACTCCTGACCGGTGCGGCCAGCCACCACGCGAGTCCGACGCCGGCGAGGGAGGCCAGGGCGGTCGGGAGCAGGAGGGACCAGCCCGCGACCGCGCCGTAGAGACGCCTGCCGGGAGCTATCACGGACAAGGGGGCGAGTTCGCGTCCGAAGCGCAGGAAGTCCGTGACCGCGCCGATGCCGGCGCTGAGGCAGACGATGGCGATGCCGACGGTGGACAGCAGCCGCAGCCATCCTGCCGCGGTGGTCAGTTTGCCCAGCCCGCCGCCGTTGAGTACGTGGTCGACCGAGGCCGACATGGCGAGGTGGCGGTGGGCGATCCCGCTCAGCGTGGCGAGCGGCAGTTGCCGGCTGTCGGTGCCGAAGAGGACCAGTTCGCGTCCGGTGTCGGCGGCCTCGGGCAGGTGCGCCACGTCGCCTGATCGGACCATGACCCTCATGCCGCCCGCCGCGCCGATCCCGCCGAGGTACTCCCGTAGCCGTGGTTCGGCGGTCGCGAAGGTGACGGGTCGCGGACGCGGGTCACAGGTGATGCGCAGCTCGCGCAGGGCGGGACAGTCGCCGACGAGTTCGACCTGACCCTGGCCATCCGCGTGGACCTGCACCGCGAGAGTGTGCACCTCGGTCGGCAGTGCGTCGTGGAACGCCCGCACCCTGGCGGGCTCGGCGTACGGAGTCGCCCGCAGCACGCTGGTGCCCAGTCGCTCGCGCGAGTCCGCCGCGCCCTGGGACGCCGCGGTCAGGGACGCCGTCCACACCTGGATCTGCACGGCGATGCCGATGGCGATGACGAGAGAGGCGACCAGGCGGGTCACGGTGTGGGGCGCGGCGGCCATGCGCCGCCCCGCGAGCAGCAGGCCCGCGCCGCCCCGCCGGTAGCCGAGGGCCGCGAACCGCGGTCCGAGGAGGCCGACGCAGGCGCCGATGACGCCGGGGAGGGTGATGAGGACGAGCAGGTACCCGGTGGCGTAGAGGACCACGACCGCGTCGGGATGGGCCAGGTCGACGACCCGGACCGTGAAGAGCAGCGCGACCGGGAAGAGCCACAGGCTCCAGGTGGGCCTGCGGGTGCGGACGGCTGTCGGGCGGGTGGCACGCGCGCGGCGGCGCGGTTGTGCGAGCACCGTCACGAGGAGGACGGCGGCCGGGACCGAGACCAGGACGCCTGCCAGCAGCGGGGCTTCCGCACGTACGTCCCGGGCGGCCAGGATGAACGTGGTGGAGGGGAACGGGATGTCCACGACCAGCGCGGGGATCGTGACCACCGCTCCGGCGACCGCGCCCAGGGCGACCGGCCGGGCCGCCTCGCCGGCCGTGCAGCAGGCACGCGCGAACCAGCCGCTGCCGAGTGCCGCGAGCAGCACGGTCCTGCGGTCCCGGGCAGCGGCTCCCGTACGGACGGCGATGGCAACGAGCAGGGCCACGGGCAGGAGTACGAACCCGGCGTAGGCGGCGAGGAACTCGCCCTGCCCGAAGTAGTGCAGGTGCTCGCCCAGGACACCGGTGCCGGTCGTCTCTCCGAAGCCGCTGATCCCTTGCATCAGGGAGCGGTCCAGCATGGCCGCGGTGGGCCGGACGTAGACCAGGAACTCCCCGGGCGCCTCGAGACCCGCGGGGTCGATCACACCGGCGAGCCTGCCGTACCGCGCGACGACCGCGGCCTCGCCTGAGGCGTCGAGCAGCGCCCGGGACGCGAAGGCCTCACCGGGCAGGGGCCAGCGCGGCAGGCCGGGTGGGGGCGCCAGTCGCTCCGTGAGCGGTTCGAGGTGGATGACGTCGTACGCCAGGCCGTCGGCCTCGGTCGCGTCCCATCTCCACAGGGCGCGCACCGGCTCGTCGGGGTAGGCGGCGGCCAGCCGGGGCGAGCGTTCCAGAGTGCGGTGCGTACGGCCGTCGAAGGAGGCGTCGGCGACCACAAGGCCGCCCACGGCGAGGGTGAGCAGTGCGGTGGCCAAGGCCAGGGCCCAGAAGCGGATGCGGCCGGCTTCCGCACGGTGTGCGGTCGACGCCCCGATCCTCCACAGCTGCGGTGCGAGCCTGCCTGCGGTCATGAGAGGGCCCTGGAAGAGGAGGTGGAGCGAGCGCGGGGCAGCCACTTGAGCGGCGCGGTACGCGGTTCCCCGGTGGAGGAGGCGCGCGGTCGCGGCGTGGCGGTGGCGTCCGGAGGGGGCGCCGCGGCCGTGGGGGCCTGGGGCGCCGGTGTGGCAGTGGCTCCCCTCGACATCGGTGTGTCCGTGGTTCCCCTTCGCGCCGGCGTGGCGGTGGCGTCCTGGGGCGCCAGACGCCCGGCATCGAGGGTGACGCGCCGGTCGGCACGCCGGGCCACCGCCTCGTCGTGGGTGACGAGCAGCAGGGCGCAGCCCCAGGTGGCGGGGAGGGCGTGGAGCAGGTCCGTGACGGCGTCGCGGTGGGCGGGGTCGAGCGAGCCGGTGGGTTCGTCGGCCAGCAGCAGCGCGGGCTCGTTCATGAGGGCGCGGGCGACCGCGGTGCGCTGGCGCTCGCCGCCCGACAAGGTCTCCACGCGCCCGTCCACCGGGTGGACGCCCAGCTCGCCCAGCAGGTCCGCCGCGCGACGGTCGGCCGCCTTGGGTCCCATGCCGCCGAGGAGGCCGGCCAGTGCCACGTTCTCCAGCGGGGACAGTTCGGGGAGGAGTTCACCGAACTGGAAGACCATGCCCACGTTCCGGCGCCGGTGCCGGGCAAGCACGCGTGAGGACATCGCGCCGAGGTCGGCGCCCCCCACCCGTACGGTGCCCTCGGCCGGGCGGACCAGGCCGAGGACGCTCATCAGGAGCGTGCTCTTGCCGCTGCCGCTCGGGCCGGTGACCGCCACGGACTCACCCGCGCGGACGCTCAGGTTGACGTCCTCGAAGAGCGTCCGACCCGGCACGTGGCAGGTCAGCCCCTCGATGTCGAGTACCGGTGGATCGTCTTGGGCTCGCACTGCGCGGTCTCCCCGTCCGTCGTTCCTGATGGCGGCTGCGTACACTGCGCGTCGGCCCGGGAGGCGGCCTGTGAGAGAGGCCGCCTCCCGGTGTCCGACGAGCGTTCGTCAGGTCCTGCGGTGTGGCGGCCCCGTACGGCAGGGGCGTTCACGGTCCGCAGGGCGGCCGGCTCAGAAGGCCTCCATACCGCCGCAGTAGTCGGGCAGGTTGTTGCGGACCTCGCACGCCTGGCCGCGGAAGATGGTGGAGTACTTGCCGCTCTCCACCGTGCCCGGGTTGCCGTCGTTGTCGGCCGGCCCCTCTGCGCCGGCCTTGTTCCACAGGGTCAGCTTGTCGGCCGGGTGGGCGTTGCGGTAGTACTCGGCCTTCACGGAGTTGCCGTCCGCCTCCAGGTCGCGGATGTTCATGACCGTGTCGGACTGCTCCGTCCACGCCTTGGCGCCGTAGTGGGTCTGCGACCAGGCGAAGGCCGGGGACGAACCGGCGATGGCCGCGAAGGCGAAGAGACCGACGGCGGCGCGACGCATGCCCATCTTCATGGGAACTCCATTTCCTTGACTGACACATGGATTCGCACCGGACCCGGGGGCCCGGTGCGAACGTGAATCATTGTGTGGAGCGGAGCCGTTCCCAGTCGTTGGCCAGGAGTCGACAGCGACTTGACGATCCGTCTACTCGCCGCCCCCCATGCAGGCGCCGGCGGTCGGGGTGGCGGGGGCGCCGGCGGCCCGGCGGTAGGCGGTGGGGGTCGTGCCGTAGGCGTCGCGGAACGCCCGGCTGAAGGCGGCCGCGTGACTGAAGCCGCGCCCTGCGGCGATCGTGTGCACGGGCAGTTCCCGGCGGACCGGGTCGAGCAGGTCACGACGCGCGTGCTCCAGACGCTGCCGCAGCAGGACCCTCCCGACCGTGGTGCCGTCGCCTTCCTGCTGGAACAGCCGGTGGAGGTAGCTGACCGAGATGTGGTGCGCGGCGGCGATCGACGGAACGTCCAGCCGGGGGTCGTCGGCGTGATCCCGGATGAAGGTCCTGATACGGAGGGCCAGTGTCCGGCGGTGCGTCTCGTACGGCAGGCTGCGCTCCGCGTCGAGGGCACCGGCGAAGACCGCGGCGACCAGGTCTGCCAGTACGGTCCGCAACCGGGGTGCCTCGGACGGCCGGTACGACCTGCTGTCCGCCACCATCCGGGTCAGGAACTGCGCCAGCAGCGCCCCCGTCCCCTCCCGTGCCGACAGGCAACTCCCGATCACGCGGTCGGCCTCCCGCGCGGGCAGGGGTAACAGCGCCTTGGGTATCTCCACGCCGATGAAGCGGAGGGGCTCACGACCGGTATGGATCTCCCAGACCCTCGAAGTGTCGCTGGTGTGCAGGTCGTACGCGCGGTGCGTACGGGTCTCCCTGCCGAGGGTGACGTGTCCTTCCCCGCGCTGCATGAGGGAAAGGTGGTACGCCTCGGGATCGGACTTCCGGATGAGCCTCGCGGTGCGGCGGAAGACGAGGGGTTGGCATTCCGCCGGATAGACGGACACCTCGTCCAGGGAAATGACCCGCTGGTTCACCTGGAATTCAGTGGCATGTTCGCTTTCCATTTCCATCGGCGCGTGCGTCTCGGCCATGAGCGCCGCGAAACAGTCGAATCGGTCACCGGGTGGCAGTTCTGCACTGCGGAATGATTTCTCGGGCAACATGGCCATGGGTTTACATGGACGTGAACGGCAGACGCAAGTGCCGTTTGCCGCGCCGATCGGCTTCTCGAGCAGCAGGGACAGTGCTCCCTATTCCTTGATCACCTTCCGGATCTCGCGCTCCCCGATGCGCTCTGCTGCCACGTCCGGGGATTACGCCATTCACGGGTGCGTGCGGCAGCCCTCAGGCACGCATATAAGCGCCGATTCGTCCGGCTCATCCTCCGAACCCACCCGCGGACGCATCGGTCTTCGCCCCCGGTGCACCCATGACCGGTCCTGCCACGGCACCACCGCCGCGGTTCCGCTTACCCCTGCGCTCAACACCGCGCCACCGACGACACGGACGCGGCGCCCGACGCGTGTCACGGCGGCCGGTACGTGTCACAGCGGCCGGCGTTATCCCTCCGGGTCTGTCCGGAAGGAGTAGACGCGCAGGCCTGGTGCCGAGGCGAAGATCAGGTTCCCCAAAGCCATGGGGCGGGGCGTGAGCGCCAGCGGAAAGCGCCGCGAGCCACCAGGGGGTTTCCGGTCTCTCAGAACGCTTCCGGTGCGGCCGTCGACGGTGAGGACGGCTCCGTCGTCCGCCGCGAAGTAGACGTGATCACCGTTTAGGACGGGCGCGGACAGACTCTGATGCAGGGTGGTGGCGGACCAGGTCCGTTTCCCGGTGACCATGTCGTAAGCGCCGGCGACTCCGCCCTGTGCGGTGTGGAAGACGTCGCCTGCGGCACTGAGCAGCGACTCGGGCGCGCCGAGGCCGACGGTCGTCGTCTTTCCGCTGGAGCGCTCGATCCGGATCAGCTTGGTCGCTCTCTCGGGGGCCGGTGCCGCGAGGTACACGAAGTCGTTGTCCATCGTGAAGGGAAGGGCCTGCTGCGACACCTCCTGCTCTCCGTACAGCTCGCCGCTGCCTTGCATGAGTTCCCCTACGCCGACGATCCGAGCGTCGTCGTCGCGTTTGATCACGTAGATGCTGTCGGGCTGTGTGCCGTCGGCGGGACGAAGCAGTTCCCAGCCGGGGTGGTCGGCGGTCCACATGCGCCGCATGGTCCGCGGCTCCCACGCGGTGATCCCGTTCTGCGTGGCACACACCAAGGTCATCGTCACGAACACGCAGCCGGATCCCGAGACCGGCCGGTTCCCCAGCGGCTTTCCGGTGTCCTTGTCGAAGCGCAGCAGCCGGAACGGCGTTTTCTCATCACTGATGAGAGCGTAGAAGCTCGTGTCGTCGACGACGGGGAAGGTCCAGTCGCTCCACGCGGACGTGGAATGTCTCCATACGACGCTGCCGGTGAGGGGGTCGATCCTGGACGCGGCCACCCCAGGTCCGATGCACCAGACGGCCGGCGCCGTGTACTGGCATTGCGCCGCCATGACATTGCCGGAGGCGTCTTTCGTCAGGTTTGTGGAGGCGGCCCAGCCCGGGGTCGTACGCGCTCAGGGTCCTCGGGGCGAGCAGTGAGGCCACGGCGAGGGCGGATCCGGGGCAGCGGACGTACGCCGGATCCCGCCCGACGTACTCACGCAATTCGGTGGCACCGTCGTACAACCAGCGGACTTTCCAGCCCTGCCACGCCGCCCGGATCAGCTCGAAGGTGGTCACGCGGTGCCGCAGTTTGGTGCTCGGCCCTTCCCATGCGAAGAACAGCAGGACTTGCTGCCCCAGGTCGAGCAGCACCCCACCCTGGGCCCTGTCGTCGTCCAACCACCACTCTTCCTGGCGGATTTCGGTGAGCACCGCGAACACGGACTCCGGTCCATCCAGCAGGTCGAGGTCGATCCCGACCGCCCGGCCCGTACGGTGCAGCTCGTGCACTCCGTTCTCGCGTACGACGATTACGCGCTCACGGCCGGCTGAGCTGCGCGACCCACGCCCCACCCGGTCCGGTGATCGCCCTCCTCGTCGACCAGGGCCCTGTCCTGCTCAAGGTCCTGCGGGAGAGCGATCCGGACCACGCGCTGCTCGACGGCACTCGCGGAGTGCGACCGGACCGTCTCCGTCCCGGAAGGAGCGGCCGGCCCGCCCGGACAGAACGACCGTGATCGCGCGCCAGACGTCTCCTCCGACTGGCTGCGGCCGGTAGTAGTGCCTCCGGGTATGGACTCCGGTCCCGCGGGCAGAAGCCATACGTCGAGTCCCGGCACAGCGCGGAAGCAGCCCGGTCACTGAGGGGCGGCGGCGCTGTGCAGGGGGCGAGGAGACATCTCGTGACCACCGAGTTCGATGGACAGCCGATTCGCCCGAGGGACGACGCGCCGGCGCCGGTCGTCGTCTACGTGGCCGGCGAGATCGACATCCAGCACGCGGGTCAGCTCGAAACCCAGCTCATGACGGCTCTCGCCGACGCGGAGCCCTCGACGGCGGTCATCGTCGACCTGAGCAATTCGTCCTTCTGCGACTCGGCAGGACTCAACGCCCTGCTCCGGGCGCGTGAGACCGCACTGGCCACCGGCCACGTCCTCAGCCTTGCCGCTCCCAGCCACCAGATGCTGCGGTTGCTCGACCTTACGGGCACCGCCAAGCTCTTCCCGGTTCAGCCCAGCGTCTCAGGTTGACGTCGCCGGGCCGGCCGGCAGGCTCACATGCCCCCGAACGGCGCACGGCACACGGCACACGGCACACGGACCTTGGTCAGCCGGCCGACTCGTGCGACGGCGAGGCGAGCTTGTCGGCCGCCCGGACCCGGTGGAGGTGGACGAGGACGTCGTAGGCCTGGCCCAGGGCGAGGGTGGGCAGGGGGTCGGGGGTGAAGGTCGAGCCGGCGTCGTAGACCGGGCGGGGCCGGGCGAGCCAGGTGCGGGCCGCGGCGGGGGTGGTGCGCAGGTCGAGGTAGAAGTCGCGGTATCGGACCTGGTCGAGGGTGTGCTCGTTCATCCCGCGGACCGCGGCGGGGACGGTGACCGGGTTCCAGTCCCCGTCGAGCGAGGTGTCCTTGGTCAGGAAGGAGCCGCCGGCGAAGCTGAACCCGATCGCGGTGTAGTCGCGGCCCAGGCGGGCGCGCAGCACCGCGCCTTGGGTCAGCGGGTAGGTGTCCGGATGGGTGGAGACGTATCCGACGTGACCGTTGTGGGCGGACAGCAGCATCTTGTGGCCGCTGTGGCGCTGCCACCACAGCACGTTGTCGGCCATGGCCTGGTCGCGGAGGCGCTCGGCGGCGGTGACCGAGGCCGGGTCGGTGAGGTCGACGGTGGCGAAGGCGAAGGTCTGCGCGATGTTCCGGGCGTGCTGCACCGTCCACGCGTAGGCCTCGCCGCCGTCTTTCTCGTGCTCGGCGAGCAGGTCGAGTGCTTCCTGGGCTCGTGCGGCGTTCTCCTCGCGTTCCGCGACCGGTTTGCGCAGATAGGCGAACACGTCGTCGAAGGGACGCAGCCGGTCGTACAGCTCGGTGAGCCTGGGCAGCGCCTCCGGTCGGTTCTCGCGTACGGACGACAGCACGCGTTCGAAGAGGTGGGCGCCGAGCTTCGGTGCTCCGAGGTCGTCGCCCATGAAGTGGACCCGGCGGTCGGGGTGGCGACGGTTGTGCTCGCGCATCCAGGCCATCAGGCTGACGAACTCCTCGCGCTCCCAGGGGGATCCGGCGAGGGTCGCCTCCGCGATCTGCCGCGGGTCACCGGGGCCTCCTTGGAGGTACTCGTCGATCCTCAGCCCTGCCGACCAGCTCATCTCCAGGGCGAAAGTGGTGAAGCCGCGTTCCTCGACGAGGTGCCGGAAGACACGTTCCTTCATGGCGAAGAACTCGTGGGAACCGTGCGTGGCCTCGCCGAGCCCCACCACCTTCGCGTCCCCGACCATTCCGCTCAACGCCCGGAGGTCTGCGGTCGGGCCGCCGGGGTCGGTGGAGCGCAGCGGGTGTGCGATGCGTTCCAGGGACCGTACGACGGCCGCCTCCCGACCCGCCGTGACGAGGTCGGCCGAGCCGGCCGACGCGGTGGGAACGGTCGAGGTCGCCCGCGCGGCCGGTGCCGCGGAGGCCATCGTGGTGGCCAGCGCCGTGGCGGTGACCACTCCCGTGAGGGCGAGCATTCCTCGCCGGCCGATCCTCGTCGTGTACCCGTACATGCTGATCACTCCTTGCGTGCGGCGGCTTCCCGTGCCTCCCGCGCCGATGAAATGATCTTCGTGTGCGGGGAGGGTGGACCGCGCTGGGGCAGTCCACCGACTTCCTCCAGAGGCCGCCCCCGGTACGGAACGGGGGCTAACCCCCGGCAGCCGGTCGAGCGACGTCAGGGGGCTACCCCCACGGAAGTCGGGGCGCTACCGGGATGTCCGGTGGATCTTGAACCGAGCAGGGTGGACGGACACACCGGATTCCCAGGAAGGCCCTCCATGTTCAGCTCGCAGTCCGTCGGCCGCCGCGGGGCACGCGCCACCGTCGTCGCAGCTCTCGCCGTCGCCCTGTGCACCACCCTGATGACCGACAGCGCGGAAGCCATCGTCAACGGAACGGATGCCACCGAGCGGTACCCGTTCATGGCGGTGATCCCGGAGTCGGCCCCGACGCAGGGGGTGTACGACGGGAACTGTGGGGCGTCCCTGATCGATCCGCGATGGGTGCTGACGGCTGCCCACTGCGTACAGGGCGAGGGTCTCGAGCTGGAAGGGGTCGTCCGGATCGGCAGCCCGGAGCGGAAGTCCGGCGGGACCGTCCGCGCGATCGAACGCACTGTCGTCCATCCCGGCTACGCGAACGGCGAGGGGGCGGCGCCCAACCAGGACGACATCGCTCTGGTCCGTCTGGATCGCCCGGTCTCCGAGCAGCCCGTCCCCCTCGCGAAGCGCGTCGGGCGGCCCGGCACCCCGACCCGCATCCTGGGATTCGGAACCACCACCGACACCGGACTGCGGTTCGCGGAGCGGCTGCAGGAACTCGAGACGCGCACCGGCACCGCCGCCGAGTGCGACCCCGGCTACGCGGACAGGACCCGGCTCTGCACCATCAGCCGCGTCCCCGGGGCGATGGCCTGCTTCGGGGACTCCGGCGGGCCGCAACTCCAGAAGGACCGGCGGGGACGGTGGGAACTCATCGGCACCACCTCGGGCCCCGGCGCCTCCGCGGTCGCGTGCTCGGCCGGCCCGGGCCTCTACACCAACGTGCCGGCCTACGCCGACTGGATCCGCAGGACCGTCAAGCGCCACTCCTGAGTACCTCCGGGGCCGGCCGGGACGCCAGGACCGGCCGGCGCCGGTTTCGGACGAAGCCATGGCGATGCCGGGGTCGCACGACCCCGGCCTCGTCGGGCGTCCTCCGAGATGACGACATCGGCTGACTGAGCGGAAGCCGGATCGAGGAGCCCGGCCCCCGGTGTTCGACAGAAGCAGCCTCCGGGGCGGATCCCTGCTGCCAAGAGCGCTCGTTGCCGTCCGGCCCGCGGAGGCCTGCCGCTGCTGCCAGGACCATGGGCGCGGTGCAGTAGGGCTTGCCGGAATGGGCTCTGACGGGGCAGCGACGGCAGAAGCGGTGCTTGTGGAGGACGATGGTCAGGGGAGTTGGACGGTCGTGCACGTGGCTCCGCGTACTGCCCGGGCCTCGCAGTCGTCGCGACCGCCGGCGTTGGTCGCGACGATTTCGAGGCCCCAGGCGTCTCCTGCGGCCGGGAGCGGCATGCTGATGTCCTGCGTGATCCTGCCCTTGTCGTCGGGCCTCATGCTGCTGGAGTAGAGCTCTGACAGGCTGTCGAGGGCCTCACCCTCCTCGCCGATGGCGACGACGTACACACCGACGGTTGCCGACGTCTCGACGCCGTCGGCCCGGACGCCGAAGCTCAGCTTGAGGTTCGACCTCGGCCCTGCGAGTTCGACGTTGCCGATCGTCGGCCTGCCGTTCCCGCCCGCCGCCTTGGCCGCGCCGACGACCGCCACGCTCCGGGCGACCATGTAGAGGATCACGCCGACCACCAGGACGACGGTCTCCCATAGGTTGCCCCTCCTGGTCGGGTGGATGAGCAACGCCACCATGCTGCAGACGATCGCTCGGGAGTCCCCCACGCGCAGTGTGGCGTGGTGGTGTACGGCGGGGTGTGGGCGGAGCGCGTACTCATCGGGTGATCGGGGTGGCGCCGGTCGCCGCGAGGGACAGTTCCCAGAGGCGTGCGGCGGAGTCGGGGGCGATGGCGTACGCGCGGACCCCGCCGTCGTCCATGGGCTGCTCGGGGGTGGAGACGCGTGCGATGTCGCAGTCCTCCAGGTAGAGCCCGCCGAGTGTGTCGAGGAGGGGTGAGGTGGCTGCCCAGAGGCCGGTGGCGGCACCCTGGGAGGGGGTCTTGAAGCCGGCGCCGATGACGTTGCCGTGCTGGTCCACCCACCCGCGGTCGATCTGCTCCTGGAGACTCATCTCCCGCTGGAGACCGGTGATGATCTTTCCGGGGTGAAGGGCGAACGCCCGTACGCCGTCGTCGCGTCCGAGGGTGTCGAGGTGGACGGCGAACAGGGAGTTGGCGGTCTTGGCCTGGCCGTAGGCCAGCCACTTGTCGTAGCCGGTGCGGAAGTGCGGGTCGTGCCAGCGGATGTCGGTCAGTACGTGCCCGGCGGAGCTGTTGACGACGACGCGCGCGCCGTCCGCGGCGGCCAGGAGCGGGTAGAGCTCGCTGGTGAGTGCGAAGTGGCCGAAGTGGTTGGCGGCGAGCTGGCTTTCCCAGCCGGGTCCTACCCGCTGCTCCGGAGTGGCCATGACGCCCGCGACGGCCATCAGGATGTCGAGACGGTCGAGCCGGTCACTGATCTGTGCGGCAGCGGCGCGCACGCTCCGAAGGTCGGTCAGGTCCATGGCGACGACCTCGGCCCCCTTCAGGTCCTGGAGAACTGTGCGGGCGGTGGCGGGGCGGCGTGCGGGGACGATGACGCGGGCCCCGGCGACCGCCAGGCCCCGGGTGGTCTCCAGCCCTAGACGAGTAAGTCCGAAGTTGGTCAGTGGTCGTAGGCGGTAAGTGACCTGGTCAGCGGTGTTCCGTTGGTCCGGTTGTGCCAGATGACTGCG
>NZ_JBWKCA010000040.1:0-44051 GCF_056436715.1 Streptomyces sp. NPDC043176
TCTCCAAGGACCACAAGACCAACGACGACAACATCCGCGACCGCCTCGCGCGCCAGCGCAAGGGCGACCACGACGACGTCAAGGACGGCTCCGGCTCCGGTGCGGGGGGCAAGAACCCGGGCGGTGGAGGCGGCGGAACGCCCCCGGGCGGTGGAGGCGGCCACAACAACGGGGCCGGCGGGAACAATCCCGGCGGCAAACCGATCAGCCCCCAGCCGCCCTGGCACGGCCAGACCGGACAGGGCATGAAGAACCACCGCAGGGACGCGCTGGACGTCAGTCACCTCAGCGAGGACGAACAGCGCAGGGCACTCGTCGACGAGGCCGGGAAGCTCGCCGACGACGCCAAGAACCAGCCGCCCAGCAATCCGTACCCGGAGGGCAAGCACCGGCTGAAGACGGCGTGTGCCGGGACCCTGCTGCACGACGGCACCCTGACCGCGCATTCGAGCAGCTCCACCACCGGCGACTCCACGATGTCCACCCATCCGGCTCTCAAACAGATCCTGGACCGGGTGGAGGCGGACATGAAGGCGGCCGACCAGAATCCGGGCAACGGTCACGGAAAATGCGCGGAAGTCGCTCTCATATCCGACCGATTGCACCACATGGATCCGAACGGGACCGGCATCGTCACACCGGAGGACGTACGGAAAGCCATGGAAGGGTCCCGCGTCCATTCGGTTCAGATCGGCAACATGCGCCCCGGGGACGATCAGTTGCTGCACGGGGAGTACAAACCGCCCTGCCGGTCCTGTGAGAGAATGCTGCCCCTCGCCGGCGTCATTGCGCACCACTGAGAGAGAGCCTTCGAATGCCGAGAATGACAACGGAGGAAGTCGAGGCCGTCCTGACCGAGGCGGGCTGGACGCGGGGGCGTGACATCGGTGCGCAGCTGCCCGAGCTCCTGAGCTTCGTGACCGACCGTTTCGCCGAGGAAGGCCATCCGGTCGAACCGTTCCGGGCTGCCCAGGACTTCGTCCGGGAATTCGGTGGACTGCGCCTGGTGATTCCGGGAACGCCGCCGGACGCCGTCGGATTCACGCCGCACTGGATCTACGAGGAGAGCGGCGAGGACGTCGCCGAACTCGCCCGGAACGTGGGGAAGAAGCTTTTCCCCGTGGGCTACGAGACGTTCGACGGAGCGATGGTCCTCATCGACGAGACCGGACGCTTCTTCCTCATGCACCACACCGGTCCCTATTTCCTGGGAGCGAACACGTACGAGGCCATCAGCTGTCTGCTGCGCGGCCCCCAGCAGGAAGCGCGGGACTACTTTGTCTGACACCGTGCCGGGAACGGCCTCCTCCCTTCTCGTCCAGGGCACGATCACCAGCCAGACCAACCTGACCGGCGACGGCGAGCCCCAGCTCCACCCCGCCGTCCAGGAGTTCTTCGACGGGCTCGCACCGAGCCTGCGCGAGCCGTTCCTCGGATACTGCGCCGAATCCGCCCTCGTCTCGGACCGGTTGTACGCGGTCGACGCCCAGCGCGCGGACAGGGGGACCACGAGCCTCGCCGAGGCACCGTCGCACTTCGCGGGCGCGGCCCTCGTCTCCCGCAAGGTGCGCCCCCACGGAGACCCCGAGCACGGTACGCCCGCCGCCCTCTGCCGGTCCTGCGCGGCCCTGGCCGACGCGCTCGGCATCACCGTCCTCCAGGATTCCTGACGCGGGGGCCACGATGACGACCGAGCCCGCGACGACCGACCCCGTACGCGGGGGCGAGGACGGCACGTCCCTGACCCTGGCCGGCTGGCACCCCGGACGGGACGCCGGTGACGCCGCCATGATCGCCGTCCTCAGGACGGCGGGCCTGGGGCCCTGGTCCCTGTTTCCCGCCGCCGAGCGCGCCGTCCGGGAGTTCCACGGCCTCCGCCCGGCGCCGGCGGCCCACGGCGGCCGCGAGGTGGCGGCGACCGGCTGCGTCGTCGACCCGCAGGAGGCCCGGTACTCCGGCCCGCCCCTGCACCGGCTCGCCGAGACGCTCGGCACCCGGCTCTTCCCCCTCGGCCGCACCGACGCGGACGCGCCGATGGCCGTGGACGAGGAGGGACGACTGTTCTCCCTCGGCGCCGGAGGCGCCTGGCTCCACGGGCAGACCGTGAGGGACGGGCTCCTCGCGCTGACCGAAGGGCTGCGGCCCGTACGCCTCCGGGGACGGGAATGGCGGTGGCCGCTGCGGGCGGCGGCGGCCGACCTGGCCGCCGGCGTCAGGGCGGCGCTCGTCGCCGTCTACGTCCTGCATACCCACGGGGTGTTCGACGCCCGCGCCCTCCGCCTGCGGGCCACCACGCTCCGAGGGATCGGCGTGACCGTCCTGGACCGGGAGTTCCCCCTGCGCCCCGGGTCCCTGGAGGACAACGCACCGGCCCTGGTCGAGGCGATGGAGGCGGAACTGTCCGCCCTGGCGCAGACGGCCTCCTCCTGCGAGCTGTTCCTGTCCGTACCGGCTCCGCCCCCCACACCGGCGCCGCTGGCGGGCCTCGACTGCGGTGTCGTGCTCGGTGGTCCGGCCGGCTTCACCCTCACCCTGGCAGCGGGCCCGGGCGCCTCGATCGGCCGACCGTCGACCCTCGTGAACGCCTCCGTCGCCGCCTTCGACGCCTGGGCCGCCACTTCCTGAGAGGGACGGAGCCGCACGCTCCGGCCACCAGAGGGTGTCCGGAAAACAGCGCAGCCCGCCCGGACGCCGCGAGCCGGGCGGGCCTTTCCGGACACGCCCCAGGGCAGCGCCCCCGCCCGCCGGGCCCAGGGGAGCGCCCTCGCCCGCCGGGCCCAGGGGAGCGCCCTCGTCCTTCGGGCCCAGGGCAGCGCCCTCGTCCTTCGGGTCTAGGGCAGCGCGCCCGCCCGCCGGGCCGCCACCACCGCCTCCAGGCGGGTGTGCGCGCCCAGCTTGCGCATCGCCGAGCGCAGGTAGCCCTTCACCGTCTCCGGGCGCAGGCCCAGGCGCTCCGCCGCCGTCGCGTTCGTCGCGCCGGAGGCGACCGCCGCGAGGACGTCCGTCTCGCGGGGCGTGAGCGCCACACCCGGCACCGGCGCGGGGGAGGCGGCGGCCGTCTCCAGACGGCCGCACACCGCGAGGAGGCGCGCCCGCAGCTCCGGGTCCAGGACCTTCGGGGCGAGCTCGCGCAGCTCCCCGTACGCCTGGCGGACCTCCTCCCAGGACGGTCCGGGCGCCGGGGGCGCGAGCAGCTGCCGCACCTTGTCCCGTACCGCGAGGGCCTGCTCGACGTCACGGGCCGCCGCCATCGCCGTGTCGAAGACCCGCTCGCCGATCGGGAAGGACTCGCGCAGCGCCCCGTACAGCACGCCGCGCACCTTGCGCCGCACGACGACGGGGACGGCGATCACCGCGCGCAGCCCCTCCGCCGAGACCGGGACGTCGTACTCGTGCGTGATGTGTCGCGACGCCGGGTAGTCCGTGACCGCGCACGGGCGCGACAGCGCCAGGCACTTCCCGCCGAGCCCGGAGCCGGCCGAGATCGCCAGGCCGTGCAGCGCGGGCGTGACGGCTCCGCTCAGCTCGGCGATCCGCATCGTGCGGCCCTCCTGGAGCAGTCCGCCGAAGACGACGGGCAGCCCGCTGGCGCGCCTCAGCCGCAGCAGCGCCGTACGCAACTCCACCGCTTCCACCATCTCGGGCACGGAACCACTCCTTCACCCCCGAACGGGGGTAGTGAGACCTGGGTCACTGATTACACGATGTCCGGGACCGGTCCCGCAACGAGGAGGACACATGACGGCAGCGAGCGCGACCAGTGCGACGGAGGGGTTCCGGGCGGCCCGGGACTTCCTGCTCCGGCATCGCGACGACTACGAGACGGCCTACGAGGGCTTCGCCTGGCCCCGGCCCGACCGTTTCAACTGGGCGCTCGAGTGGTTCGACGTCATCGCCGAGGGGAACGACCGGACCGCCCTGCACATCGTCGAGGAGGACGGCTCCGAGACGAAGGTGTCCTTCGCGGAGATGTCCGCCCGCTCGAACCGGGTCGCGAACTGGCTGCGCGCCCAGGGCGTGCGCGCCGGCGACCGGATCATCGTGATGCTCGGCAACCAGGCCGAGCTGTGGGAGACCGTGCTCGCCGCGATGAAGCTGCGGGCCGTCCTCATCCCCGCCACCCCGCTCCTCGGCGCCGCCGACCTGCGCGACCGCGTCGACCGGGGCCGCGCCCGGCACGTGATCGTGCGGGCCGAGGACACGGCCAAGTTCGACGACGTGCCCGGCGACTACACCCGGATCGCGGTCGGCGGCGACGGCGTGAGCTGGCTCGGGTACGAGCACGCGGCCCACGAGTCCGCCGACTTCGAGCCGGACGGCGTCACCCTCGCGGACGACACGCTGATGCTGTACTTCACCTCCGGCACCACCGCCCGCCCCAAGCTCGTCGAGCACACCCACACCTCGTACCCGGTCGGGCACCTCTCGACCATGTACTGGATCGGCCTCAAGCCCGGCGACGTGCACCTCAACATCTCCTCGCCGGGCTGGGCCAAGCACGCCTGGTCCAACCTCTTCGCCCCGTGGAACGCCGAGGCGACGGTCTTCATCCACAACTACACGCGCTTCGACCCGGAGCGCCTGATGGGCGAGATGGAGCGCAACGGCGTCACCAGTTTCTGCGCGCCGCCGACGGTCTGGCGGATGCTCATCCAGGCCGACCTCGGGCGGCTGAAGACCCCGCCCCGCGAGGTCGTCGCCGCCGGCGAACCGCTCAACCCCGAGGTCATCGAGTCCGTCCGGCGCGCCTGGGGCGTCACCATCCGCGACGGCTTCGGCCAGACCGAGACCGCCGTCCAGGTCTCCAACAGTCCCGGCCAGCGTCTCAAGGAGGGCTCCATGGGGCGGCCGAGCCCCGGCTTCCGGGTCACCCTCGTCGATCCGGTGACCGGCCGCCCGGACGTCGAGGAGGGCGAGATCTGCCTCGACCTGTCGGCCCGCCCGGTGGGCCTGATGACCGGCTACCACGGGGACCCGGAGCGTACGGCCCAGGCGATGGCCGACGGCTACTACCGCACCGGCGACATCGGCTCCCGCGACGAGGACGGCTACGTCTTCTACGTCGGCCGGTCGGACGACGTCTTCAAGGCCTCCGACTACAAGATCAGCCCCTTCGAGCTGGAGAGCGCGCTCCTGGAGCACGAGGCCGTCGCGGAGGCCGCCGTCGTCCCCGCCCCCGACCCGGTGCGGCTCGCCGTGCCGAAGGCGTACGTCGTCCTCGCCGCCGGCTGGGAGCCGGACGAGGAGACGGCGAAGGCGCTCTTCGCCCACTCGCGCGCGGTCCTCGCCCCGTACAAGCGGGTCCGGCGCATCGAGTTCGCCGACCTGCCCAAGACCGTCTCCGGCAAGATCCGGCGCGTGGAACTGCGCCGGCTCACCGCCGAGGGCGGCGGCAAGGAGTACCTGGAAGGGGACCTCGGATGACCGGCGGGCCGCAGGGCGCCACGAGCCCCACGGAACTCTCCTACGCGCACGGCGTGTCGACCACCGCGCTCCTCGGCGACACGATCGGCGCCAACCTCGACCGGGCCGTCGCCGCCTGGCCCGACCGGGAGGCCCTCGTCGACGTGCCCACCGGACGCCGCTGGACGTACGCGCGGTTCGGCGCCGACGTCGACCGGCTGGCCGGTTCGCTGCTCGGCAGCGGGGTCCGCAAGGGCGACCGGGTCGGCATCTGGGCGGTGAACTGCGCCGAGTGGGTCCTCGTCCAGTACGCCACCGCCCGTATCGGCGCCGTCATGGTCAACATCAACCCCGCCTACCGCGCCCACGAGCTGGCGTACGTCCTGAAGCAGGCCGGGATCTCCCTCCTCTTCGCCACACTCGCCCACAAGACGAGCGACTACCGGGCCATGGTCGAGCAAGTCCGCGGCGACTGCCCGGAGTTGCGCGAGGCCGTCTACTTCGGCGACCCGAGCTGGGACACCCTGCTCGCCCGCACGCCCGGGGAGCTGCGCCCCGAACCGCTCTCCTGCGACGATCCCGTCAACATCCAGTACACCTCGGGGACGACGGGCTTCCCGAAGGGCGCCACGCTCTCCCACCACAACATCCTCAACAACGGCTACTTCGTGGGCGAGATGATCGCCTACAGCGAGCAGGACCGCGTCTGCGTCCCGGTGCCCTTCTACCACTGCTTCGGCATGGTGATGGGAAACCTCGCGGCCACCTCGCACGGCGCCTGCATCGTGATCCCCGCCGCCTCCTTCGACCCGGCCGCCACCCTGCGGGCGGTGCAGGAGGAGCGCTGCACCTCGCTGTACGGCGTGCCGACGATGTTCATCGCGGAGCTCAACCTGCCGGACTTCGCGACCTACGACCTCGCGTCGCTCCGGACCGGGATCATGGCCGGTTCGCCGTGCCCGGTGGAGGTGATGAAGCGGGTCGTCGCCGAGATGAACATGACGGAGGTGTCCATCTGTTACGGCATGACCGAGACCTCGCCCGTCTCCACGCAGACCCGCCGCGACGACGACCTGGAACGCCGTACCGGCACCGTCGGCCGGGTCATGCCCCACGTCGAGGTGAAGGTCGTCGACCCGGCCACCGGCCTGACCGTGCCGCGCGGGACGGCCGGGGAGCTGTGCACCCGCGGCTACGGCGTGATGCTCGGTTACCGGGACGAGCCCGCGAAGACCGCGGAGGCGATCGACGCCGGCCGCTGGATGCACACCGGCGACCTGGCCGTGATGCGGGACGACGGCTACGTGCAGATCGTCGGCCGCATCAAGGACATGATCATCCGGGGCGGCGAGAACGTGTACCCGCGCGAGATCGAGGAGTTCCTGTACGGGCACGCCAAGATCGCCGACGTCCAGGTCGTCGGCGTCCCCGACGAGCGCTACGGCGAGGAGATCCTGGCCTGCGTCATCCCCCGCGACCCCGCCGACCCGCCGACCCTGGAGGACGTCACGGCCTTCTGCCGGGACCGCCTCGCCCACTACAAGATCCCGCGCAGGGTCGAGATCCTCACCGAGTTCCCGATGACGGTCAGCGGCAAGGTGCGCAAGGTGGAGCTGAGGCAGCGGTACGGCTCCGCCTGAGACCGGCCGTCCGCCGTCAGCCGACCTCCCGGCGCATGCAGACCCGGGGCCAGGCGGACAGGCCGTGGGCCGCCTCGGCGCGGCTGATGGCGAGCAGGCCCTCCGTGAGCGCCGGGTCGGACTCGGCCAGCGGCCGGAAGCCGAGCCGCGCGTAGTACGGAGCGTTCCACGGGACCTCGGTGAACGTCGTCAGGGTCAGGGCCGTCAGGCCCTGCTCCCCGGCGGCCGCCGCCAGGTGCTCGATCAGCGCCCGGCCGACGCCCCGGCGGGCGGCGTCCGGGTGCACCGACACCTGCTCGATGTGGGCCGAGCCGTCGACGGTGTCGGTGAGCAGGTACGCGACCGGGCGGTCGGCGGCGTCCACCGCGACCCAGGCCCGGCCCCCGCGGCGGTACGTCTCCAGGACGTCCAGGGGCAGGGGGTCGTCGTCGGCGATCGCCGCCATGCCGAGGGAACGGAACGGCTCGCCCGCCGCCCGTTCGATGTCCTGGAGCAGCGGGAGTTCGGCCGGAGCGGCCGCTCTGATGCGCATAGGACAGTATGGCGCGGCGTCACGAAGGAGGCCCGCCCTCACCGGGATCGCGCTCCCGACGCGGCTTGTTCCCGCTTCCGCCGTCGGCCGGCTCCGGGCTCGTGCCCTGGTTCAAGGGCCGGCCCGTCGGGCCCGCGTGCGGGGTCCGGTCGGGCGGGTCCGCGCGCGGGATCCGGTCCGGGGTCCGGTCGGTCGGCCTCGCGTGCGGGGTCTGGTTCGAGGGCTCGGCGGCTTGGTTGTCGTACGGGGTCCGGTCCGGGCGCTCTTCGGCCTGGAGCGCGTAGGGGTCGGCGGCCGGGCGTTCGTCGGCGGGGTGGTCCAGGAGGCCGCCCTCGCGGGAGAAGCGGGGCAGGAACAGCGCGAGCGCCGGATCGCCGTACAGGGCGACGTACAGCTGGACGAGGCGCCCGTCGGTGACCTCGCTCCGGCGGGCCGGCAGCGGGTACCGCTCGCGCAGGCCGTCGAGCAGCCGCCCCGCCGCCCGGGTGGTGGGCGGCAGCCGCAGCAGCCCCGCCGCCGCGAGGACCGCGGGCACCCCGGCCGCGACCGCCGCCGCGATGTCGGCACCGGAGGACCCCGCCGCGACCAGCCCCGCCGCCGCGCCCGCCACCACCGTCAGCGGTACGCACCCCAGCAGCACCCGGGCCGCCCACAGCCGGGCGAGCGGCCGGAGCAGCCCCGACCCGCGGAGCTGGGCGCGCAGGGCGTCCACGCCCCGCCGCGTCTCGGGACGCGCGACGAGGGCCCGCAGGGCGAACGCCCGGTGCAGCGCCCCGTGCACGGCGAGCTGCACGGGGTCGCTGGTCCGGCCGGGGCCGCCGTTGGCCCGAATCGTATGTTTGCGGCCCGCCGCGACCGCCCCCCGCTGGTGCAGCGCCACGAGCGCGACGGTCACCGCCGCCCGCCGACCGCCCCGCAGCAGCGCGAGCGCCTGCGGCGGCGGCACCTCGTCCCCGTCCGCCGCCCCGCTTTCCCGGCTGCGGGTTCGCAACAGCGCGGCGGCGAGCAGGAGTTCCCCCCACGCGGCACCGATGAACCACCACATCCCCGTCGTCATGACACCCACCCCCAGAGGGAGTTGTGCCCGGCGGAACATGATCGTCACGCGTGAATGGCCGGTTTCGGATGCCGAGGTGTCGTGTGTGCGGCGCCGGCGCGGGTGCGCGGCGGCGCGGCTCCCGGCCTCAGGCTCCGCCCGCCGCCAGTTCGTCGGCCGCGTGGTTCACCGGTTGCGGGGTCCCGGTCAGATCGAGGACGAACAGGGGGAGACCCACCTCGGCGGCGCGCGAGCGGGCCTCCGGGGTGTAGCCGGCGAGCGAGAAGAACACGCTCACCGCCGAGGCGCTCAGCCCGTTGAGCCAGAGGCACTCGACCGCCCGCAGCCCGGTCTGCCGGGTGCTCGGGTCGACCTGGGCGACGAGCCCCGGCGCCCGCAGGTCCACCCCGGAGGCCGGGCGCTCCTCGGGCTGCACGACGTCGCGGAAGCCCAGCCACCGCAGGTACCCGGCCGCGGCGGCGACCGCGTCCCGCGCGGTCCGGATCGTCACCGGCCGGAACGCGCCCCGCACGGGGGCCGGGCGCGGTGCCGTGGGCGGCAGCGGAATGTGCGCGGGATACCGCTCGGCGAACGAGCGGTGCGCACCGACCCGGGGCGGCACCCCCGCCGCGCTCTGCGGTGGCACCCCGGCCGCGCTCTGCGTCGCCGCGCCCGGCCCGGCCGCCGCGATCCCCGTCTCCGACTCGTCCGTACCGCCGCCGCCCCGTGCGCCGGGACCTCTGCCGAACCACTCGGAGCCGGGCTCGGCCGGCCGCGACCGCGCCGAGGCGGAGGGGTCGGGGCCCGCGCCGCTGCCGTCGGCGCCGAGCCCGAACCCGCCGGGTCCCGTTCCGCCGGACCCCGTCGTCCCGCCTTCGCTCCCGCGGCCGTGCGCCGGTTCCGGCAAGGACTCGACGTGCCCGCCGCCGCTCGCGGGGGCCTCGACGCCGGGGGCTCCCGGTGCCGCGCCGCCGTCCCGCGGGGCGGTTTCCCGGGCCGTGGGGGAGGGCCCGGCGCCGTCCGCGGTGCCGGCGTGCCCTGCCCCGCGGCCCGGGGAGGCATCGGGCGCGGACGCGGTTTCCGGCGCGGAGTCGGGGGCCGGTGGCGGGGCGGGCTCGGTCACCGGGCGGACCGGGACGCGGAGGACCGTGCCGCAGGAGCAGCCGAGCTCGGGGTGGGGCCAGTCGTCCTCGCGGCCGCAGGAGCCGCAGCGGACGGTGACCCATTCGTCCGTCCAGTTCCGGTGCGTGATCGGCTCCGCCGTGGCGCCGGCCGTCACCGGCGGTGCCACGGGGCTGCCGCACGCACAGGGGAAGACCGGCGCCGCGTACGCCTGCGTGCGCAGGCACTCCGGGCAGCGCACCGGTACGGAATCGCCCACAACCCAACCCCCTGTCGTTCCGCCCCATCGTCCACCCTTCCGCCACCCGGAGGGAGGGTGTTCGGCCACTTCCGTGATCCCGCCGACCGGACTTCTCTTGACGGCCCTCCGGGGGCCCACCTACATTGCTTCCGTATAGCAGAACAGTATTTCCGCATTACGGAAACAGGCCGCGATGAGCTTCCGAGTCACACCGCGTGCCCGTCTCCGACCGGCCGAAGCAGGAGCACTCCCATGCCTCGTATGACCGCCGCCGCAGCGGCCGTTGAGATCCTCAAGCGCGAAGGCGTCACCCAGGCGTTCGGCGTCCCCGGCGCGGCGATCAACCCCTTCTACCGCGAGCTCAAGAACGTGGGCGGGGTCGGTCACACGCTCGCCCGCCACGTCGAGGGCGCGTCCCACATGGCCGAGGGCTACACCCGCGCCAAGGCCGGCAACATCGGCGTCTGCATCGGCACCTCCGGCCCCGCCGGCACCGACATGATCACCGGCCTGTACTCGGCGATCGCGGACTCCATCCCGATCCTCTGCATCACCGGCCAGGCCCCGGTCTCGAAGCTCCACAAGGAGGACTTCCAGGCCGTCGACATCGCCACGATCGCCAAGCCGGTCACCAAGGCCGCCACGACCGTCCTGGAGGCCGCGCAGGTCCCCGGCGTCTTCCAGCAGGCCTTCCACCTGATGCGCTCCGGCCGTCCCGGCCCGGTCCTCATCGACCTGCCGATCGACGTCCAGCTGACCGAGATCGAGTTCGACCCGGAGACCTACGAGCCGCTGCCGGTCTACAAGCCGCGGGCCACCCGCGCGCAGGCCGCCAAGGCGCTCAGCTTCCTCCTGGAGTCCGAGCGCCCGCTGATCGTCGCCGGCGGCGGCATCGTCAACGCCGACGCCACCGACCTGCTCGTCGAGTTCGCCGAGCTCACCGGCATCCCGGTCATCTCCACCCTGATGGGCTGGGGCACCATCCCGGACGACCACGAGCTCGCCGCCGGCATGGTCGGCGTCCAGACCGCGCACCGCTACGGCAACGCGACCTTCCTGGAGTCGGACTTCGTCCTCGGCATCGGCAACCGCTGGGCCAACCGCCACACGGGCTACAACCTGGAGGCGTACACCAAGGGCCGGAAGTTCGTCCACGTCGACATCGAGCCCACCCAGCTCGGCAAGATCTTCGCCCCCGACTACGGCATCGCCTCCGACGCCAAGGCCGCGCTGGAGCTCTTCATCGAGATCGCCAAGGAGCTGAAGGCCGAGGGCAAGCTCCCCGACTTCTCCGCCTGGGCCGCCTCCGCGCAGGAGCGCAAGGCCACCCTCCAGCGCCGCACGCACTTCGAGAACATCCCGATGAAGCCGCAGCGCGTCTACGAGGAGATGAACAGGGCGTTCGGCCCGGAGACCCGGTACGTCACCACCATCGGCCTCTCCCAGATCGCCGCCGCGCAGTTCCTGCACGTCTACAAGCCGCGCCACTGGATCAACTGCGGCCAGGCCGGCCCGCTCGGCTGGACCATCCCGGCCGCCATCGGCGCCGCCACCGCCGACCCGGAGACCCCGGTCGTCGCGCTCTCCGGCGACTACGACTTCCAGTTCATGATCGAGGAGCTGGCGGTCGCCGCCCAGCACAAGGTCCCCTACGTCCACGTCCTCGTGAACAACGCCTACCTCGGCCTGATCCGTCAGGCGCAGGGCGGCCTCGGCATCAACTTCGAGGTCAACCTCGAGTTCGAGAACATCAACACCCCCGAGATCGGCGTCTACGGCGTCGACCACGTCAAGGTCGCCGAGGGCCTGGGGGTCAAGGCCATCCGCGTCACCGACCCGGACAAGCTGGGCGAGGCGCTGGAGGAGGCCAAGAAGCTGGCCGTCGAGCACCAGGTCCCGGTCGTCGTCGAGGCCATCCTGGAGCGCATCACCAACATCGCGATGAGCAAGACGGTCGACATGAGCGACGTCACCGAGTTCGAGGAGCTCGCGACCGAGCCCGGCCACGCCCCGACCGCGATCAAGGCCCTCCAGGTCTGATCCCCGGAGCCGTGACCCGGCCCCCGCCCCGAGGAGCACCGGGGCGGGGGCCGTCCCGCGTTCAGCCTCCCGCGACCGGGCCCGGACCGGCCGCCCGGCCCGGCCCCCGAGGCCGAGCCGGGCCCCTCCTCCCGCCCGCCGCCCGTACGAGCACCGCGCCCGCCTCCGTCCACTCGTACAGCACCGACCTGCCCGCCCGTCCCCGCCGTACGAGCCCGGCCTCCCGCAGGACCTTCAGATGCCGGCCCACCGAACCGAGGCCCTGCCCGGTCAGCGCGACCAACTGACTGGTGGACTTCGGCTCCTGGAGGCGTACGAGGACCCCGGCCCGGGCCGTTCCGAGCAGCGCGCCGAGCGCTTCCGGGGCCACGGGACCCGCGCCGTCCGCGAGGACGCCCGCGCACGCGTACACGACCGCGAACCGCTCCGTGCCCTCCCAGGACACCCAGCCCGTGCTCGGGGTGACCGGCACGAAGAGCAGCCGGCCCCCGTCGACCGAACGCGGGGGATACGCCCGGGCGTTGACCTGGAGGCGCCCGTCGCCGAGCCAGCGCAGCCTCCCCGGGCTGAGTTCGTCGAGGGCCGCCGCCCAGCCGCCCCGGCCCAACCGGGCGGTCCGCGCCACCACATCGGCCTCGATGATCATCCGGCGGCGCGGCCAGTCGGGCAGGACCGTCTCCCGCCACACCCAGGTCAGGACCTCCGCCATCCGCCGCGGCAGGTCTCCCGCCGACCTCAGCGGCTCCGGTACGAGGCCGCCCACCGCGACCTCCAACTGGGGCACGGCGTCGCCCGGTTCGGCGTCGCGGACCGCCGCGACCTCCTCCTCGAAGGACCGCTCGCGCTCACCCGTGGGCGTCGGCGTCAGGAAGTCGGCGTTCCAGGTGGGCCCGAGGGCGGCCCGCACCAGGAGCGCGTCCAGGGGCTCGGCGGCGAGGCGCTCCCGGTACGCCGGCAGGTGCGCCGCCAGCCAGGCCCGCTCGCCCGGGTGGGCGCCCGCGGCCGCGTCCAGCGTCTTGAGCGCCGCCACCGCCTCGGCGAGCGGAGAGACGACGAACCTGCTCCCCGCCAGGGAATCCGTGCCTATCTGCCACCAGCCCACGCCGCCGCCCCGCCCTCCGCCTCCGCACCCACCCGACGTTTCGCCCCTCCGCGAAACGATATCGACGCGGCGGGCCCACCCCGAGACTGCCCGCATGCCCCGCTACCGCACCCTCTTCCGCACCCCCGAATTCACCCCGCTCTTCCTCGCCGGCGCGGCGCAGACGGCCGCGCAGACCGTCGCGGGACTCGGGCTCGCCACGCTCGTCTTCCGTGCGACCGGCTCGCCGTTGCTGTCCGCCCTCGCGCTCTTCGGGCCCTCGCTCGCCCAGCTCGTCGGCGCGACCACCCTGCTCTCCGCCGCCGACCGGCTGCCGCCACGCGCCGCGCTCTCCGGCGTCGCCCTGTTCTTCGCCCTGGCCACGGGCGTCCTGGCGATCCCCGGGCTGCCCGCGTGGGCGGTCTGCGCGGTCCTGCTCGCCGAGGGTCTCGCGGCGTCGCTGGGCGGAGGCGTGCGCCACGGGCTCCTGACCGAGATCCTCCCGCGCGAGGAGTACCTGCTCGGGCGGTCGGTGACGAACATGGCCGCCGGCGTCTGCCAGATCGGCGGCTTCGCCGCCGGCGGCCTCCTCGTCGCCCTGCTCTCGCCGCGCGGCGCGGTCCTCGCCGGCGCGGGGACGTACCTCGCGGCCGCCGTCGTCGCCCGCCTCGGCCTCGGGGCACGCCCGCCCCGGGCGGACGGCCGGGCCTCGGTCGCCGAGACCCGGCGGAGCAACGCGCTGCTGTGGTCCTCACCCGCCCGCCGCCGGACCTACCTCGCCCTCTGGGTGCCGAACGGGCTGGTCGTCGGCTGCGAGTCGCTGTTCGTGCCGTACGCCCCCGAGCGCGCCGGACTGCTCTTCGCGTGCGGCGCGCTCGGGATGCTGGCCGGGGACACCGCCGTCGGCCGCTTCGTACCGGCGCGGCTGCGGGCCCGGATCCGCTTCCCGCTCCAGGCGCTGCTCGCCGCCCCGTTCCTGCTCTTCGCCCTCGATCCGGGGCCGCCGCTCGCGGTCGCCGCCGTGACCGTGTCGGCGGTCGGTTACGGGGCGAGCCTGCTGCACCAGGAACGGCTGATGGAGCTGGTGCCCGAGGAGCTGAGCGGTCACGCCCTCGGGCTGCACAGCTCGGGGATGCTCGCCCTCCAGGGGGTGAGCGCCGCGCTGGCCGGCACCCTGGCCCAGTGCACGTCACCGCGCACGGCGATGGTGGTCCTCGCCGCCGCCTCGCTCGCCGTGACGTCCGGCCTGGCCCGGGCCGAGCGCGGGGCGGGGGCTACCGGGGCGCCGTCGAGCGCAGCACGACCGTCTCCTCGCAGGGGCCGTCGGCGAACAGCTTGAGCGCCTCCACCTCGTCCTTGTCGGCGGACAGGCCCCAGCGCAGTTTGGTGGCCACCCACTCGCCGACGTAACGGCAGTACCGTCCGGAGTCCGACGGCACCCACTCGGCCGGGTCGCGGCCCGCCTTGTCCCGCCGGCTGCGGGCCGTGACGGCGACGAGGGTCGCGGCCGCGCCCTGGTCGTTGGCGTACTGCTCGCGCCGCGCCGCGGTCCATCCGGACGCCCCCGACTCCCAGGCCTCCCGCAGCGGGACGAGGTGGTCGACGCGGAGCGCGGCCGGGTCGGTGACGTTCTGGCCGTCGTAGTACGAGGTCCAGCGGCCGCCGGTGAGGGCGCAGTCCGCCCCTGCCCGCGGCGCGTCGACGGCTTCCGCGAGCAGCACCTCGGAGCGGGTGTCGCAGTCGTCCGCGGGGTCCAGGCCCTCGTTCCAGTGGCGGAACGCGGACTCCTTGTACCCGTCCGGGTCCTCGGACGCCTCGCTGAGCGCGGCGAGCGCGTCGGGCAGCAGGACCACGTTCGCGGAGAGGGCGGGGGAGGGGGCGGCCAGGGGGGAAAGGATCAGCGCGAGCGGGGCGAGGCCCCGCACCAGATTCTTGATCATGCACGAGTGGATAACCCCGGCACCGGGGCGCCGCGGACCCGGCTCGCGGTGCGCTCGTCCGAGCGGGTGCGGATCTTCACCGCAGAAACGATGCGCTGCGGCGCCGCGGACGCGGCGGAGCGCGGAACCAGGGACCGTGGAACGGAGAAGAGCGCGGAACCAGGGACCGTAAAACGGAGAAGAGCGCGGAACCAGGGACCGTAAACCTGGTTCCGCGCTCTCCGCCTGGTGACCGCCCGACGGCACGAGGCTGGCGCGACAGGACGTTCGCGCCGCCGGGCGGTGGCTTGGGATGCACCTGCTGTGGGGTGCACCTGTCGTGGGGTGCGCCCGGCCCCCGAGGGGGCGGGGTGGGGCGTTGGGACCGCGGCGGTGCCGACGGGCGCGCCGGCCGGTCCCTTCTTTCAGGTCAAGAAGGGGGCCTGGCGCCCTTACCACCGCACTGGCTCGACGCCGCCGCGGTCCTCACGCTTGTCCGGTCCGCCGGCCACCCCTCATCCGGGCCGGCGATCCGGACCGCGTACGGCACTGACCTCCCGTCAGGTGCCGTACGCAGTATGGGTGTTCTTCGGGATCAGTCCTCGCGCAGGGCGCGGACGGCCTCGGCCACGCGCTTGCCGTAGTCCGCGTCGGCGGCGGCGAAGTGCGCGAGGTTCTTCTCGATGACGTCCTCGCGGGACACCTGGGACAGACCGCCGGCGATGTTGGCGACCAGACGGCCCTTCTCGTCCTCGGACATCAGGCGGTACAGCTCGCCGGCCTGGAAGAAGTCGTCGTCCTTGACGTGGGCGGGCGCCTCGTGGGTGCCGGTCCAGCCGTGGATCGCGAGCGGCGCGGAGAGCGCGGCGTCGGTCTGGGCCGGGCCCTGGTACGAGTTGGGCTCGTAGTTCTTGTCGTGGCGCGAACCGTTGCGGGTGGCCATGAAGCCGTCCCGGCCGTAGTTCTGGGCGGTGGTCGCCTTGGGGGCGTTCACCGGCAGCAGGGTGTGGTTCACGCCGAGACGGTAGCGGTGGGCGTCCGCGTAGGCGAAGAGGCGGCCCTGGAGCATCTTGTCCGGCGAGGGGCCGATGCCCGGGACGAAGTTGTTCGGGGAGAACGCGGCCTGCTCGACCTCGGCGAAGACGTTCTCCGGGTTGCGGTCGAGGACCAGGCGGCCCACCCGCTGGAGCGGGTAGTCGCCGTGCGGCCACACCTTGGTGAGGTCGAAGGGGTTGAAGCGGTACTCCGCGGCCTCGGCGGCCGGCATGACCTGGACGTACAGGGTCCACGAGGGGTTCACACCGCGCTCGATGGCCTGGAGCAGGTCGGTCTGGTGCGAGTTCGCGTCCTTGCCGACGAGCTCGGCGGCCTGGTCGGCGGAGAGGCTGCGGATGCCCTGGTTCGTCTTGAAGTGGTACTTGACGAAGAAGGCCTCGCCCGCCTCGTTGGTCCACTGGTAGGTGTGGGAGCCGTAGCCGTTCATGTGGCGGTAGGAGGCCGGGATGCCGCGGTCGCCCATGAGCCAGGTGATCTGGTGGGTCGCCTCGGGGGAGTGCGCCCAGAAGTCCCAGACGTTGTCCGGCTCCTGCTTGCCCGTGAAGGGGTCGCGCTTCTGGGAGTGGATGAAGTCGGGGAACTTGATCGGGTCCTTGATGAAGAACACCGGGGTGTTGTTGCCGACGAGGTCGTAGTTGCCCTCTTCGGTGTAGAACTTCAGCGCGAAGCCGCGGGGGTCGCGGACCGCGTCGGCGCCGCCGAGCGAGTCGGCCACGGTGGAGAAGCGGATGAACGTCTCGGTCTTCTTGCCGACCTCGGAGAGGAACGCGGCCTTCGTGAAGCCGGTGACGTCGTCGGTCACCTCGAAGAAGCCGTACGCGCCGGAGCCGCGGGCGTGCACCACGCGCTCCGGGATCCGCTCACGGTTGAAGCGCGCGAGCTTCTCCAGCAGGTGCTGGTCCTGCAGGAGGATCGGGCCACCGACGCCGGCGGTGGCGGAGTTCTGGTTGTCGGCGACGGGGGCGCCGGACTCGGTCGTAAGCACGCGCTTCGACATCGTGACCTTCCGTACGGGAGCTCTGCTGACGGTTCGAGGAGCGTAGGTTCGGCTCGAACGCAACGTCAACAGTTTGTTGAAAAGGAGGTGTGGTGTTCCGGTCGGCGGCGACGCCTTGGGCGCGACAGGACAGGTGTCAGCGCCGCCGCCGACCGGAAATCAGGGGCCCCGGTACGGGGCGGGTGGGTCAGACCTGGCTGCCGGAGAGGCGCTCGACGGCGCGCAGCAGGGCCGAGTGGTCCAGGCCGCCGTCGCCCTGCGCACGCAGGGAGGCGACGAGCTGGGCGACGACGGCGCCGACCGGGAGGGCCGCACCGACGTTGCGGGCGGCGTCGGTGACGATGCCCATGTCCTTGTGGTGCAGGTCGATCCGGAAGCCGGGCTTGAAGTCCCGGTTCAGGAAGTTGTCCTTCTTGCGGGTCAGCACGGTCGAGCCGGCCAGACCGCCGTTGAGGACGTCCAGGGCGGCCTGGAGGTTCACGCCGGACTTCTCGAGGAAGACGACGGCCTCGGCGCACGCCTGGATGTTGACCGCGACGATCAGCTGGTTGGCGGCCTTCACCGTCTGGCCGGAGCCGTGCGGGCCGCAGAGCACGATGGTCTTGCCGAGGGCCTCCAGGATCGGGAGGGCCTCGTCGAAGTCGGCCTGCTCGCCGCCGACCATGATCGAGAGCACGGCCTCGATCGCGCCGGCCTCGCCGCCGGACACCGGGGCGTCGATGACGCGGATGCCCTTCTCGGCGGCGTTCCTGGCGAGGTCCACCGAGGTCTGCGGGGTGATCGACGACATGTCGACGATCAGCGCGCCCCGCTTCGCGTTCTCCAGGATGCCCTCGGGGCCGTAGGAGATGGCCTCGACCTGCGGGGAGGCGGGCACCATCGTGATGATGACGTCGGCGTCCTTGACGGCCTCGGCGATCGACGCGGCGGAGGTGCCGCCGGCCTTGGCCAGCCGGTCCAGCTTGTCCTGCTCCAGCGTGAAGCCGGTGACCGGGTAGCCGGCCTTCAGGAGGTTCTCGGACATGGGGGAGCCCATGATGCCGAGACCGATCCACGCGATCTTGGGGAGGTTGCTCATGAGGGTGCCTCTCAAAACAAGGTGATACGGGGAGGGGGCCTGCGTCAGCGAGCCGGGCGGGCCTCGGCGGGCAGCCACTCGAAGGACGCGGCGGCGTCGGCGGCCTTGTACTCCAGGCCGACCCAGCCGTCGTAACCGGCCTTCCTCAGCTCGTCGAGGAGCTGCTCGAGCGGCAGGTCGCCGGTGCCCGGCGCGCCGCGGCCCGGGTTGTCCGCGATCTGGACGTGACCGGTCTTGGCCGCGTACTCCGCGATGACCCGGCCGACGTCCTCGCCGTTCATCGACAGGTGGTAGATGTCGAGGAGGAACTTGGCGTTGCCGAGGCCGGTGGCCGCGTTGACCTTGTCGACGACCTCGATCGCGGAGGGGGCGCTCACCAGCGGGTAGAGCGGCGACTCCGGCTTGTTGAGGGTCTCGACGAGGAGGATCGCGCCGATCCGGTCGGCCGCGCGGGCGGCCAGGACCAGGTTCTCCAGGGCGAGGGTGTCCTGGATCTGCGGGTCGACGCCCTCGACGCGGTTGCCGTAGAGCGCGTTCAGCGCCTTGCAGCCCACCGAGGCGGCGAAGTCGGCGGCCACCTCGATGTTGGCGCGGAAGCGGTCCGACTCCTCCCCGGGTACGGAGAGGGCTCCGCGGTCCGGGCCGGGGAGCTGCCCGGCGTAGAAGTTCAGGCCCACCAGCTGGGTGCCGGCGTCCTCGAGGGCTTTCTTGAGGGCGTCGAGCTCGCTCTGCTCGGGGGTGGCGGTGTCGATCCAGGGCCACCACAGCTCGACCGCGGTGAAGCCCGCCGCGGCGGCGGCCGCGGGGCGCTCCAGGAGCGGGAGTTCCGTGAAGAGGATCGACAGGTTCACATCGAAGCGCTGGTCCGTGTATCCCATGAGGGGCGGCGCTCCTTCCGTATTGCGGAAGTAAGTTTCTGTCTGACGGAATGTTGCAAGGGGGTTGCCGCACTTGTCAAGAGGTCCCCGCAGGTCCGGGGCTGCCGTCGGCCGGATCGGGGCCGTAGTTTGGGGCCATGGTGCGTTTGAGAGTGGAGTTCACGACCGAGCCGTTCGACCTCGACGAGGCGCCGGCGCATGCGGTCGTGGCCCGTGAGGTCATCCAGTCGGCCGAACTGGACGCGGTCGACGTCGGCCCCTTCGGCAACACGGCGGAAGGCGGCGCCGACGCGGTGCTCACCGCGGTCGACTCGCTGCTGCGCAAGTCGCTCGCGGCCGGTGCCACCCGCGTCTCGCTCCAGGTCAACGTGATCGGCGAGGGGGAGAAGTGAGCGAGCACCCCTTGGTGGCGGCGGTGAAGCCCCTGGTGGACGCCATGGGTGCCGAGCTGCTCGGCCCCGCGCAGGCGGAGGCCGACGACGTCGTCCTGTCCTGGGAGGGCGAGGACGTCCTCGCCGTACGGCTGCCGCAGCTGTCCGACTCCCTCGACCACATCCTCGCGGCGATGGAGCGGCGGCACGGGATGCCACTGGCCGAACTCGACCGCAAGGCCAAGCAGGAGGTCGTCCGCCTCCTGGAGGCACGAGGCGCCTTCTCCGTACGCCATGGGGTGGAGACGGTGGCCGGGGCACTGGGTGTCAGCCGGTTCACCGTGTACAACTACCTCAACAGGGAGACCGCCCTGAACAGGGAAAAGGCCGCCAAGAACGACTAGTTGATCATCTCTGGCCACAAGCCGTCGTCCGGATGTCGGGACGGCGGCTTTTGTGTGGCCGAGTTTTCAACAAAGTGTTGACGTTGTGTTGCGGAGGGCGTTAGCTATCCGCAGCCCGTCCGACGCACAGCGAAAAACAGCCACGGAGGCTTCCCGTGACTTCAGGAACGACACCGGGCCTCGCCCGGTTCAACACCTCGGCGGACAGCGAGGCCGTCGCCGCGCTCCACGAGGTGTGCTCCAGTTCGGCGTGGGGGAGCAAGCTCCTCGCCCAGCGCCCGTACGCCACCGCCGAAGCCCTCTTCCTCGCCAGCGACGCCGCCATGGCCGAGCTGACCGCCGAGGACCTGGCCGACGCGATGGCGGGCCACCCGCCGATCGGTCGTCCGAAGGAAGGGGACCCGACCTCCTCCCGCGAGCAGAGCGGGATGGCCGGCGCCTCCGCGGAGCTCAAGGCCGAGATGCTCGAACTCAACCTGGCCTACCAGGACAAGTTCGGTCATGTCTTCCTCATCTGCGCCACCGGCAGGACCGGCGAGCAGATGCGCGACGCGGTCCGCGAGCGGATCGGAAACTCGCCCGAGCGGGAGCGGGAGATCGTCCGCACCGAACTGGGCAAGATCAACCGCATCCGGCTGACCCGTCTCGTGGAGTCCCCCGAGACCCCCGAGACCCCCGAGACCTCCGAGGAAGAGAGCTCCGCATGAGCACCGACACCACCGCCTCGGTGTCCACGCACATCCTGGACACCAGCATCGGCCGCCCGGCCGAGGGCGTGGCCATCACGCTCGCGGCCCGCAGCGGCTCCGACGCGGAATGGGTCGCGCTCGGCGGCTCCGCCACCGACGCGGACGGGCGCTGCAAGGACCTGCCGGCGCTGCCGGAAGAAACCACCCACGTACGTCTCGACTTCGAGACCGAGACGTACTTCGCCAAGAAGCAAGCCGAGGCGCAGCAGGACGCCCCCCGCGTAAGGGACAGCGGTGCGTTCTTCCCGGAGGTGGCGATCACGTTCGCCGTCAAGCCGGGCGAGCACTACCACGTACCGCTGCTGCTCAACCCGTTCGGCTACTCCGTTTACCGAGGGAGCTAGCAGACATGCCCACGATTCTCGGCCAGAACCAGTACGGCAAAGCAGAGAACCGCGTCGTCAAGATCACGCGGGACGGCGCCACCCACCACATCAAGGACCTGAACGTCTCCGTCGCCCTCTCCGGCGACCTCGACGACGTCCACCTCACCGGCTCGAACGCCCACTGCCTCCCCACCGACACGACGAAGAACACCGTCTTCGCGTTCGCCAAGGAACACGGCATCGAGTCCGCCGAGCAGTTCGGCATCCACCTCGCCCGCCACTTCGTGACGAGCCAGGAGCCGATCAAGAAGGCGCGCATCCGGATCGAGGAGTACGCCTGGGAGCGCATCGCCCCCTCCGACGCCAACTCCAAGTTCATCGGCGCCGACGAGGTCAACCACTCCTTCGCCCGCAAGGGCCAGGAGACCCGCGTCACCCAGATCACCTACGACGGCGAGAAGTGGGAGGTCATCTCCGGCCTCAAGGACCTCGTCGTCATGAACTCCACCAACTCGGAGTTCTGGGGATACATCAAGGACCGGTACACCACCCTCCAGGAGGCGTACGACCGCATCCTGGCCACGCAGGTCTCGGCCCGCTGGCGGTTCAACTGGACCGACGACGACCAGCGCATGCCCAACTGGGAGCGGTCCTACGAGCAGACCAGGAAGCACATGCTCGAGGCCTTCTCGGAGACGTACTCGTACTCCCTCCAGCAGACGCTCTACCAGATGGCCACCCGCATCATCAACCACCGCTCGGAGATCGACGAGGTCCGCTTCTCGCTCCCGAACAAGCACCACTTCCTGGTCGACCTCGAGCCCTTCGGCCTCAAGAACGACAACGAGGTCTACTACGCCGCCGACCGCATGTACGGCCTCATCGAGGCCACCGTCCTCCGCGACGGAGCCACGGCGCTGATCCCGGTCGACATGACCAACCTCTAAGCGGCATCTGAGTGACGGCCCCGCCCGCCCGCAGTCGGGCGGGGCCCGCACCAGACCGGAGGGAACCTCCATGGCACAGCCTGCAATGGGGCCGGCATCCGCCGAAGGCCCGTGTTCCACCCCGCCGGACACCACCCACCAGGTCCATCCGGTGGACGAAAAGCTCCCCGTCTCGCGGCTCGTTCCCGCGGCACTCCAGCACATCGCCGCCATGTACGCGGGCGTCGTCACCCCTCCGCTGATCATCGGCCAGGCCGTCGGCCTCGACGCCGCCGGAATGACCCGGCTCATCGCGGCGAGCCTGCTCATCGCCGGCTGCGCCACCATCCTGCAGACCCTCGGCATCCGGCACCTCGCCGGCAACCGGCTCCCGTTCGTCAACGCCGCCTCCTCCGCCGGCATCGCCCCGATGCTCGCCATCGCCGAGACCAGCGCCCCGGGACACCGACTTCCCGCCATCTACGGCGCGGTGATGGTCGCCGGCGTCTTCTGCCTCGCCGTCGGACCCTTCTTCGGCAAACTCCTGCGCTTCTTCCCGCCCCTCGTCACCGGCGTCGTCATCACCCTCATCGGGGTCACCCTGATGCCCGTGCCCGTCGGCTGGGCCCAGGGCGGCGACAAGACCGCCGCCGACTTCGGCGCCATGAGGCACCTGGCCCTCGCCGGATTCACCCTCGTCGTCATCCTGCTCTTCCAGCGCTTCGGCAAGGGCTTCGTCAAGCAGATCGCCCTCCTGCTCGGCCTCCTCATCGGCACCCTCGCGGCCGTCCCCTTCGGCATGGCGGACTTCGGAGCCCTGCGCGAGGCACCCGTCGCGGCCCTGCCCGCGCCCTTCGCCTTCGGCGCCCCCGAGTTCCAGCCCGCCGCGATCCTCTCGCTCTGCATCGTGATGCTGGTCCTCATGACCGAGTCCAGTGCCGGCATGCTCGCCCTCGGCGAGATCTGCGAGCGCCGCAGCGACGGGAAGACCATCACCCGCGGCCTGCGCACCGACGGCATTGCCACCCTGCTCGGCCCCGTCTTCGGCGGCTTCCCCACCTCGGCCTTCGCCCAGAACGTCGGCGTCGTCTCGCTGACCAGGGTCCGCTCCCGGTACGTCGTCGCCGTCGCGGGCGGCGCCCTGATCGTCCTCGGCGCCTTCCCGGTCCTCGGCGCGGTCGTCTCGACGGTCCCGATGCCCGTCCTCGGCGGCGCCGGCATCGTCCTCTTCGGCTCGATCGCCGTCAGCGGCATCCGCACCCTGTCGGAAGCCGGACTCGACGACAGCTCCAACATCATCCTGGTGGCCGTCGCGCTCGGAGCGGGCATCATCCCGCTCGCCGCTCCCACCTTCTACGCCGGCTTCCCGGCCTGGGCGCAGACCGTGCTCGGCTCCGGCATCAGCGCGGGCGCGCTCGTCGCCGTCCTGCTCAACCTGTTCTTCCACCATCTCGGCACCCGGAGCCGTCACACCGCTCCGGCACTCAAATCCTCCTAGGGTCCTGCCGTGCCCGAACCATCCCCGAGGAATGAAGGAAGCACCGCCATGGCAGCACCTTCGGCAGCCCAGCGCATCGTCATCGAGAACGCGGCGATCGCGACCGTCGACGCGAACGACACCGAGTACGCCTCCGGCCACCTCGTCGTCGCCGACAACAGGATCGAGTCCATCGGCGCCGGCAAGGCGCCCGACGGCCTGGAGAACGTGGTCCGCCGGATCGACGCCACCGGCCATCTGGTGACGCCCGGTCTGGTCAACACCCACCACCACTTCTACCAGTGGATCACCCGGGGTCTGGCCACCGACCACAACCTCTTCAACTGGCTGGTCGCGCTCTACCCGACCTGGTCGCGCATCGACGAGTCGATGGTCCGCGTCGCCGCCCAGGGCTCCCTGGCGATGATGGCCCGCGGTGGTGTCACCACCGCCATGGACCACCACTACGTCTACCCCAAGAACTCCGGCGACCTGTCCGGCGCCATCATCGGCGCCGCCTCCGACATGGGCGTCCGCTTCACCCTCGCCCGCGGCTCGATGGACATGAGCGAGAAGGACGGCTTCCTGCCGCCGGACTTCGCGGTCGAGACCACCGAGGGCGCGCTCGCCGCGACCGAGGAGACGGTGAAGAAGTTCCACGACGCCTCCTTCGACGCGATGACGCAGGTCGCCGTCGCCCCCTGCTCCCCGTTCTCCATCTCGACCCAGCTGCTCAAGCAGGGTGCCGAGCTGGCCCGCCGGCTCGGGGTGCGGATGCACACCCACGGCTCGGAGACCGTGGAGGAGGAGAAGTTCTGCCACGAGCTCTTCGGCATGGGGCCGACGGACTACTTCGAGTCCACCGGCTTCCTCGGCGAGGACGTGTGGATGGCGCACTGCGTCCACATGAACGACTCCGACATCGCCGCCTTCGCCCGCACCGGCACCGGCGTGGCGCACTGTCCCTCCTCCAACGCGCGCCTCGCCGCCGGCATCGCCCGCGTACCGGACATGCTCAAGGCGGGCGTACCCGTCGGCCTCGGCGTCGACGGCACCGCCTCCAACGAGTCCGGCGAGCTCCACACCGAGCTGCGCAACGCCCTCCTCATCAACCGTCTCGGCGCCCACCGCGAGGCCGCGCTCAACGCCCGCCAGGCCCTCCGCCTCGGCACCTACGGCGGCGCGCAGGTCCTCGGCCGCGCCGACAACATCGGCTCCCTCGAAGCCGGCAAGCTCGCCGACTTCGTCCTCTGGAAGATCGACGGCCTCGGCCACTCCTCGATCGCCGACCCGGTCACCGCCGTCGTCTTCGGCGCGGCGGCCCCCGTCACCGCCTCCTTCGTCAACGGCAAGCAGATCGTCGAGAACAACCGACTGCTGTTCGCCGACGAGGAGCAGATCGCGCGCGACGCGCGCGCGGAGGCCCAGCGCCTGGCCCGCATCACGGCCCAGGGCTGACCCTCCCCACGGAGTCCGACCGGGGGGGACGGCCCTCGGTCGGTCGCCGCGGACCCGAGCGGGGTCCGCGGCAGCCTGACCGGGGGTGCCGTACGAAGAAGACGTACGGCACCCCCGGGACGGTGAAGCGTGCCCGCACCCCCACCGGGCCCCGTCCTCCCGCCGCACCCCCTCCGCGGCACACCTGCCCCACCCGCCCCACCCGCCCCACCCGCACCTCCCCGCAACGAGCCGCACCTCCTGCACCTCGCACCGCATCGCACCACCTCCCTGAACCCCGCGTCACCGCCGACGTGTAACCGACCGGAGGAACCGCCGTGGCCGCCAAGCCCCAGGTTCGCAATGCACCAGACGCAGGCTCCGCCCCCGAAGACCGTGAGAAGCATCCGGTCGACGAGACGCTGCCCCCACTCAAGATGCTCACCAGCGGCCTCCAGCACGTCGCCGCCATGTACGCGGGCGTCGTCGCCCCGCCCCTGATCGTCGGAGCGGCCGTCGGCCTCTCCGGCACCGAACTCACCTTCCTCACCGGCGCCAGCCTCTTCACCGCCGGCCTCGCCACCTTCCTCCAGACCCTCGGCGTCTGGAAGATCGGCGCCCGGCTGCCGTTCGTCAACGGCGTCACCTTCGCCGGCGTCGCACCGATGCTCGCGATCGTCGACACCACCGAGAACAAGGCCGACGCGCTCCCCGTCATCTTCGGCGCGATCATCGTCGCCGGACTCCTCGGCTTCCTCGCCGCACCGTGGTTCTCCCGGCTCGTGCGCTTCTTCCCGCCGGTCGTCACCGGCACCGTGATCACCCTGATCGGCGTCTCCCTCCTCCCCGTCGCGTTCGGCTGGGCCCAGGGGCCCAACCCGAAGGCCGAGGACTACGGTTCGACGACCTACCTCTCCCTCGCCGGCATCACGCTCGTCGTGGTCCTGCTGCTGCGCCGCTTCACCCGCGGCTTCGTCAAGCAGATCGCCGTCCTGGTCGGCCTCGTCATCGGCACCCTGATCGCCATACCCTTCGGCGTCACCGACTTCAGCCCCGTCACCGAGGCGGACATCGTCGGCTTCCCGTCCCCCTTCCACTTCGGCGCCCCGCAGTTCGCGCTCGCCGCGATCATCTCCATGTGCGTGGTCATGCTGGTCTCCATGACCGAGTCCACCGCCGACATGCTGGCCCTCGGCGAGATCGTCGACCGGCCCGCCGACGAGAAGACCATCGCGGCCGGACTGCGCGCCGACACCCTCGGCTCCGCGATCAGCCCCCTGTTCAACGGCTTCATGTGCAGCGCCTTCGCCCAGAACATCGGCCTGGTCGCCATGACCCGGATCCGCAGCCGCTTCGTCGTCGCCTGCGGCGGCGGCTTCCTCGTCCTGATGGGCCTCTCCCCGGTCGCCGCCTCGCTGATCTCGGTCGTCCCCAGGCCCGTCCTCGGCGGCGCGGGCGTCGTCCTCTTCGGCTCGGTCGCCGCCAGCGGCATCCAGACCCTGGTCAAGGCGGGCCTGGAGAAGGACAACAACGTGCTGATCGTGGCCGTCTCCCTGGCCGTCGGCATCATCCCGATCACCAAGCCGGACTTCTACCACGCCTTCCCCGAGACCGCCCAGATCATCCTGGACTCCGGCATCTCCACGGGCTGCGTCGCGGCCGTCCTGCTCAACGTGGTCTTCAACCACCTCGGCCGCCGACGTGACGACGACGACGTCACCGCCCCCATGGAGCCGGGCGAGGAGATCTCCGGCCACCACACCGTGAAGGCGGCGCACGTCCACTGAACCCGCCGCTCACCCCACCGCCCGCCCCGGTCCCCGCGCACGCCGCGGGGCCCGGGGCCGTGGTGCTCGTCAACCCCAACACCTCCACCACCACGACCGCGACGATGACCGCCATCGCCCGCCGCACCCTCGCCACCGCCCACCTCACCCCCGCCGTCCGCACGTGCCCCCACCCCTCCCCGGCCGCGCGCGCCCACCCCGGCTCCGCCCCCGCCCTGCCGGCCGGCGCCTGCCCGGGCTCCACCCCCGCCTGCCCGGGCTCCACCCCCGCCTGCCCGGGCTCCGCCCCCGCCCTGCCGGCCCGCGCCCTTTCCGTGCGCGGCGTCACCGTCTCCCGTGGTCCCGGCATGCTCACCGACCCGGCCGCGCTGCGGGCCGCGGCCCCCGAGGTCCTCGCGGAGGGACTGCGGGCCGTGGCCGAGGGCGGCTGCGCCGCGCTCCTCGTCGCCGCGTTCGGCGACCCGGGGGTCGACGAGCTCCGTGCGGCGACCGAGGTACCCGTGGTGGGTCTGGGAGAGGCGGCACTGGCCGAAGCGGCGGCGGGCGGCGCCCCGTTCGGCATCGCCACCACCACCCCGCTCCTCGCCGACGCCATCAACGCGCGGGTGGTGGCTCTCGGCCTCGCGGACCGGTACACGGGCCTCCGGCTCACCGCCGGCGCCCCCGAACGCCTCTCCGCGGACCCGGCCCTCCTCCTCGACCGGCTCGAACGGGCCGTCCGCGCCTGCGTCGAACGCGACGGCGCCCGGGCCGTCGTCATCGGCGGCGGCCCACTCGGCGAGGCCGCCGAGGAACTCCGCACCCGCTGCGCGATCCCGGTCGTCGCCCCGATCCCGGCGGCGATCCGCGCGATCACCCGCACGCTGACGGCCTGAGAACCGGGCCTCCCCCTCACCGCTCCACCGCGATGCGGCGACGGCACTCGTGGGCCAGTGCGGGGTACACGGCGGCGATCGCCTCGTACAGCCGCCGCCGGAGCAACCGCTCGGCCTCGCCGCGGCCCGTCGCGCCGTACAGGCCGTCGAGCAGGGCTTCGTACCGCGAGAGGGCGTGCCGCAGATAGCTCACCTGCCACCGCACCATGGATCCGGCGGGGGCTCCCGGCGGAGCCTCGGGCGAGGGCGAGGGCGAGGGCGAGGGCGAGGGCGAGGGCGTGGGTGAGGGCGAAGCCGGAAGCAAGGTCGAGGTCGAGGGCGAAGGCGGAAGCGAGGTCGAGGGCGTGGGTGTGGGCGAATGGCGTGCGGCCGGACTCCGGCCGGTGAGGAGGTGCCGGTGGCGGACGGCACGCCGCTCCAGTTCGGGGCCGGGGAGCCTGGGCACCTCGATCGGTTCCGTGCGGATCGCGGTGAGGACGGCGGCCCGTCGCCGCTGGGCGTGCGCGGCGGCGGCAGCGGAACGCGCGGATGACCACCCCGAGGTCTCGGTGAACTCGGGGGTCCGCTCGACGGTCTCCACCCGGGCCAGGAGGTAGAGCCGGACGGGCGTGAGGGACCAGCGGCGAGGGTCGCGCCCCTGCATGTCGGGAGTGCCGAGCAGGTCCCGCACCATCGTGTCGGTCCAGCCGCGCCGGCGTACCCCGGCGAAGGTCACATAGGTCGAACGGTCCGTCATGATTCCCCCCAGTTTTGATTACGGAGCGTTACCATCACAGTGAAGCGCACCCCACTGACAACGCCCTCCGGCGCAGGCCTTGCGGGGGTGTCGCCGATTGTGCGATATAGGTCTGGACCTTTTCGACGGACGGAGGCCGGCCCGTGCAACGCCCGCTCGCCGCAGCCCTGTTGGCAGCCCTCGGATTCGCCCTGACGCTCGCGCTCACCGCCTGCTCCGCCACCGCCGCACCCCGGGCGAAGGACACCCGGGCCCCCACCGTCCCCGTCGGCGTCACCGCGACCGCGGGCAGCGCGAGCACCGTCCACGTCATGTGGAGCGCGGCCGGTGACGACCGGGCGGTGACCGGCTACGCGGTCTACCGCGAGGGCCGCAAGGTCAGGGACCTCCCGGCGACCACCCTCATGACCGACGTCGTCGGCCTCGCCCCCGCCACCCGCCACACCTTCACCGTCCGCGCCCGCGACGCCGCCGGCAACGTCTCACCCCCGAGCGCCCCCGTCACCGCGACCACCCTCCCGGCCGCCGCCGAGGACCGCACACCCCCGAGCGCCCCCACCGCCCTCCGTGCCACCCCCGACGGCAGCCGCGCCGCCACCCTCCGCTGGGCCCCCGCCCGCGACGACACCCGGGTCACCGCGTACGACGTCTACCAGGCCGACACCCGCATCCACACCGTCCCCGGCACGGCCACCACCGCCCGTCTCACCGGCCTGCGCCCCGGCACCGCCTACGCGTTCACCGTCCGCGCCCGCGACGCCGCCGAGAACTCCTCCCCGGACAGCACCCCGGCCGACCTCACCACCGCGCCCGCCCCCGGCGCGCCCCCGAACACCGCCCCCGGGCACCTCACCGCCACGGCCGCCAAGGGCGAGATCACCGTCACCTGGACGCCGCCGGACACCGGCGCCCCCGTCACCCACCACGAACTCCACCTCGACGGCCGCTTCGCCACCACCATCGTCTGGGGCACCACACCACCTCCCGGCCGCGCCACCTACACCTTCCCCGTCCCCGACCCCCCGGGCACCCGTTACACCCTCACCCTCCGCGCCCGACTCCCCGACGGCACCTGGGGCGACTTCTCGGCACCGCGAACGGTCGTCGTGCGCTGACGAGGAACGCCGGACCCCAACTCCACTGAGTTTGGCCGAAATCGCACCCTTTCGCGCTCAACCGCCGCCCCCCACCCTGCGATCAGGAGAGGGGACTGGTTGCTGGGGGGCGCCGATGACCGAGCCGATCTACGTACCCGCGCTGCCCGCCCGGCGGAGCGCGCTCGCCGCGTACGGCGGACTGACACCCGACGTCCGCGCGGCCCTCGTACCGCTCTGGACCATCCCGCCCCGCCACGGCCCCGAACGGACCCCCGGCCGAGTACCGAGCCACCCCACAGCCGACACCGACACCGACCCCGGCACTGACAGCGAAGCCGAAGCCGAAGTCGGCGCCAAGGCCAAGGCCAAGGCCAAGGCCACCCACCCCGACGCCCTCGCCGGTCACATGCGCCGAGCCCTGGCCCGGATAGCGCAGGCCCAGCGCGGCCGCCCCGCATGGGTCGACACCTGCCACGTGGAGAGCGGGCTCCGCGCCTTCGAGGCGGGCCCGCCGCCGCTGCGGCCGGTGACCGGCGCCGAGCGCCCCGCGTGGCAGCAGGTGGCCGGCGCCGAAGCGGCGGCCGCGGGCGGCAGCGGGCTCGGCGTCCGGGTACGCGCGGTGCATACGGCGGCCGACGAGCGGTGGGCGGAAGGCGTCGGCCGCCTCCTGGACCGGATCGCGTTCGCGCGCTGCCCCCTGGACCTCCTCGTTGACCTGGGCCGGGTGGTCGACGGCGCCGACCACCCGGCCCTCCACCGGGCGCTCCGCGCCCTGGAACTCCTCGTGCCGCTCCATCCCTGGCGGTCCGTCGTCGTACTCGCCGGCTCCTTCCCCCGGACCCACCCCGAGGGGTACGGAGCCCCCCTCACCGAGACCGGACGGGCCGACCGGGACCTTCGCGATCTGCTGCGTCACGCCATCGGCGGCCGTGGCCCCCAGCCGCTGTACGGGGACTACGGAGCGCACGATCCGGCGAGCGCCGACCGGGTCTCGGACACGGGGGACGACCCCTTCCGCGGAGCGCTGCGCTACACGACCGCCCGCACCTTCCTCGTGGGCGGGATACGCGCCGACGGACCCGACCACCACCTCGCCGTCCGCGCGCACGCCCGCGAGATCGTCGGCACCACCGACTTCAGGGGAGCGGCGTACAGCCTCGGCGACCGCTGGCTCCAGGCCTGCGCCGACGGCAGGGGCCTCGCGGGCACGGGCCACCCGGACGCCTGGATCTGCGCCGGCCACCTCCAGCACCTGACCCACGTGGCCCGCGAACTCCGCCGGAACCCCTGACCGCGCCCGCCGACACACCTGGTCGAGGCGGCTTGCCGCCCGGAAGGACCGGCCCGGAACTACCCTGGGAAGCGTGGCCGAGACCGTACTCACCAACACCGGACTCGACAGGTTCCTCGAACTCCTCGACGGAACACCCGAGCGCCGGGATCCCGTTTTCACGCGCGCCGCCGAGGCGGTGCTGGGTCTTCTCTCCCTCCGGGGGGCCGACCGTGGCACGGGAGTGCCCGAGCCGACGCCCGGACTCGTGCGGCAGCTGCTGATGGAGGACCTGCCGACGTTCGTGTACGCGCCGCCGGGCGAACTCGCGGCGTATCCGGCGGTCCTGGGGGCGCTCGCGGCGCGGTTCGACGGCGGGCGCGGAGAACGGATCGCGACCGTGGTCGCCGAGACGGGGCCCGACTTCGAGCGGGCCATGAACGACCCCGGAAACCTGACCTGGCACCGCTGGTACGCCTCGCTGCTGCGCAGCTGCGGCGCCGACCTCGCGGATCCCGAGGACGTGCGGCGCAGGCTCGCCGCCCTGGACGGGGCGCCGCTGCCCGACGGGGTGCACCGGGCGGACCTCATGGGGCGGACGGCGCTGGCGGACGTCCTGCTGGCGGAGGCGCTCACCAGGGCTTACGTGCGGGACGCCGAGGCGCCGCCGCCCACGGGCCCGCTGCTCACCGACCACGACGTCGCCACGGGCATCGGGCAGGTGGCGGCCGCGCTCCAGGACCGGTGGACCGCCGCCGGGCTGGCCGAGCAGCTCGCCGGACCGTACGCGCGGTTCGCGCCGGGACCCGACGCCTTCCCCCACCTCGTGCTGGCCGACGCGCTCCTGGACGAGCACCTGGACTACTACGGAGACTCCGCCACGCCCGTCCCCCCGCCGCCCGCACTGGAGGCCGGGGCGGGCCCCGGCGCCGTCGAGGCGGACGCCGACGTGCTCATCGCCGCCGTCGAGGAGCTCGCGGAGGAGGAGTTCGAGCCCTACGGCGGCGAGGCCCCGCACCTGCTGTACGCGGTCTACCAGCGCGGCTGCTCCGCGGAGTCCGTCGCCCGCAAGGCCGCCGAGTACGAGGACTGGGCCGTCGACCCGGCGCTGGAGGACCTGCCCGTGGCGGTGCCCGCGGAGGCGCCGGCGGAGTACGCGACCCCGCCCCTGCCGGAGCTCGTACGGCTCCTCGGCACGGCGGAGCTGGACGAGGCCGACCGCGCCCGGCTCGAAGGACCCGCCGGGGAGTTGGCGGCGGCCGTGGACCGGCTGGCCGCCACGGGCCTGGTGTTCCGCAGCGGTGACGCCTTCGGCCTGACCCCGCGGGGCGCGGGCGTCGTGCGGTACCTGCTCCGGGTGCGCGGGGTCGTCGCGCCCGACGCCGCCCAGGCCGCCGCGTGGAGCGCGCCGGTCATGGTCGCCGCCGCCGCGGGCTGGCCCGCGTGCGTCGCCGCGCGCGTGCTCGCCGACTGGCTCCACGCGCGCGGGGACACCGTCGAGGCCTGGTCCGCCCTGCTCGCCGCCCTCGGCACCGTCCACGCCGGCACGGCCGAGGCGGCCGCCGTCCGGGGCCTCTTCGCCGCCCTGGACACCGCCGCGGCCCCCGCCGACGCCCTGCGCGGAGCCCTCCGCGACCCGGTCGTCGGCGCGTACGCCCTCCAGGCCCTCCGCGACCGGGACGAGCCCGCGGACCCCATCCAGGTGCGGACCTCCGCGCGCGCCCTCCACGTGCTCGACGCGCTGCCCGGCAAGAAGGGGCCCCTGGAGGTCCGCCGTACCGCCTTCGACGAGGCGGCGGCCGCCTGGCCCGGCGGCTCCGCCGCCCTCGTCCAGGCGATGACGGCGGCGGACCGCCACGAGACCCGGCGAGTCCTCGCCCCGCTGGGCATCACCGTGACCTGACCCCCGCGCGGGCGGGGTCCGCCCGCGCGGGGTGCGACCGAACGGGGTGCGACCGAACGGGGTCCGCAGGCCCACCCCGGTCGGCCTCAGCCCGTCGTGAGGTACATCCCCGAGGCTCCCGCTCCGGCGGTGTTCCGGCAGCTCCGGTTCCCCGTCGGGACGGCCTGGATGAGCGCGAGGCAGCGGCCGAGGGCCTGCTGGCCGTACGCGTTGGGGTGCATGGACTCCTGCACGAGCCCCTGGGTGCTCTGGCTGTCGATCCAGCGCGCCCACTCGCTGGTGGTGGCGGACGCGGGCACCGTGGAGGTCACCTGCTTGCTGGCCTTCGCGCAGACCTCACGCCCCTGCAGCACGTCGCGCAGATCCATGAACTGCACGCCCTTCGCGGTGGCGACGCCCTTCAGCCGGTTGGCGAGCTGGGGGACGAGGGAGTCGCGCGCCCAGTCGGAGTCGGCGTTCCAGAAGGGGCAGCCGCCGGTGTTGGTACGCGTCCAGCCGCTCTCGCCGTACCGGTTGTCGGCGGCGCGGGGGATGGGCGACGGGTACGACTGGAGGACGATCCGGTAGTCGGAGGCGGCGTACCCGGCGGCGGTCATGACCGCCCGGATCTCGTCGACGGACTTGCCGACGGCGGCCATCACTCCGTCGATCTTCGCGTCGACCTCGGCCTGCTGGTCGTCGTGGCAGTACGAGTACCAGACGATGTAGTCGGTCGCGCAGGTGGTGATGATGTCGGCGAAGCCGAGGTCGTTGCCGCCGATGGAGAGCGCGATCAGCTCCACGTCGTTCGCGGCGGCCACCGCCGCGAGCTGGTCGGCCTGCGGGGCCTCGCCCTTGTAGGCCTGGCCGCCCTGGGAGGCGCGGATGACGTTCTGCGTGGTCGCGCCGGAGCAGGCGAGGTTGATCAGGGAGCTCGCGATGGGTCCGGCGCTCCTCACCTCGGAGACGTCCGAGCGGTGGCAGCCGCCGGCGGTGGACCCGTACACCCGGGACGGGTCGTATCCGCTCCCGGTCCAGGCCCGGTCGGTGCCGTTGCGGCTGCCGGAGTTGGTGAGGCTGTTGCCGAGCCACCGGCCGGCCTCTCCGGAGATGTAGCTGTCGCCCATGGCGACGACGGCGGTGGGGCCGCTGCCGTTGGAGGCGTGGGCGGACGGGGCGGCGACGGAGGCGAGCCCGGCGGCGGTACACAGTGCCAGGAGTGCGCGCAGCGCACGGTGGGGCGACGAAGGCATGGCTGTGCTCCTGCGGTACGCAGTGACGTGGGGGACAGCCGCCGGCGCCGGTGGCATGGCGGAATCTGACACGTCCCGGCTTGTTACCGCTAGGTAGCTGCATATCTCGGTTCCGTCACGTCCCCTGTGCCCCACCAGGCCCCACGCCGAGGCCCCGCCCCCGGAGCTGTGCGTTCACCGGGGACGGGGCCTGTGCGGAGGGCAGGAGTCAGCCGGTCAGCTGCTCGTACGCGGGAAGGGTGAGGAAGTCGGCGTAGTCGGCGTCGAGGGAGACGTGGAGGAGGAGGTCGTGGGCCTGCTGCCACTTGCCGGCCGCGAAGGCCTCCTCGCCGATCTCGGCGCGGATGGCGTCGAGCTCCTGGGCGGCGACCTTGCGGGCCAGCTCCGGGGTGGCCTTCTCGCCGTTCTCGAAGACGACGCCGGCGTTGATCCACTGCCAGATCTGGGAGCGGGAGATCTCCGCGGTGGCCGCGTCCTCCATGAGGTTGAAGATGGCGACGGCGCCGAGGCCGCGGAGCCAGGCCTCGATGTAGCGGGTGCCGACCTGGACGGCGCTGACGAGGCCGTCGTAGGTGGGCTTGGCGTCGAGGGAGTCGATGGCGATGAGGTCGCCGGGGGCGACGGAGACGTCCTCGCGGAGGCGGTCCTTCTGGTTCGGCTTGTCGCCGAGGACGGCGTCGAAGGAGGCCATGGCGATCGGCACGAGGTCGGGGTGGGCGACCCAGGAGCCGTCGAAGCCGTCGCCGGCCTCGCGGTCCTTGTCGGCCTTGACCTTCTCGAAGGCGACCTTGTTGACCTCGGCGTCCTTGCGGGACGGGATGAAGGCCGCCATGCCGCCGATCGCGTGCGCGCCCCGCTTGTGGCAGGTGCGGACGAGGAGTTCGGTGTAGGCGCGCATGAACGGAGCCGTCATCGTGACCGCGTTGCGGTCCGGCAGGACGAACCTGGCGCCGCCGTCACGGAAGTTCTTGACGATGGAGAAGAGGTAGTCCCAGCGGCCCGCGTTGAGGCCGGCGGCGTGGTCGCGGAGCTCGTAGAGGATCTCCTCCATCTCGTACGCGGCCGTGATGGTCTCGATGAGGACCGTGGCGCGGACGGTGCCCTGCGGGATGCCGACGTAGTCCTGGGCGAAGACGAAGACGTCGTTCCAGAGGCGGGCCTCCAGGTGCGACTCCGTCTTCGGGAGGTAGAAGTACGGGCCCTTGCCGAGGTCGATCAGGCGCTGGGCGTTGTGGAAGAAGTAGAGGCCGAAGTCGACGAGCGCGCCGGGCACCGGGCGTCCGTCGAAGGTGAGGTGGCGCTCTTCCAGGTGCCAGCCGCGGGGGCGCATGACGACCGTGGCGAGCTGGTCGGCGGGCTTGAGGGCGTACGACTTGCCGGAGCGGGGGTCGGTGAAGTCGATGTTCCGCGTGTAGGCGTCGATCAGGTTGACCTGGCCGAGGACCACGTTCTCCCAGGTCGGCGCGGAGGCGTCCTCGAAGTCGGCGAGCCAGACCCGCGCGCCGGAGTTGAGCGCGTTGATCGTCATCTTGCGGTCGGTCGGGCCCGTGATCTCGACGCGGCGGTCGTTCAGGGCCGCGGGGGCCGGCGCGACCTTCCAGGAGTCGTCGGCGCGGATCGCCGCGGTCTCCGGCAGGAAGTCCAGGGTGGACGTGCGAGCGATCTCGGCGCGGCGCTCCGCCCGGCGGGCGAGGAGCTCGTCCCGGCGCGGGGTGAACCGCCGGTGCAGTTCGGCGACGAAGGCCAGAGCTGCTTCCGTGAGCACCTCTTCCTGGCGCGGCAGGGGCTCGGCATCGACGACGGCCAGGGGGGACGGCGCTGGTGCGGACATGAACTGTCACTTCCTTCAGCGGACTTCACGGGCGGTGCCAGGCGGCCGCCGGGCGTCGCGGGACGGCACGGAGTGCCGGAGGCGCCGAGATACGGCCGCGAGCGCCTTCTGAACGAGCAGGCGCTTCTGAACAGTGGATACTAGTTTCCTCATGGTGGAAGTTCAATGGTTTGTTGATGTCGAGATTCTCCGGATCGACAGAACGTGGCGCTCAGTGCCAGCCCCTTCACTCCAGATGGAACAGATCCGCCTCCGTGTCGATGTCATAGGGCTCGGCCACATCCGAACAGTCCACCGGGGTGATCGCATCCCGGTGCGCCGCCAGATAGTCCCGCGCCCCCCGGTCGCCCACCGCCGCCGCCGCGATGCCCGCCCAGTGCCCGGCGCCGAACAGCACCGGATGCCCCCGCTCGCCGTCGTACGAAGCCGCCGCCAGCGTGTCCCGCGAGCCGTACGCCGCCCGGACCCGGGCCACGGCCTCCACCCCGATCCCCGGCTGGTCGACGAGCAGCACCAGCGCCGCGTCCGCCCCGCGCGCGTCGGCGGCGAGCGAGGCGAGCCCGGCCCGCAGCGAGGAACCCATCCCCTCCGCCCAGTCCGGGTTGTCCACCAGTACGCACCCGGGCAGCTCCGCCCGCTCCCGTACGGCATCGGCCGACGCCCCGAGCACCACGTGCACCACCTCGCACCCGGCCCCGCGCAGCACCTCCACGGCATGCTCGACCAGCGGCCGCCCCCGGTGCGCGAGCAAGGCCTTCGGCCGCCCCCCGAGGCGCCTTCCGCCCCCCGCGGCGAGCAGGAGTCCGGCGACGACGGGGCTTCGATCCTCTGCGGAAGTCATGGGGACTGCATACCTCATGAGACGGAATCACACGGTCGCCTGAATTCCGTCCACCAAGGGTGGCGCGCCGGGGTGGCGAAGGAGTTAACTGGCCCGCGGCTCACGGCGCCCGGCCGCCGTCCGGGGGGTCGGCTCGGGGTGCCCGGAGTGTTCGTCGTACGGAGTTCTGCGCACGGTGTCGTGCGAGGGGGAGAACCATGTTGCGAAGCGTGGGGCAGAGGCGAGTGACCGGCGAGGGCGTGGACCCCAGGGTGGCCGAACTGCGGTCCGCCGTGTCCCGGCTCAGGCGCGAACTGGCCGCACACCGGGTCGAGTTCGCCGACCGGGGGATCGCCGAGGACGAACTCGCCGCGCTGGACGCCATGGCGCTCAGCGGTGACCCCGAGGTACGGCGGCTGCGCCGCTCGCTGCTGCTCGTCGCCGGCTCCGTCGGCTCCGTCAGCGCCCTCGCCGAGGGACTCGCCGGGGTCAGACGCGCGGTCGAGCTCTTCGGGCCGCCGCAGCCCGGGCAGTAGGGGTGTCCTGTCGATCGGGCCGGATCAGGGCGCAACGCCAGGCGCCAGGAGCCCGGCCCGATCGACAGGACACCCCGCCCACCCCTCCGGGTACCCCGGAGGGGTTTCCGTGGCTCCTGTGCGGTGGCCGATCCCCACAGAACACTTCCATCCTTGAGGGAAGGCCCCTCCCCGGCGGGCGGGCCGGAAGGCGGTGGTGGATGTGGAGGTCACGGATGACGAGAGTCAGCGGGACGTGCCGCTCGCCGGTGGCGCCGACCCGTTGGGAGACCCGTTCCTGAGGACCCGATTCGCCCTGCCGGGCCGGCCCGGCACGTTCCTGCGCCGCGACCGTCTGGTCCGGCACCTGGGGCAGGCCCTGACGACCCCGCTGACCCTGGTCAACGGCAGCGCGGGGGCCGGGAAGACCCTCCTGGTCGCCGACTGGGCCGCGAACCTGGGGCGACCGCCCGCGTGGCTGACGCTCGACGCCGAGGTCGAGGGGCCGGGGATGTTCTGGGCCCACCTGCTCCAGGCCCTGAACGCCGGTGGCGTACCGCTGCCGACCGCGATCGGCCTTCCCGCCGACGCCACCCGCGTCCACCACACGCTCCTCAGCCGAACCGCCTGGGAACTCGCCGCGCGCGACCGGCCGGCCGTCCTGGTGATCGACGAGTTCGACCGGATGACCGACCCCGAGACCGCGCGACAGCTCGAGTTCGTCCTGCGGCACGCGCGGCGGGGACTCCGCCTCGTCCTCGTCAGCCGCACCGAACCCCTCCTCCCGCTCCACCGCTACCGCCTCGCCGGTGAGATGACCGAGATCAGGGACGCCGAGCTGGCCTTCACCGACGAGGAGGCGGTCGAGCTCCTGGAACTGCACGGACTGCCCCTGTCCGTCCCGGTGGCCGGGGCCCTGGTGGAGCGCACCCGGGGCTGGGCGGCGGGACTCCGGCTGAGCGCCCTGGCGGCGCGGTCGAGCCCGGACCCCGAGCTCTACCTGAAGGAGTTCGAGGCGGGACGCGGGACCATCGCCGACTTCCTGCTGGCCGAGGTGCTGGAACGCCAGCCCCCCGAGACCCAGGACCTGCTCCTGCGGATCAGCGTGCTGGACCGCTTCTGCCCCGACCTGGCCGACGAACTGACCCAGCGGCGGGACGCCGCGACGATCCTGGCGGGACTGCACCGGGCGAACGCCTTCGTCGAGGACTTCGGGCACGGCTGGTACCGGCTCCATCCGCTGTTCCAGGAGATCCTCCGGGCCCATCTGCGCCGGCGCGCCCCCGGGCTCGAGACGCAACTGCACCGGAGCGCCGCGCACTGGCTACGGCGCTCCGGCATGCTGCCCGAGATGCTGACCCACGGCGCCGCCGCGCAGGAGTGGACGTACATCGCCGGGGCCCTCGTCGAGGATCTGGCGATCGGGCAGCTCTTCACCGGCCTGGGCGCCGGCGAGACGGCGGACCGGTTCGCCGGGATGGAGGGGGAGACGCCCGACCCGGCCACGAACCTCGTCCGCGCCGCGTGCGAACTGTCCCGGTCGGATCTCGACGGAGGCCTCGCGCATCTGCGCACCGCGGCCGAACAGCTGGCGGCCGACGGCCGCGGCACCCCGGCGGTCCGGATGAGCCACGCCCTCGTCGAGGCACTGGCCGGGCGGCTGGCCGGCGCGCCCCACCTCGCGGAGGAAGCCATGCGGTCGGCCCGGGAGCTGATGCCGCGGCTGCCCGCCCGACTGCTGGACGGACACCCGGAACTCGGCGCCCTGCTGCTGACCCACGCGGGCTCGTCCCGGCTGTGGGCCGGACGCTTCGACGAGGCCCGGGAGGCTCTCACCGCGGTGACCCGCGGTCCCCGCACGGCCTCCACGGTGCTCCCGCGGCTGGAGGCACTGGAACGCCTGGCGCTCCTCGACCACCTCGACGGACGGCCGGGCGCGGCGGAACGCAAGGTGCTCGCGATGACGGCCGAGGCCCAGCGGTACGGCCTCGTCCCGCCGTGGGGTTCCGGACTGGGACAGCTGGTCATGGCCGCGGTCGCCTTCGGCCGGGACGATGTCGACCTGGCCGAGGCCCTCCTCGCCCGGACGCCCGATCCGCCGTCGCTCGACCCGGTGGTGGCCGCGGCCCTACGCGTGGGGACGGCGCGCGTCCTCCTGGCGCGGGGCCGCACGAGCGCCGCTCTGGCCGCGGCGACCCGGGCCGTCCCCGCCGCCGACGCCTCGCCCTGGGCGCAGGGCCGCGCCGCACTGGTCGTCTCGGACGTCCACCTGGCCGAAGGCCGCCCGGACGCGGCCGTCGAAGCCCTCCGCGAGTTCGCCGGCGACCAGCCGCTGTGCACGGTCGGCGCGGCGCGGGCCCACCTCGCCGCCGGGGACCCCGGCACGGCCGTCCGCCTGCTCGACGGCCTCGCGGCCCACGGCCGGCGGGGGCCCGCGGTGGCCGTACCGGCCGCGCTGGTACGGGCCCAGGCGGCGGCGCTGGGGGGAGACCCCGCCACCGCCCGCAGGCTGCTCGCGCAGGCCCTCGCCGACGGCCGCCGCGAAGAGCTCAGGCGCCCCTTCCGGACCGCCGGGCCGTGGCTCGGCCCGTTCCTGGCCGAGCCCGCGCTGCGGGCACTGGCCGCCGGATGGCTCGTACCCGACGGGAAGTCGCCGGGCGGGCCGGCGAGGGGCGGACCGGGGCGGGACGGCCCCGAGCCCGCGGCGCCGGCGGAGGAGCTCAGCGGCCGGGAACGCGAGGTCCTGGAGCGGCTCGCCCAAGCCATGTCGACGGAGGACATAGCCGCCGACCTGTACGTGTCCGTGAACACCGTGAAGACCCACCTCAAGAGCGTCTACCGGAAGCTGTCGGTCCACCGGCGCAACGACGCCGTCCGCCGCGCCCGCGACCTGCGGCTCCTGTGATCGGACGTCCGGAGTCCGTACGACGGATGCCACGCGCTCTCACCCGCCGCGGGTGAGGCGGCGGGCGACCGTTTCGGATGTGATGGCGGCGAGGGTGGGCTCACCCATCCGCTGCCGCCGACCCAGGCGGCCCGGCCCGGCGAGGTGGCGACCGTGAGGAAATGGCGCGCTCTGATGGTGCTGGGGACGGCCCAGTTCCTGATGGTGCTGGACACCGCAGTCATGAACGTCTCCATCAGCCAGTTGGTGGACGACTTCGACACCGAGGTGACCGCCATCCAGGCCGTCATCACGCTGTACGCCCTGGTCATGGCCGCCTTCATGATCATCGGAGGCCGGTTCGGGGACATCCTGGGCCGGCGCCGCGTCTTCCTGATCGGCATGACGGTCTACGGCGTCGGATCGGCCCTGACCGCCGTCGCCCCCACCCTCGGGGTGCTGGCCGTCGGATGGTCGGTCATCGAGGGGCTCGGCGCCGCCCTGGTGCTCCCGTCCATGGCGGCCCTCGTCGCCGAGTCCTACCGGGGCCGCGACCGCTCCGTCGCGTACGGCGTCATCGGGGGCCTGGCCGGCGCCGGCATCGCGGTCGGTCCGCTGCTCGGCGGCTGGGTGACGACGTACCTCACCTGGCGCCTGGTCTTCGCGGGCGAGGTCGTGGTGGTGCTGGCCGTCCTGCTCCTGCGGCGGGCGATCCCCGAACCGGCCCCCGTCACCCGGCGTCCCGGCCTGGACGTCGTCGGCGCCGTGCTGTCGGCGGCGGGCCTGGGCCTCGGCGTCCTCGGCGTGCTGCAGAGCAGCACCTGGGGATGGGTGGAGCCGCGCAACCCACCCTTCACGATCTTCGGCTTCGCCCCCACGGTGTTCGTCATCGGTGCCGGGGTGGTGGTCCTGTTCCTCTTCCGGGTCTGGGAGGAACGCCGGGAGGCGAGCGGCGCCGACCCCCTGGTCCACCTGGCCCTCCTCGGCAGGCCCACCCTGCGGTCCGGGCTGATGACCCTGCTGAGCCAGAACCTGATCCTGCTGGGACTGTTCTTCACCATCCCGCTCTACCTGCAGGTGGTCCAGGGGCTCGACGCCTTCGAGACGGGACTGCGGCTGCTGCCGGTCTCCGTCACCATGCTCGCGGCCTCCCTGGGCGCGGCGAAGCTCGGGCGCAGACTGGGCCCGCGAAGGATCGTACGCATGGCCCTGCTCCTGCTCCTCGCCGCCATCGCCTGGCTCCTCGGCACCATCGACCCCGTCGTCGACGACGCCCAGTTCTTCGGGGCCATGGCGCTCCTCGGCCTCGGCATGGGGCTGCTCGCCTCGCAGCTCGGCAACGTCGTCCAGTCCAGCGCGAACGAGCGCGAGCGCAGCGAGGTCGGCGGCCTGCAGTTCACCGCCCAGAACCTGGGTTCCGCCCTGGGCACGGCCCTCATCGGATCCGTGCTGATCGGAGCCCTGGCCCAGGCGTTCACCAGCCACGTGGAGGACGACCCGAGGCTCTCGGACGAGGCGCGCCGCCAGACGAGCGTCGCCCTGGAGGCCGGGATCAGCTTCGTCTCCACCGACCAGGTCCGCTCGGCGGCGGAGAGCGCGGGGCTTCCGCCCCAGGAGGTGCAGGCCGTCACCGACTCGTACGCCTCGGCCCAGCTCGGCGGCCTCAAGGCGGCCGTCCTCGCGACCGGCGGCATCACCCTCGCCAGCCTCCTGGTGACACGAGGTCTGCCCGGCCCCGCCGGGGCCGCAGGCGCGCGCAGCGACCGGGAGACCGCCGGCCCCAACCCGCCGGAGCCCGACCCCGACGGCCCGTGACTCACCCGCGCGGGGTGAGGCCGCGGGAGGCACCGAGGCGGACCATCGGAGCAAGGACGCGACCGGAACGAGGACACGAGGACTCGGGGTCGCGACCGGAACGAGGACACGGAGGGCGCGACCCGAACGGTGGCACGAAGGGCGCGACCCGACGACGAAGGAAACGGGAGGGCACGACCGGCACGACCGGAACAGGACACGACCGGAACAGGAGACGACCGGAGCAGGGCACGACCGGCCAGGTGGGAGCCAACCCGGGAGGGCACGCCATGCAGTACGAGATCCGCGTCGACGGCCTCATGTCGGAGACGCTGATCGGATCCTTCCCCGAACTGGAGCACGTGATGATCTCCGGCCAGACGGTGCTGTACGGCCCGCTCGTGGACGAGGCTCACCTCTACGGCCTGCTGGCCCGCTTCCAGTCGCTCGGACTGCACGTGACGGAACTGCGGCAGCTGCCGGAATGACCGAGGTCATCCCGGCGGGAGAAGGACCCGGAAACGGAGCGGAGACATGGACACACCGACGTACCTCGCCTACGACTATCCACTGCTGAGCATGTTCTGGACCATGCTGTGGCTCTTCCTGTGGGTCCTGTGGTTCATCCTGCTCTTCCGGATCATCGCCGACATCTTCCGCGACGACAGCATGAGCGGCTGGGGCAAGGGCGGCTGGCTCGCCTTCGTCATCCTGCTGCCGTTCCTCGGCGTGCTCGTCTACGTGATCGCCCGCGGCAAGACCATGGGACGCCGGGAGATCGACCACGCCCGTGAGAAGCAGCAGGCCTTCGACGCCTACGTCCGCGAGACCGCCGGCGGCGCCGCTCGTCCCAGCAGGGCCGAGGAACTCGGCCGACTCGCCGACCTCCGCACCCGGGGTGACATCAGCGAGGAGGAGTTCCAGAGGGCCAAGAGCCTCGTCCTGCACGACGACCGCCCGTCCGCGCCCGCCGACGCCACCACGACCCGCGGTTGAGACGGGCCGGGGAGAAGGAGAGACCGACATGAACGCCACGCACACCCCTCCCGCGTCATCGGCGAAATACGCCTGGGCCGGAGGCCTCCGGGTCTTCGCCGCCGTCATGCTCGCCCTCGCCGGCCTGTTCGGCATCTTCCGCGGGATCATGGCCATCGCCGAGGACGAGGTCTTCGTCACCACGCCGAACTACGTCTTCAAGTTCGACCTCACCGCCTGGGGCTGGATCCATCTCTGTCTCGGCATAGTCGCCCTGCTGGTCAGCGTCGGACTCTTCCAGCCGGCCACCTGGGCGCGGTACACCGGCGTGGGCATCGCCGCGCTGGTCATCATCGCCAACTTCCTGTCGCTGCCGTACTACCCGTGGTGGTCCGCGATCATGATCCTGATGTCCGGGTTCATCATCTGGGCCCTGTGCGTCGACCCGGGCGACGACACGGGCGTCTCCGGTCGTCCCGTCGGCGGGAGGCAGCCGTGAACGACCTGAAGTTCGAGCGGAAGAGCCCCATGACCCGTACCGAGGCCGCCGACCTGCTCGACGCACTCGCCGGAGCGCTCAGATCGGGCAAGGAGGCCGAGCTCCCGCTGGGGCACGGCGTGCTGAGCCTGCGGGTCCCCGACGAACTCCGCAGCGAGGTGGAGTTCGAGGTCGACGACGGCGAGATCGAGCTGGAGATCGAGCTGAAGTGGCCGATCGGGGGCGGTTCACGCGACCGGGCCGCCCCCACGGGGAAGGCCGACAGGACGGAGGCGCCGGAGAAGAAGGCCGAGCCCGAGGGCAAGGGCAAGGGCAAGACCAGGGCAGTGGTCAAGAGCATGACCGAGGCCAAGGCCAAGGCGGAGCCGAAGAGGTCCGAACCGAAGGTCAGGCCCGAGCCGAAGACCAAGGCAGAGCCGAAGAAGACCAAGGCAGAGCCGAAGAAGCCCGAGGTCCGGACCAAGCCCGATGCCAAGACGGCCAAGCCCGATGCCAAGACGGCCAAGCCCGATGCCAAGACGGCCAAGACCGGGTCGCCCGGGTCCGCCCCGCGGGGACGTAAGTCCACGTCACCCGCCAAGTCGAGGCGCCCCGCGGCGAAGTCCGCGTGAGTCGTTTCCCGCTCGGGGGCGGGGTGTCCTGTTCACCCGCTTGGCCTGGTCGCCGTGCCGGTGCCGCCGGGCACGAGTTGGGTGGTCATCAGGACACCCCGAGAACGGAACTGCCATGTACGAGATGCACATCGCGCCCGATGACTCCAGCGGCCTTCTGGTCTGGCACGTGATCGCCAAACAGGCGGGCAGCAGCCTCTGCGGCCAGACCGTCGACCGTGACGCGGACGGGGTGCGGACGGACCGGCACTGTCTGCCGTGCATGCAGTCGTTCCAGGAGCTGATGGCGGCCCGGACCGACTCGCCGGCCTAGACGAGTAAGTCCGAAGTCTTCGGGCGCATGAAGCGAGGGCCTCGTTGGTTCGTGTGTGACGACAAACCTCGAAACCCTCGCGACTGCACTGTACGTGAAGGTCGATGACTCTCTGGCAGGAACGCGGCGGACAGGCCGTCCGCCGAGGCTGACGGATGCCGAGCTGTTGACGCTCGCGGTGATGCAGGCCGTGCTC
>NZ_JBWKCA010000041.1:0-39824 GCF_056436715.1 Streptomyces sp. NPDC043176
TCTCCAAGGACCACAAGACCAACGACGACAACATCCGCGACCGCCTCGCGCGCCAGCGCAAGGGCGACCACGACGACGTCAAGGACGGCTCCGGCAAGCCGGGTCCCGGAGACCGCAAGCGCGACGACGACGTCCGCACCCGGCCCAACGCCCTGCGGGGCGCCCGTGGAGACGCGCAGCGCAACAGCATCCCGCTGGACAGGACGCACTGCGAGGGCGACCCCATCGACATGGCGACGGGCGAGATGATCCTGGCGCAGACCGACCTCGACCTGCCGGGTGTCCTTCCCCTGACCCTGCGCCGGGTCCACCTCTCCCAGTACCGCTACGGCCAGTGGTTCGGCCGGAGTTGGGCCTCCACCCTGGACGAGCGCCTGGAGGTCGATCCGGCGGCGGGCGGACTCGTATGGGCCCGTGAGGACGGCAGCCTCCTGGTCTACCCCCGGGTCCCCGCCGCCGGGGACGATCCGGTCCTGCCGGTGGAGGGCCCGTGTCTGGCGCTGTCGCACAGCGAGGACGCGGACGCCCGGACGACGTACCGCGTCACCGATCCCGACACCGGACTCTCCCGGTACTTCACCGGCGACCCGTACGCGGTGTCCACCGCGTACTGGCTGTCCGAGGTGGAGGACCGGCACGGCAACGGCGTCACGTTCTCCCGCCGCCCGGACGGATCCCCGAGCGTCATCACCCACGACGGCGGCTACCAGGTGCAGTTGGCCACCGACGGCAGCCGGATCACGGAGCTCTCCCTGCGCACCCCGGCCGGTCCCGTCACCGTGCTGTCGTACGGCTACGACGAGCACGGCAACCTGGCCCGGGTCACCAACTCCTCCGGGTCGCCTTGCCGGTTCGCGTACGACGGGGACGCCCGGATCACCTCGTGGACGGACCGCAACCAGAGCACGTTCCGCTACGTGTACGACTCCGCGGGTCGCGTGGCCGAGACGGTCGGTCCCGACAGCATCATGTCCGCCACGCTGTCCTACGACCACGCCGACGAGTCCGATCGGACCACCCGTTACACCGACTCGACCGGGGCGACGACCGCCTTCCGGTTCGACGCCCGTTACCGGCTGGTCGCGTGGACGGACGCCCTCGGCCACACCAGCACCACCGCGTACGACGAACACGACCGCGTGGTCTCCGCCACCGACCCGCTCGGGGCGACCGTGCGCATCGCGTACGACGAGGAGGGGCGCCCCACGAGCGTCCTGCGGCCCGACGGGCGGATCACCCGCGTCTCGTACAACGAGCTCGGCCTACCCGCCACCGTGACCGAGCCGAACGGCGCGACCTGGCAGCACGAGTACGACGAGCACGGGAACCGCACCGTGCTCACCGACCCCGCGGGTGCCCGCACCACCTACACGTACAACGGGCGGGGCGCCACCACCGGCGTCACCGATCCGGTCGGCAACACGGTGGTCATCGGCCGTGACCGGGCCGGACTGGCCACCTCCCTGACGGACCCCACCGGGGCGGTCACCCGGTGCGCCTACGACGCGTTCGGCCGGCCGGTGGAGGTCACCGACCCACTCGGCGGGGGCACGCGGCTGACCTGGTCCGTCGAAGGCGCGCTGACCTCGCGCACGTCCTCCGCCGGCACCGCCGAGCGGTGGGCGTACGACGGCGAGGGCAACTGCGTCCGGTACACCGACCCGTCGGGGCGTACCACCACGTACGCGTACACCCACTTCGACCTGCCGACGGAGATCAGGGGCCCGGACGGCGCACGGATCGGCTTCCGCCACGACACCGAGCGGCGGCTCGTCGCTACCACCGACACCCAGGGGCTGACCTGGGGCTACGCCTACGACGCGACCGGCCGGCTGATCGCCGAGACCGACTACGACGGCGGCACCACCTCCTACGCCTACGACGCGGCGGGCATGCTCACCGGCCGCACCAACGCGCTGGGGCAGACCACCCACTACCGGTACGACAGCGTCGGCAACCTCGTCGAGAAGGACGTCGCCGGGCACCGCGTCCGTTACGCGCACGACGCCGACGGACGCCTCCTGCGGGCCGAGTCGCCCGAGTCCGTCCTGGAGTACGCCTACGACGCGGTCGGCCGTGTCGTCGCCGAGACCATCGACGGCAGGACCGTGGCCACCACCTGCGACGCCGCCGGCCGCCGGCTGACCCGCACCACGCCGTCCGGGACCGTGACCCGGCAGTCCTACGGCGCGGCGGGCCACCGCGACGCGCTCACCGTCGCTGGACGGACCCTCCGGTTCACCCACAACGCCGTCGGCCGCGAGACCACCCGGACCCTCGAGGACGTCTTCCGGCTCGCCCACACCTGGAACCCGGTCGGCCGGCTGGAGGCCCAGGTCCTCACCCCGCTCACCCCGTCCGCCCCCGACCCCGCCGGCGGCGACGCCGCGGCCGAGCCCCGCAGGGAACGCCGGTACAGCTGGGACCGGGACGGGCGACTGCTCGCCGTCACCGGTGCCCGGGCGACCCGCCGCTCCTTCTCCCTCGACGGCGCCGGGCGCGTCACGGCCGCCGAGGGACCGGGATGGCAGGAGCACTACGCGTACGACGAGGCGGGCAACCAGCGCCATGCCTCCTGGCCCGCGGGCATGCCCGGGGCGGAGGCCACCGGCGAGCGACGCTACGAGGGCAGCCGGCTCGTCGGCGCCGGGACCGTGCGTTACGAGTACGACGCCCAGGGCCGCGTGGTCCTGCGTCAGAAGACCCGCCTGTCCCGCAAGCCGGACACCTGGCACTACACCTGGGACGCGGAGGACCGCCTCACGGCCGTCACCACCCCCGACGGGACCCGCTGGCGCTACCGGTACGACCCGCTCGGCCGCCGCGTGGCCAAGGAGCGGCTGGGACCCGACGGCGCGTCCGTCGTCGAGGAGACGCTGTTCTCCTGGGACGGCAGCACCCTGGTCGAGCAGACCACGCGGGCACCGGACGCGGCCGACGCGGTCCACCTCACCTGGGAGCACGACGGCTACCGGCCGCTGCTCCAGGTCGAGAGCAAGTCGGTCTCCGACGCCCCACAGGACATCGTCGACCAGCGCTTCTTCGCCATCGTGACGGACCTCGTCGGCACACCGACCGAGATGGTCGACGAGACCGGGGACATCGCCTGGCACAGCCGCAGCACCGTCTGGGGCGTCACCGTGTGGAACCGCGACGCCTCCGCGTACACACCGCTGCGCTTCCCCGGCCAGTACTACGACCCGGAGACCGGACTCCACCACAACTACTTCCGCCACTACGACCCCGAGACGGCGCGCTACCTCACGCCCGACCCGCTCGGGATCGACCCCGGCCCCAACCCGTTCGCCTACGTCGACAACCCCTTCACCCTCCAGGATCCCCTCGGCCTGACGCCGTGCGACGAGACCGACCCCACCTGGGGTGGCCGCGTCCGGTTCAGCACCGGACCGGGCGGCCGGTCCGGCACCATGCGGGCGAAGATCGAACCGGGCATGACGGGCGGCAAGACCAAGCCGCCGGCGAACGTCGTCGGCTACCAGAAGTACAAGGGCTGGAACAAGACCCACCTGCTCGGCGCCCAGATCGGCGGCTCCAACAAGGACACCCGCAACTTCGTCGCCATGCACCGCAACGCCAACAGCCCGGTCATGAAGGCGATCGAGGACCAGATCCGGCACGCCGTGGACAAGAACAACGAGACGATCGACTACACGGTGACCCCGATCTACCGCACCAACGACCCGACCGACCTGGTCCCGATCGGCCTGACGATCCACGCCACCGGCAACAAGGGGTTCCAGTTCACCCCCTACGAAGGCGCGTCCCCGACCAACCACATCACTATCCTGAACGTCCCCAAGCCCTGAGCCCTCTCCCGGAGACACCCTGATGCACCCTGACGTGGAACAGCTCACCCACCTCGTCCCGCCTCCGGCGGAGCGTCAGCCGCGGGCCTGGCCCGAGGTCGAGGCCCGCCTGGGCAGCGCCCTTCCCGAGGACTTCAAGGACCTCGTCGACACCTACGGCGGGGGCGTCTTCGACGAGACGATCTGGATCCTGGAGCCCGACTGCGCCGACCCCGACTACGACCTCCTCGCCATGAAGGAGGAGCGCGCCGAGGTACTGGCCCGGCTGTGGGAGATCGGTCCCGAGCCCCGGCCCGAGCAGCTGGAGACCGACGGAGCGGGCCTGCTCCCCTTCGCGTACATCGAGGGGACCGGCGCCTACCTCTACTGGCTCACCGGCAAGGACGTGCGCCCCGAGGACTGGACCGTCCTGGCCAACGCGGGCCGCGGGCCGGAGTGGGAGCACCACCCCGTCCCCGCCGCCCGCTTCATCCTGTCCGTGCTCACCGGCGAGATCCACTCCGACATCCTCGACAACCTGCCGGCCGACGACCACACCTTCGACCCCAACGACGAGATCCTGAACGGCTGACGGGCCGGGCGGCACCGGGTCCCGGGGCCCGGGTCACGGCTTCGGTCCCCGAAAGGCCGTGACCCGGGGCGCGCCGCGGTCGGGCACGGCCGCCTGGCACGATGGCGCCATGGTCATCGGCACTGCCTCCTTCGTTCCCGGTCCCGCGGGGGCCGCCGCACGCGCACGCGTTCTGCACGACTGCCCCGACGCGCATGTGGACGCGGCGGCCGTGGTCGTCGCCCCGTACCCGCCGGGGTCGGGGCGCGTGGCGCGGCGGGAGGCGTTGCGGCCGGTGTACGAGGCGGTGGTGGCCGAGCTCGGGGAGCCGACCCTGTACGGCGGTTCGGCCGCGGGGCCCAGCGTGCGCTGGCACGCCGGGCGGCACGTGGTGTTGCTGGCGGGAGGCCCGCGGGGCGCCACGCTCTCGGTGCACACGGCGTCGGACCTGCACGGACGGGAGTACACGGCCGTGGAGTCGGGTTCGGTCGGCCGGCGGCCGGAGGGGCCGCACGGCTTCGACGCGCTTCCCTATCTCTGGCTGCTGTACCGGGGGCCGGGGCGCGACTGGCCGGCCTTCCGCTGGGACGGTCACCACACGGCCGCGTCCTGGGAGCACCTGGAGGCCTCGCTCGAACTGCTCCTGGACTCGTGGATGGAGCAGCTGCCCGTGCAGGTGCCGGGCGACTGGGCGTCCTTCGTCGTGGGGTGCGCGCGGGACTGGCCGCGCCATCTGCGGGTGGGGTACAGCCAGGACCGCGGACAGCTGTCGCTGATGGTGGACCACCGGACCACGGCCGAGGGGCCGGGATGGGAGGAGACCATGCGGGAGCGGGGGTGGCAGGTGCGCGACGGCGGCTGGTGGCGGGCGGCCTTCGCGGACGAGGATCCCGAGGCGGCGAGGTCGGCGGCCCGGCTGCTGGTCGCCGACGTCCGGGGGCGTGGTTCGGTCTGTCCTGACGAGCTGGTGGCCTGGGAGCTGACGGTCAACGACCACGGCCGGCTGTGGCTGCCGGGCATCGGCATGCCGGTGAACTGAACCGACCGGCGCCCGGGCCGGGGGTACGACCGCCCCGCGGCACCCGCGCCCCGTCGAGGACCGACACCCGCGCTCGGCTCATGGCGGGGCCGCGCCCGGCCCGAAAGCGAAGACACGTTCCCGCGCGTCGGCGTCTCCTGACAGGCTCTCAACAGCGTGCCTGCTGCACGGGGTACGAGCGCTGCGTCGTCGGCCAGTCATGCATCTTCAAGGAGCCGAACGGCCGGGGAGGGGAGGGGAGCCTTCTGCCTTCTGCCTTCTGCCTTCTGCCTTCTGGACAAGAGCCGTCACAGCGTGGTGCTCCAGTACGGCGTCCCGTGCATCACCGAGCCGGAGACCGGCATCAGCGCGACCAGCGGCCTGACGGCGGAGCAGGGCAGGCCGTACGGCGAGGTCACCCAGCGCGTGGACGACGTCGACCGGAACCCCGGCGGCTCCCTGGGCCGCCCGCGCGACACGGCCGGCGCCCTGGGCCGGGCGGCGACTCGAAGCCGACCGCGGCGGGCACCGGGTCGCCGCGGCGCGCCGTCGGCCATCCGTCGTCCTACCATGGAAGGTGGTGGTGAAGAGCGAGATCCCCGTGTCGGGAACACGCTGCGGGACGGCGGACGGCGCCTCTTCCTCCCTCCCGCCCCGTCCCGCCCACCCGTGGCCGCTCGGCCGGTTCCAGCGCGTGCGCCGACCCTGGAAGCCGGGCGGAGCCCGTCCGGAAGGAGACCGGTGGTGAACGCCCTTCTGTATGCCCGGAGCAACCGCATCGTCGAACTGATGGAGCAGCCCGCGGAGCGGCGTGACGCCGACTGGATGCGGGAAGCGGCGCAGCAGGCCGTCCTGTTGGAACTCGCCACGCTCCCGCCGTATCTGTGCGGCATGTGGTCGATCGACACCTCGACCGGGGACGGCTCCGTCTTCGAGACCCTGCGCGAGATCGTCTTCGACGAGATGTCGCACCTCGGGCTGGCGTGCAACCTGCTCACCACCATCGGCGGGACTCCCGTGCTGGCCGACGAGACGGTGGTGCCTCGGTACCCCGGCCCGCTTCCCGGAGGCGTGCGGCCCGAGCTCTCCGTCTTCCTGAGCGGGCTGTCGAAGGATGCGGTGGACATGTACTCCCGCATCGAGGAGCCGGACCATCCGCTCGTGCGGGCCGTGGCGGAACACACCTCGATCGGGGCCTTCTACACCGCCCTCCTGGAGGCGTTCCGTGCGCATCCGGAGCGGATCACCGGGCGTCGGCAGCTGACGATGCTCATGCCCCATCACGGTGAGGGGAACGACGTCGTTCCCCTCGGGACGCTCGCCGCCGTCGAGGCGGCCATCGAGGTGATCAAGGAACAGGGTGAGGGCACGTCGGCCTCGCCCGACAACCCGTTCCCGGGGACGGCGGGAGAGCGCGCCCACTACTACGCCTTCCGGGAGATCTTCCACGAGCGCAAGCTGGTGAAGGATTCGAAGACCGGGAAGTTCGAGTTCAAGGGACCGAAGATCGTGGTGCCCACGGCGCTGCCCATGGGGATCGTGCCCGAAGGGGGCTGGCCGCGGACGGGCACGTCCGCACCGGACGCCGAGACGATCCGGATCCTCGACGAGTTCAACCAGGTCTGGAGCGCCCTGCTGCGCGCGCTCGAACGGCCGTGGCAGGAGAGCGACGCTTCCCAGGCGGAGAACCTGCTGTTCGAGGCGGTGGGGCAGATGTCCTTCCTGCAGGACCCCGCGCAACGCCTGATGGGGCGCCCGATCCCCGGCGGCGGCGGCATGACCTACGGACCGGAGTTCCGCTACGTGGCTTGACGGGGCCGCTCTCGCGGGAGCCGGTCGCGCGCCCCCGCGGGCTCTTCGCGCGCCCCTGCCGCGAGAGTGAAAAGGACACCGGTTCGGCGCCCGGGGCGGTTCGCGACCGCGCCCCGCGCCGTGCCCGGGGTTAGCGTCGGACGCGTTCCGATCCCCCATCCGCCCGGCAGGGGCCCTTGCGTGCCCGCGGGCGGAGAACGGCGACGATCCGATGAACGTCCCCCACCCTTCCCCGGCCCGCTGATGGCAGCCGCCCCCCTGCCTCAGCTGGCGACCGATCTCCGCGACGGGCTCGTCCTCCTCCTCCCCGACCTTCCGGGGCTTCCCGACGGCGAGCGCCGGAAACGCCTGGCCCACACGTTCGGGCTGCCCTCCGACGCCCTGACCCCGGAGGCGCTGCTCGCGCGGCTCGCGGTGCCGGGCGCGGCGGCGCCGGGGGACCTGTGGCCGGTCCTCGTCGACCTCCTGCGGGCCGCGGCACGCGGCGCGACGCGGGCGGCGCCGAACTGGTCGCTCACGATCGAGAACGTCCTCCGCGCCGGCCCCACCACGGTGGAGGCGCTCGGCACCACCCTTCCCCCGGTGCTGAACCTCACGTTCAGGTTGAGCGACGCGCTCGACCTGGTGCCGGGGCTCGCCGTGCGGGACGGGATCAGCCTCGTGCTCTCCCTGCCCACCGCCGCACCCGACGACTCCACCCTCGTGTTCCGGGCCGGCGGCATGGAACTCGCGCTCGTGGACCACGAGCTGCTGAAGCTCCTCGCCCCCGGCGGCCTCTCGCTCAGGGGGAGCCTGGGCGTCCGCATCGACGGGAAGGGGCTGCGGCTGGAGGGCGGCAGCAACGGCAAGGGCATCGCCCTGCCGCTGGACCGGGCCCCCGCCGGGCTGCGCGCGCCCTCGTTGTACCTGGCCTCGCGCGACGGCGGACTTCAGCTCACCACCTCCTTCCGCGCCTCGCTGCTCGGCGTCGCGGACGCGACGGTGGACGGGACGGGACTCGAGATCCGTCCGACGGCCGGCGGGTACACGGCCTCGGTGGTGCCGCCGAAGGGTCTCGGGCTCACCCTGGCGCTCGGGCCGGCGAAGGGCGGCGGGTTCCTCGGCGAGCACGACGGGGGGTACCGCGGCGCGCTCTCGCTCAGCCTGGGCGTCGTCGAGGTCAAGGCGTTCGGCATCCTGCAGCCCCGCCCGCCGTCGGTGCTCGTGGCACTGAGCGCCGAGTTCACCCCGGCGATCGAACTCGGCCTCGCCTTCACCCTCAACGCCGTCGGCGGTCTGGTCGGCGTCGGCCGCGCCCTCGACCGGGTGGGCCTGGCCGCGGCCGTGCAGTCGGGTCACCTGGACGACCTGCTCTTCCCCGCGGACGCCGCCGCGGCGGCGCCGCGCATCCTGACCACGATGGGGACGGTCTTTCCCGCACGGGCCGGGAGCACGGTCGTCGGACCGATGTTCCGGATCGGCTGGGGCCGTCCGGTCTCGTTCGTCACGGCCGACGTCGGCGTGGTGCTCGAACTGCCCAGCGGGGTGGTCGGCATCCTCGGCCGGCTGCGGATCGCGCTGCCGGCCCCGCAGGCGCCCGTGATCGACCTGCGGGCCTCGGTCGCCGGCGTCGTCGACGCCGCGAACGGCCTGGTCGAGATCAACGCGAACCTCGCCGGATCCCGGCTGCTCACCGCCTCGGTGGAGGGCGGCCTCGCGCTGCGGGCCAAGTCGGGCCAGGACGCGACGTTCATCCTCAGCGCCGGCGGCTTCCACCCCCGCTACACCCCTCCCGCGGGTTTCCCGACACCGAAGCGCCTGACGATCCCGATCGCGGACACCGCGTTCCTGAAGGTCGTCTTCACCGGCTACTTCGCCCTCACCCCCGGCACCGTCCAGGCGGGCGCGGAGCTGTCCGCCGTCATCGGGACGAGCGGCACCGGCGTGTCCGGGCGGCTGTCCTTCGACGCGCTGGTGCGCTGGGAGCCGAGCTTCGGCGTGATGCTCGACCTCGGCGGCTCGTTCGCGCTGCGCGTCGCCGGGGCGACCCTGTGCTCGGTCGGGCTGCGCGTCCACGTGGACGGTCCGACGCCGTGCTGGCACATCTCCGGACGCGCCGGCGTGTCGTTCCTCTTCTTCGACGTCAGCTTTCCCTTCGACGAACACTGGAACTGCACCGGGCAGGCGGCCGCCCCGCCGCCCCCGGACGTCTGCCGGGCGCTGGAACAGGTGCTGGACAATCCCCGGAGCTGGGAGCCGGTCCTGCCGGACGGCGCGCGCACGATGGTCTCGCTGCGCGCCGACGGCGTGGCGTCCGGCCGTCTGCTGCATCCGCTGGGGCGGGTGCGGTTCAGCCAGCGCACGGTGCCGTTGGGGATCGAGGTGGTCCGGTTCGGCCCCGGCAGGCTGCCCAAGCCGACCACGTTCGACGTGGCCGTCACGTTCCCGGCCGGGGCCGGGTCCTCGCAGCCGGTCACGGAGGACTTCGCGCGGGCCGACTTCTTCGACCTCACGGACGATCAGAAGCTCACCCAGCCCGCGTTCGAGCGTTTCCGCTCCGGCGCCGAGCTGACCCCGCCGCCCACCGCGGGCAGCGCCACCCGGACGACGGTGCCGGTCGAGTACGAGACCAAGTGGCTGGGCGGCACCGCCCCGGCCGCTCCCTGGCTGATCAGCGACGCGGCCCTCCAGGCCGCCCTCGCCCACGGTGCCGTCGGCCGCAGCCTCGTCCACGAGCTGAGCGCGCGATACGCCACGCCGCTGCGCAAGCCGGTGCTGAAGGAGCGCGTGTACGCGGTCGCGAGCCGCGACACGCTGAAGGCGGCCGCCGGTTCCCTGTCCAAGAACACGTTCACCGAAGCCGCAGCCCACTTGAAGACCGTCACGGGCCGGTCGGGGCTTCTCCAGGTCGTGCCCGCGTACGAGGTGAGGCCATGACCGTGTACACCTTCGCGTCCTGGGACCGGGCCGGCGCCGCCGCCTGTCTCACCGACGCCGACGACCTGTCCCGGACCACCCCCGTGCGGGGATCGCTCGCGGCGACCGCGTCCGTGAACGGCCGTCCCGGCCGGCCGGTGCCGGTGCCCGCGCTCCAGCTGTACGGCCCCGGCGACGTCCGGGGGATCGACCCCAAGGAGATCGTGCGGGTCTTCCCGCTGCCGGGCACACCGGACGCGGAGCCGACCAAGTTCCCGCTCGTGGAGTTCGAACGCGTCGAGCTGCCCTGGCTGTTCACCCCGCTGCGGGCAGGCGCGACGGGTGAGCTGCGCCCCTGGCTGACCCTCGTCTGCGTGCCCTCCTCGGAGGGCCGGCCGCAGCGCGAACCCGGCGTGCCGCTACCGGTCCTCCGGGTCAGGGGCAGCCAGCTGCCCGACCCTGCCACCCTGCACCTGTGGGCGCACGCCCAGACGCTCCCCGGCCACGAGACCGATCCGCGGCGGTCGGTCTCCCGGCTCCTCGCGCCCCGCCGGCTCGAACCGCACACCACCTACACCGCCTGCCTGGTCCCCTCCTTCCTGGCCGGCAGGCTCGCCGGACTCGGCAAGGACACCGACCAGGCGAGCCTGGCCCCCGCGTGGGACCCGAGCGCGAGCGTCCGGTGCGAACTGCCCGTCTACTTCTCCTGGGTGTTCTCGACCGGTGAGGCCGGCGACTTCGAGACGCTCGCCGCGCGACTCCAGGCCCGTCCGCTGCCCCCGCACGCCGGCCGCCGGCCGCTCGACGTCAGCCGCCCCGGCCTGTTCGCGACCGGCCCCGGGCCGGTCGTGCAGGAGGTGGAGAGCGCCCTGCGGGCCCCCGGCGCGCAGCCCCGGGACCCGTGGCCCGCCGGCCCGCAGAGCGCCCAGTGGCAGCAGCGGCTCGCGAAGGCGCTGGTCCCGATCGCCGACGGCACCGGCGACGAGGACCCGGACGTCCTGCCCCCGCTGTACGGGGGCTTCCACGCCCTGCGCGGGACCGCCGACCCGGCCTCGGCGGGCTGGCTCGACACCCTCAACCTGGACCCGCGGTGGCGGGTCGCGGCGGGCCTCGGCGCCCGGGCCGTGCAGGCCGACCAGGAGGCCCTCATGGCCTCCGCGTGGCGCCAGCTCGTGGACGTGCAGGCGGCCAACCGGTTCCTCGACCTGGCCCGGTTCGCCCGGCTGGTCTCCGGCCGCCTGCATCTGCGGCACGTGAAGCCGCTCTCCGCCGACGAGGTGCTGCGCCTCGCGACACCCCTGCAGAGCCGGATCGCCCTGACGGCGGACACCACCCTGTGGTCGTCGGTCCGGGCGAGCCTCCTGCCGAACGCCATGGCCACCACGGTGTTCCACCGCACGGTGCGCCCCATGGGCGTCCTCAGCCGGCGGGTGGGGCTGATCGCGGGGCGGGCGGCGGACGCGCCGGAGCCGCCGCCGTTCGCGACGGTGCTGTCCTCGGTCGCCTCCTCCCCCACCGGACTCGCCGTGCCCCGCCGCGACCCGGACGGGACGGTGGCGTTCTCCGTCGCACCCGAGCGGGTCGTCGGCGCGGACCGGCTCGACGCCGTACGGAAGGTGTTCGCGCCCGAGGACGGGGCGGCGGACGCCTGGCGGCAGGTGGCGGCGGACGCGACCGCGCGCTCCCTGCGGCGCGACGTCACCACCGAACAGCTGGCCGCCACGGCGCCGCTCCCCGCCTCCGGGCTCAACCGGACCTTCCGGCTCGGCGCCCTGCCCGAGGTGGAGGCGCCCGAGGACTTCCTGGCCCGGACGAGGATCGACCGGCACGGCGATCTGGTCTTCCCCACCGAGCGGACCGGCCCGGCCGGACTCGACCTGTTCACCGGGGCGGGGGACACCGGGTCGGCGCCGGGCGGGTTCACCGGCTCCTGGACCGGGCCGTGGGACACCGTGAGCGACGGCAGGGGCGAGCCGGCGGGCGGCTGGCGGGGCACCTGCTCGGGCACCCTGCGGGTCGGTCCCGACCGGTCGGGCACGTGGAAGGGTGCCTTCCACGGCACGTGGAGCAACAACGCGGGCGCCGGCGGCACGGACCCCACCTGGCTCGCCCTCTACACCGGCACGTGGGAGTCCGGCGGGGAGCACGGGGTGTGGCGCGGGGTGGGCACCGGCACCTGGGACCCCTGGAACAGCTCGTCGGACGGTGTCTTCACCGGGACCTGGAGCTCGCAGACCCGCCACGGCACGTTCCGGGGCACGTGTCCGGGCGACTGGGACTGGGACACCGCCGCCAGCACCTCGGGCGAGTGGAGCGCGGACTGTTACGGCGACCTCCGCGTCGTGGGCGAGGGCCCCGGCGCGCAGCAGGATCCCTGGGAGCCGGGGGCCCTCAAGGAGCTGGTCGACCGCTGGCACTCCACCGGCACCCTGCCGCTGGACGTCTTCACCGGCGGAGGTCTGCTCGGCGGCCAGCAGGACCGGCTGCCCGCCCCCGCCGTGCTCGCCGCCACTCCCGAGAACCTCAAGGACATGGTCGTGTCGGCGCACGACCGGGTCCTCGGGCCGTCGGACGCCCCGCCGGTCCCGCACCGGGACCCCTTCCCGGCGGGGACCTCGCAGCACGGCATCGTGGCCCTGACGGACCCGTCGGTGACGGTGGCCGCGGTGGTGGCCTCCCGGGTCGAGCGGCCCGTGGGCACCGACCCGGACGCACCGGTGCAGTGGGCGCCCGTCTTCCAGGACGCCATGTGGCCGCCGCTGTCACGGCAGTCCAACGAGTGGCTCTTCGGTGGCCTCGAACACGTCCCCGCCGACTCGGCGGTCCTCGCGCTCACCAACGCGCCCTTCGTGGCCTCGTACATGACGGGCCTCAACCACGAGTTCGCCCGCGAGCTGCGCTGGCGCGAGTACCCCACCGACCAGCGCGGCACGTACTTCGCCTCGTTCTGGGGGTACGGGAAGGACCTGCCGGAGCTGCACACGTGGAAGCGCGACCTCCCGCTGGGCGCGCATCTGACCGCCCCGCCCGACCGGGTGGTCCTGCTGCTGCGCAGCGCCCTGCTGCGCCGGTACCCCGGCGCGATCATCTACGCTGCTCCGCTGCTCGGCACGGAACCCGACGAGGCGCACGCCCGCCATCCCATCTTCCGCGGCGGTCTGGACCCCGACACCGCCATGGTGGGCTTCGACCTCACCGAATCCGAGCTCAAGGCGTCGCCCTGGTGCTTCGTGATCGCGGAGCAGCCGACCGAGCCCCGGTTCGGTCTCGACGATCCCGATCCGGACGCGCTGACCACCCCGCCGCCCGCCGGCGCCTGGGGCGGTTCGTACAACCCGCCGAACACTCCCGGCGAGGCGGACGACTGGAACGAGCTGAAATGGAGTCACCTCTTCGACTCCAAGGACGCCTACCTGGCCGCGACCCACGCGCCGGGGACGCTACGGCCCAACGTCTCGTACGGCGGCCTGGTCTGGGGCAGGAGCGCGGCCGGGACGGCCCGCCAGTGCTTCCAGCAGCCCGTCAGGGTCATCCTGCCCGCCGAACGCCTCCTGGCCCCATGAGGAGAGAACGACCGATGAGAGATCTCGGCGCACTGCGCCAGGACGTGGCCGAGGCCGAGGAGCACCGCGCCCTGCTCGGCGCCGAGGCCACCGACGCCGAACGCAGGACCGCGTTCACCCGCCTCGACACCGCGCGGCGCGCCGTCGACGAGGAGCTGCGTGCCCTCGCCGACGAGGGTTTCGCCCCGCTGCTGCGCCAGGTGGACCCCGGGGTGCCGCTGATGCTCCTGCCGGTACGGCTCGAGACACGGCTGCGCCTCGACGGTCCGGGACCCGACGAACTCCTCGTTCGCGTCTTCCCCGACGACATCCACATCGAGTCGCACGAGCCGCACCCCACCGACGGTGAGGTCCAGCAGGCCCGGCGGTACTGGCGGACCGTGTGGCGGGCGGGCCGCGCCGACAACGCGGAGCAGGACCGCGAGCGGCTGCTGCTCGCCGCCTGGGGCCAGTTGACGGGCGCGGTCGGCGCGGAACGTGCCCGGTGGCTGGTCCGGCGCCTGAGGCCGGTCTCGGACACCCGGCCGCCGGTGCCCGTGCCCGACGCGGGGCCGGTGCCGGAACCGCAGTGGCCCGACGTGCCGGTCCGGGGCCGCGGCTGGAACCGGGCGGCGAGGGCCTCGACGCTGCCGGACATGTTCGTCGTACGGGCCTACCAGGGCGACCGACTGGTCGCCGAGCAGGCGGGCCGGGCGGTGCCCGACGTCGTGCACGTCGGTCCGGACCCGGACGCCGAACCCGCACCGGGCGGACCGCACCTCGATCCGGCGCTGCTCTGGCTGAAGCAGTACGACACCGCGGTGGAGAACGGGCTCGCCGTCACCCTGCGGCTGCTCCCCGAGAACGGGTACGCGCCGGAACGGGAGCCGCTGCTGACCCGCGTCGTCGTGTTCGGCGTGTCCGCCTCGCTCGGGCCGGAGGCGGCCGCGGCGCGCGTCGCCGACCTGCTGTCCGGCCGGGACGGGGACGGCGAGGCGGCGTTCGTCCCGCAGGGCATGCCGACCAACAACCTTCCGGACGCCGAGGTCCCGCCGCCCGCGCCGCCGGACGTCGACCGGCTGCTCGGCGCCCTCCCGACCGCCGCGGCCGACGCGTGGGACAACGGCACGCGCACCGCCGCCGCCCTCGGCCTGCCACCGGGCGGCCTGGACGCGCTCCCCGGCGCCGCCGATCCGGAACAGGCGGACGCGCGCAGCATGCAACTCGCCCTGTGGAGCGCCACCGGGGACTTCTTCCTCGACGACCGGATGGACCAGGACAGGGGAGGCGGGCAGCTCGACGTCGACCGGGAGTGGCTGCGCGTCCACCACTACGAGAACGTACGGGCCAGGGGCCCGCTGCCGGTCCTGCGGGTCGGCAGGCAGCCGTACGGGCTGCTGCCCGTCACCGCGACCGCCCGCTGGCGGCCCGACACCCCGCAGCACGAGCCGCCCGGACTGGCGGGGCTCCACCGCGTCCTGGGGGTCCTGCGCCCGTTCTGGGAGGTGGGCGTCGACACGCTGCCCCGTGTCGGCGGACGCGACCAGCCCGGGGAGACGCTCCCCCTGCCCAAGCCCGAGACGGACGTCCTGCGGGCCCTCGGCATGGCCCCGGTGTCCGGCACGGTGTCGGTGCGGTCCGTCCAGGGCGGAATGCTCGCCTGCCTCGGGGACCTCAGCCTCGGCATCCTCGGCTTCGGCTTCGGCTCCGGCGAGCAGTGCATGGCGAGCACGCCGGAGGACCGCCAGTCCCGGGCCCTCAACGAGGCCCTGGGCATCCCCTACCGGCCGCGTGTCACCTACCAGGTCAACGGCCGGGCCACCCGGCTCTGGCTGCCGTACGCGCGACCGCACCTGCCCGAGGGGCAGGATCCGGTGGCCGAGCTCGCCGGATTCCTCGACCGCGTCGTCGAACGCTTCGAGGTGCGCAAGCTCGTGGTGGGCAAGGAGGAGGCGCGCACCCTCCTGGAGGCGCTGCTGCGGCACAGCGCCAACCTGGAGTACGGGCGCGCCGCCGCCGGGGCGAAGGACCCGCTGGTGTTCCGGCCCCGGCTGCGCTTCGCCGAGGTGCTGCTCAATCCCGACACGGCCCTGCAGACGATCGGTGCGGCGGGGCTGAAGGCGAGGCCCTTCACCCTGGGCAAGATCATGCAGTCGCCGGCCGGCGGGGTCGGCGTCGCCGCCGGGACCGACGGCGCGTCCGGGACCGACCGGGGTCCCACGGTGTTCCAGGCCATCGTCGACGCCCGCCTGTCCCTTGCCGGGCGGGTCTCAGACGCGGCGGTCAACCGCCGGGGCGTCTTCGCCCTGCTGGGCACCGAACGCCCGTGGAGCGTGCGGCTGGCGGAGATGGACGCCGCCCTCCAGTACCTCGCCAAGCGGGTGAAGGAGTGGGACGGGCGCGGGGACGCCTTCGGGCCGGTCGAACGGCTCCTCGGCGAGTCCCTCGACCTCGTGTCGCACCGCCTCGACGCGTGGATCACCTCTCTCGCCACCGCCCGGCTCCACGCCCTGCGGAAGCGGCGTCCGGCCGGTGTGCAGCTGGGCGCGTACGGCTGGGTGGAGAACCTGTCGCCGCACCCCGGCCGGCGCAGCCGGGGCTGGGTGCTCGCGCCCTCGATCCCGCAGGCGGCGACCGCCGCCATCCTGCGCAGCGGCGCCCTGTCGCACCCGACGGACCCCGGGGCCTTCGCCGTCGACCTGTCCTCGCGCCGGATGCGCGTGGCGATGACCGTCGTCGACGGGATGGCCCAGGGCCAGCCCCTGGGCGCGCTGCTGGGCTACCGGCTCGAACGGCGCCTGCACGACGAGCGGGAGAGCACGGACGCGCCCCGGGAACTGGACCGCTTCATCGCGCCGCTGCGTGCCAAGTGGTCGGTGCAGAGGCCGCACCACCCGGACACGGAGGCGCAGGGGTTCATCGGTCCCCACGACGTGACGGACGGGGCGCGGCTCGCCGAGGTGCCGGAGCAGCAGGTCGTCGACCACCTCAAGGCGCACGCGGGCGCCACGCCGATGTCCCCCGCGGAGCAGACCGCCGTACGGCGGCACCTCACGGCCCTGCGGGACGACCTCGACGCGGTGGCGGACCTCCTCCTCGCCGAGAGCGTCCACCAGTTGGCCAACGGCAACCACGACCGGGCGGCCGCCACCATGGAGTCCCTCGCGGCGGGCGGGCAGCCGCCGCCCCGGCCGCAGGTGCTCGACACGCCTCGGCAGGGCGTTCCGGTGGGCCACCGGGTCCTCGTCGTCGTACCGGAGGGGACCGCCCGGGCTGCGGGCTGGGACGGCGCCCAGCAGGTCGCACGGCCCCGGGCGCTGGCCGAACCGCGGCTCGACGCGTGGGCCGGGCACCAGCTGGGGCCCACGGCCCGGATCAGGCTCCGGGCGGTCTGGGTGCGGCCGGGTCAGGACGCCGGAGCCGGGTCGGCCACGGTCACCGAGCACGCCTGGCCGCTCACGCGGTACTGCGCCCTCGACGTGGTGGCGCTCGCCGCCGCGGGCCGGCTGCGGACGGTTCTGGAGCGCGCGCTGACCGACGAGCGGCCACCGAGCGTGCCCGACGACGCCGTGCCGGTCCTGCGCGCCGCCAGGGCCCCGGCCTGGGCCCGTACCACCGTGGGCATCGCCCAGGTCGAGGCGCTGGGCGCGGCGGTCGCCGCGGTGTTCGCCTCGGGCAGGGCGGGCACGGCAGCCGATGTGGCCGCGGCCCACAACCCCCCGCAGGGGGCCGCCGACCAGGAGCTGAAGGACCGGGCGGACACCGCGCGCGCGGGTCTGCGGGCCGCGCTCGCGGCCGAGGACCTGGAGGCACTCGCCGGCTACGGGGTGACCGGGCCGCCGTCGGGCTCCGCCGCGGAGCTGGCGGACCAGCTGGCCGGCGCCCTGCGCAAGGGGAAGGAGCGGCTCGCCCAGGCGGACGAGGAGGCGAAGCGGAACGATCCGGGAGGCCCGGCCGCGGTCCTGGAGGCGGTGTTCGGCGCCGGTTTCCGGGCCCTGGGCCTCGCCCGGGCGCCGGAGGCCGACGCGCTGGACGCCTCGTTCGGGTCCGGCCTCGAACGGGGCGGAGACGCCCGGCTCGTCCCGGGCGACTGGGTGGAGCAGATGGGCACGGTCCGGCCCGGCACCGGTGCCCTGGCGGACCTGCTGCTGCACACCGAGACCGCCGGGACGGGGTCCGGCCAGGTCCTGCGCGTAGGACAGGTCCCGTTTGCGCAGGGCGACCGCTGGGTCGGCGCGCGCAGGACACCCGAGGACGAGAGGAAGCCGGCGACGGGCCTGGTGGTGCACGGGCCCGTCCAGCCGTTCGCGACACACCGGGCGGCCGTCCTCGTGGTCGACGAGTGGTCGGAGCTGATCCCCGCGCAGCGACACACGGCCGGCGCCACGTTCCACTACGACGCGCCCGGGGCGCGCGCTCCGCAGGCCGTCCTGCTCGCCGTACCGCCCGAGGTGGGGGTGCCCTGGACGCCCGACGTCCTGGCCGCCACCGTCGGCGAGGCGCTCGACCTGGCCAAGCTGCGGCTGGTCGACCTCGACGCGCTGGGCTGGGTGGGGCGCTATCTGCCCGCGGCCTATCTGCCCGAGACGGCGCTGCCCTCGGCGCCCTCCGTGAACATGAAGGACCTCATGAAGCGGGCCGAGCTGGGGTCCCTCGTCAAGCTGCTGACCGACAAGGAGTCCTGACGGTGTTCGATGTCATGCACTTCGGCCAGTTCCACCGCGTGGAGCCGGTGGTCAGGCCGAGCGGTACGGGCGGCCAGCTCGACGACGCGCTCGCGGCGCGGGTCGCCGACCCGCTGTTCCTGCTGGCCCGCCAGTGGCAGGTCGCCGAGTTCGCGGGCGAGGACGGCGGCTCGCCCGTCTGGTGCACCCTCAGCACCGAGAGCACGCCGCTGGACTCCTTCCGTCCGTCCGCCGACGGCACCGCGGTGCCGTTGCCGAAGGGCGTGCCGCTGGAGTTCCTGGCGGAGGCCGGGGCGGCGGCGGGCGAGACCGCGCGGCAGCTCACGCTCCGCGCCGCCGCCCGGGCCGGCGGACGGTTCCTCGCCACCCTCCGCACCGTGAACCTGCCCTCCGGCATCCTGGACGACATCGACGAGGCGGTCCTCGCGAAGGCGCCGCTGCCCGGACCCGGAAGCGATCCGGAGCTGGACCCGCTGCGCCGCGACCCGGCCGGGCGCGCCCTGCGCGAGCTCCTCGCGGGCCGGGCGCCCGACGGGGCCGCGCTCGCCGGCCACCTGGCCGACGGCTGGCGGCCGCCGGGGCTCACGAGCTCCCAGCGGACCGCGTTCGACAGGGCGGTCGAACTCTGGCTGGCCTGGTTCGGGGAGCGGTACCGGCCGCCGGTGCCGTCGAGCTGGGCACGGGAGCGTCTGGAGCACCGCTTCGCGGTCACCGCCGCGCCCGGCGGCCGGACGGTGACGCTGACCGCGCCCGAGTACACCGGTGGCGCCGCCGACGCGTACCACTTCGACCTCGACACGGGCGGCGGGCCGCTGCCCGCGCCGGCCGGCGGCGCGCCGGTGGGGATGCTGCCCACCCGGGTGACGTATCCCGGCATGCCCGCCGAACGCTGGTGGGAGTTCGAGGACGCCACCGTCAACCTGCCCGACATCGGCGCGGGCGTGCCGGACCTGGCCCGGCTCCTCGTCGTCGAGTTCGCGAACGTCTACGGGAACGACCACTGGGTCGTCCCGGTCGAGCTGGCCACGAGCGCGCTCCACCGGATCGCCTCGCTCACGGTCGTCGACACCTTCGAGGAGACGACCGTGATCGAGCCGGCCGAGGACGACCACTGGTCGGTGTTCCGTCTGACGGACGCCTCGACCGGCGCCCCGGCACCTCCCCTCCTTCCGCTGCTGCCGACCGCCTCGGCCCGCCTCGAGGGCGCGCCCGTCGAGGAAGTCCTTTTCGCCCGCGACGAGATGGCCAACCTGGGCTTCGCCATCGAGCGGATCGTGCAGAGCGCCACCGGCAGACCGCGCATCCGGGCCGACGAACCGCCGGACGACGAACCTCAGGTCGCGCCGGCCGACCCCGCGGCGCTCGCCTACCGCCTGCTGACGCCGGTCCCGCCGCACTGGATCCCCCTGGTGCCGGTGCCGCTGGAGGAGGGCGCGGCGGCCATCTGCCTGAGACGCGGGCAGATCCCCCGCTTCCGCCCGGACGGCACCCGGCTCCCGCAGGTCAAGGCGGCCGGCCGGGTCCTCGAACCGGAGGTGAAACGGGTGTTCTTCCGCGACGAGGAGATCCCGCGCGCGGGAGTGACCGTCAGCCGCGTGCCGGTCGTGGCGCGCGGTGAGGACGGCCGGGTCCACCAGTGGGTGGGCCGCCGCGTCCGGGCCGGCCGGGGCGAGGCGTCCAGCGCGCTCGCGTTCGACGGGACCGTACCGCCGAAGGGATCGTGATGGACACGGAAGCCAGGACGAACGCGCGGACGGGGCCGGGAATGCCGGGCGAGGGGAGCGGGCGCGGCCCGCGCGGCGACCTCCTGCGGGGAGACGCCCTCGCCCTGCCGCGCACGACCCGGGCGGTGGGCGAGATCGCCGTGCCCAGGGATCTGATGGTCCTCGACCTCACCTCGGACGACGCCGAGATCGTCGGAGTGGACTGGCTCGGGTACGTGTACCGGTGGGACCGGCTGCTCGGCCGACCTCTGGGCGACCCGGTCAAGGTGCACACACGGACCGTCTACGCGATGCTGCTCACCCCCGACGACCACGAGATCGTCATCGGCGGCGGCGACGGGGTCCTGCGCCGCTGGGACCGGGTGGACGGCACCCCCCTGGGCGAGCCCCTCACCGGCCACCGGAGCCGTATCCGGGGCCTCGCCGTCACCCAGGACGGGCGGGAACTCGTCTCCGCCTCCCAGGACGGCACGGTACGCCGCTGGGACCGGGCGGCCGGCTCTTCGCTCGGCGAACCCCTCGAGGGGCACGCGGGAACGGTACGGGCGGTCGCGCTCACCGACGACGTCATCGTGACGGCCGGGCAGGACGGCACCGTGCGGCGCTGGAGCCGGTCGGACGGGACGCAGATCGGGGAGCCGCTCCTCGGCCACAGCGGCCCGATCCAGGCGCTCGCGGCCGCTCCCGACGGGCGCAGCGCCGCCTCCGGGGGCCGGGACGGCACGGTACGCCGCTGGGACCTCGGCTCGGGCCGGCCGGTGGGACCCGCGCTCGTCGCCGACTCGCCCGTGTGGTCGCTGCTGATGACCGGCGACGGCGAGATCGCGGCGGGCAGCGCCCGCGGCCTCCTGCACCGCTGGGACCGCACGGGACAGCGCATCGGTGCGCCCGTCGCCGCGCACGGCTGGGGCGTGCCCTCCCTGGCGGCCACGCGGGACGAGTCCGAGCTCGTCACCTGCGGCTGGGACAAGCGGATCCGCCGCTGGGCGCGCGTCACCGGCGAGCCCACCCGGCCGGCCCGGAAGGAGACCCGGATCGAGCTCGTACCGCGCCTGGAGATCACCGGCACGACACCGTTCTGACCCCCTCCCCCGCACCAACGACCGATCGGGAGAGCCGATGCCGGCCATCACCGTCGACACCTCACAACTGACGTTTCCTCTCGTCGCGATCGCCGACGGGTCCGGGCCCGCGGCCGGACCCGGTTCCGGGGTCGGGGCCGTACCCGAGTACCCGGACGGGGACGGGGACGGGTCCGCGGCCCCCTCCGGGTACGGCACCCGGCCCGGGACCCGGTTCCTCGACGGGGCGGCCGACCCGCCGCCCGAGGTGTCGCTCCCGCCCCGCAGGGGCTACCGCCTGCGGCTCGCCGACACCACCGCGGCCGCCGTCACCTTCGACGTGCGCGAGGACGGCACGCTCGACTTCGCCCCGGAGTTCGACGCCTTCCTCGGCGGCCGCGGGGGACGGCGGCTGACCGTGCGCGGCGTCTGCGTCACCCTCGACGCCCGGGGTCTCGACCATCCACTCGTCCCGGACCTTCCGGACGCGGAACCCCTCATGCCGGACCGGGTCCACGAGCTGCGTCTGCTGCCCGCCTCCGACTACCGGCTGCGGGTCGCGGCCGGAACCGCCGACGGAGGCCTCGCCTTCTCCGTCTCCGCCGACGGACGGGTCCGGCTCGGCTCGGAGGCGGCCGGCTTCGCCGACGCGTCCGAGCACACCCTGACCGTCCACGGGCACACGATCACCGTCGACGGCCGCGCGCTCTCCCACGGCCTGCTGCCCGTCGGCGCGTCCGCCGCGGACACCGGCGGCCTTCCCCGCACCTCGACGCACCGGCTCACGCTGCTGCCGGCCTCCGGGTACCTCCTCCAGGCGGGTCCCGGGGTGGCCGCCGACCTCGCCTACACCGTCCGGCCCGACGGCACCGTCGACTACGACGGGTCCTGCGACCGGTTCCTGGCAGGACGCGGCACGGACACGCTGGTCGTGGGCGGTTTTCCGGTGGTGCTCTCGACGGTGGGGGCGGACAGCGACCTCGTCGGTGTGACGGCCCTGGACTCCCTGCCCCAGACCCCCCGTGAGCTGACGGCCGTCCTCGCCCCGGCGACGGGCTACCTCCCCCGGACCGCGCACGGCCTGTGCGGCACCTTCGGGATCGCCCGCGACGGCTCCTTCGCCATCGATCCGTCGACCTCCCGCTCCCTCGCCACCCGGCCCGCCCTGGCCACGGGGCCGTCCGCGACGCTGACGGTACGGGTCACGCCGACCGTCCCCGGCGGTCCCCCGCCACGCGGCCCCGTCACCTTCAGCACGGACGGCCGGGTGCTCGGAACGGTCCTCCTGGACGAGGTGGGCATGGCGACGCTGCGGACGGCGGAGCTGCCGGCGGACGGGGCCGGGATCGTCGTCTCGTACGGGGGTGACGACGACCACGGGCCGTGCGACGTGACCGTTCCCTCCGTTCCCCCGGGGGCTCCCCCAGTGTCCCGGAGCGCTCCCCCGGTGTCCCGGAGCGCTCCCCCGGCGTCCCGGAGCGCTTCCCCGGCGTCTCAGGAGGTCCGGGGCGGCGATGCCGCCCCGTGAGGCGGCGGCTCGTCGGGGTTGCGGGTCGCCGGGGAGTCGGTGACGATCCGTTTCCCGTCCAGCCTGTAGTCGCGGCGGCGACGCCGGGGCACGTAACCCTCGGGGCAGAGCCTCACGCTCTCCCCCGGCAAGGGGAAGGCGTCCCGCGCGGGCGGGCAGGGCGGCGGCTCCGCCGCCCCGCCCGCCAGGTCGGTCCGGACGCACTCGAAGTCCGGATCGACCTCGGAGGGGATCACCTCGGGCCGGTCGTCCTCGGTCGGCAGGTCACTCGACAATTCCCGGGCCTCCCCAGTAGCAGTTCGAACCCCAGGTCGTCGTCCCGGAGAAGTCGGCCACGATCCTGTAGGCGTTCGGGTTGGTCTCGTGGAGGTAGCCGTTCATGCCGACCATCGTTCCCGACGGGTCGGACTGGTAGGCCAGGTTGCGCATGTAGGCGGCACGGGTCCAGCCCTCGAACGGGAAGTAGCCGCTGCCCATCTGGGTGCGCGTCGGCTCCGGGTGGCCGCCGTCGTCGACGACCTCACCGCCCCAGTCGACGGACTGCGCCTGGTTGAGCAGCCCTGCGGCGTTGAACAGACCGTCGGTGCCGCCGGCGGGGTAGTACCCCATCCATTCGTTGCCTATCCGGACCCACCAGTTGCCGTTGAAGAGCGTGACCTTGATGGCGATTTCGTACTGGTTCCCGAAGTACACGCTCTCCGCGAGGCGTATGGTCGGGTAGACCGTGGTCGACGCCTGCTTCCAGCCGAGCACGTCGGTGTTGTAGCCGCCCTTCTTCGGGCCGCTGGCCGTGTAGTTGTTGGTCGTGTAGAAGATGAACAGGTGCGGACTCCAGTCCCCGTAGAGGCCCTGGTAGACCTGCGTGCCCACTTCGACGGTCTGCCCGTCGGTCGTGCCCACCGCGAAGCTGCCCCGCACCACCCACTCCTGCCCGAGGGAGAACTCGTTCGACCACTGGACGAAGGGCTTCCAGGTGTTGATGAAGCCTTCCGTCCCGTAGTTCGTGACCTGCTGGACGGCGTGCGCGTACTTGTGCCGGGTGGCGACCGCGGGGGCGAAGCCGGGATCGTCGGGCGGCGTCACGGTCTTCGCGCGTGTTCCCTTGGCGAGGTAGTCCTGGAGCGTGCCGGGGCTGGTGATGCTGTCCAGCTGCTTGCGCACCATCGGGACCGTGCCGGGAGGGCCCTTCTCGGCGCCGGCGGCGGCCACTTCGAAGGGCTGGGGGAGCGTGGGACGGTCGGTGCTGCCGGAGCGTTTCGGGTAATCGATCTCGGGTGGCTCGGCATCGGCCTCGGTGGGGACCCAGTCGAGTTCCTCTCCGTACGGGCTGGTGGTGTGGGCGATGACGTCGCGTCGCGTGTACAGGTCCTTGAAGTACTGCCGGATCTCGTCGAGCCTCTCTGCGGCTTCGCGGTCCAGCTCCCGACCCCCTCGCGGTGACGGCGTCGACTTCGGCGTCTCGGGGTTGCGTTCGATCCTGCCGATTTCCATGTTTCCCTCCTTCGGGGTTTCCAGGTCGACCCGTCAGGGGGCCGACGCTGTACTCGACGAGATGAGGCCCGCTGAAAAGAAGCAGGCGCCAGGGCAGTTCGAGACGGGCGCCTTCCGTTCCCGCGGTCTCGGGCGTCGCGACAAGCGGCAGTCTGCTCATGGCGGTCAGTACGCCGTCGACCGTGAGCGGCACCGCCTCCTGGCCGATGGCGAAGGCCAGTCGTGAGGGCCCCGCGCTCCGCGCCTGGCTGGTCGTGTCCGTCGCGGAGACGGTCTCGGCGATGTGCTGCGGGGGGAACTCCACGACGAGGCGGGCGTCGGGCTGCGCGGCGAGGACCTCCACCACCCCGTCGGCCCGGACCCGTTCGCGCAGTCCGCTGCCGTGGACGGTGAGCGCCACGAGGTCGTCGGGGCGCAGCGCCTGGTATCCCCGCACGTCCGCCCGGATGTCGATGAGCTGCCAGTCGGACCACGTGCGGTCGAGCTGTCTGTGCATCAGGGCCGTGCCGGCCCCCACCGCGAACACATGGGTGGGCCCGGCCTCGTCGTGGACGGCGGCGAGGTGGGGGGCGGTCGCGTCATCGGTGGTGAGGTCGCCGCCGAGGTCCTCCCAGGTGGTGGTCTCCGTCCACATGCGGTGCCACAGTCCGCGACCGACGACGGCGAAGAGGTCGCGTTCCGTCGCGGCGAAGCCGGTGGGTCGAGGGTCGACGTCGGAACGCCGGCCCTCGGAGACCTGTCTGCGGAGGAGCGCCAGTTGCTCTTCCGTCAGGAGCGGGCCCCTCGCCGGGGGCTGCGCTGCGAGCGGGTCGGGCGACGTCCACGGGGTCCAGCCGTGGCCGTGCACGTCGGCGAGGACATCGTCGGCGACGTCCCCGGCTCCGCCGCCCGCCTCGGCGCCGGCGCCGTTCCCGGCCTCGGCGCCGGCCTCTTCACGGAGCGTGTCACCGCTCCCGTCCCGGGCCGCCGCGAAGAGCCTGTGCTTCGCCCCGCGACCCTCGTCCAGGGCGAGGAGCTCGATCCGGCCGGGAGCGACCGAACAGGCGGTGAGCGCGGTCACCCTGGAGGCCGTCATGGGGCGTCACCTCACGCGCCGGTCACAGCGTCTGGTAGACGGGCGCTCCTGATCCCTTCGCCGACTGGAGCGGCGTCCCGGACGAGAGGGCGGGGCCGGACGGGGCGTCGGCCATGCGGCTCCTGTAGTACTCCACCTGGTTGATGTAGTACTCCCACGGGAAGTACGGCCCCGGGTCGGTGTGGCTGTTGTTGGGCACGTTGTAGTGGCCGCCGAAGCCCGTGAACCAGTCGCGCTCGTCCGGGGCGAGCGGCACCTCGATCGGGATGCCGTACACGGCGCACAGGTACGCCGAGATCTCCGCCGAGGAGTCCATCATCTCCTCGGTCCAGTCGGCCGGGTAGGTGGCCCCGGGATAGCCGAACTCGTGCTCGATGCCGAAGTAGCGGGTGTTGCCTCCCTTGCAGTGCCAGGCCGTGTACCGCCCGTCCCGGGGGCCGGCGGTGTCGGGGTCGGGAAGCGGGACCATCTGGACGCGCCGGCCGTCCCTGGCCACGATGAAGTGCGCCGACACCTTGGACGCGGGGTTCTGGAAGTGCCCGATGGCGCCTTCGTACTTGCCCTGGGTGTAGTGGACGACGATGCCCTGCGGAACCAGCGGGCCATACGCGTCACGGTTCGGGCTGTTCTTGTAGGGAACCGCGAGCCTCTGCACGTTCCCCAGGTTCTGGTGCAGGGCCAGACCCGATTGGTCGGTCACCTCGCCGTTCGTCTGCACGGCGTACGTCGACTCCTCGCCGCATTTCGGACAGGCGAACTGCATGTTCTTGATCGTCATGTCGCTCTCCGGAGACTGGTCCGGATCAGGGGGATGCCCTTCACACAAGGGCGGGGGGAAACCGTTGATGAGACAACTTCTCAGCCGTTTCGGAGAATTCCGTTCCGCACGGAGCTGTCTCCTTCCATACTCGTACGCCTCTCGCAACCGCTCAACCGGGGAGCCGTGAGCGGCACGCGCGGCGAGGCCGAACCGCGTGAGCGAACGATCCGGTGCATCCAGGACGGTGTCACGGACTGCCACCGACCTCGGGCGCGGCGGAAAAGCCGACGCCGACGGAGTCAGCGCCGCCGTCCGAATTCGCTTGCGCGGCACATCCGTTCACCGCCCGGCGCATCGTCGGGTCTTGGGTCTCGCGAGCTCGTACGTCATCCTCGACGACGCTGCGTGAGGACCCGCGGCCCCGCAGCCGACGGAGCCGCACGGGGGCGTCGGCGGGCCGCGCGTCGGGGGGAGGAGACACTCCCCGTCAACGTACGGCCCCTGGGCGTACGGAGCGTGACGAACCGCCGGTCCTCCGGCCGAGTTCTCACCACCGTCGGGACGGCTGGGTACACGGAGGTGTCTCTCCTATGGCACAAGGGAGTTGACGACGAGTCGGGCCAGGGTCGGAGCGCCGTCGTCGTCAGACCGCATGCCGACCTTGCCGAAGGGCGGGCTACGGGGAGCGACGCTCCCGGCGCGCGGGTCACCTACAGCGACTGAGTGCCCGGGCGCCCGGTACGGCGAGGCGCCGAGTCCGGCCGCGCGGTACGGCGGAGCGTCTGCCCCGGCCACCCGTTGCGGCGGGGCGGCGAGTCCGGGTGGCATGGTGGGGCGGGGCGACGGGCTCCGGCCGCGCAATACGGCGGAGCGTCTGCCCCGGCCACCCGTTGCGGCGGGGCGTCCGGTCCGGGTGGCATGGTGGGGCGGGGGTTGGGATTATTTCCCCGGGAGGACTGCCATGGCCCCTGATCTGGACAAACAGCCGCCGGATGGTTAACCCGGCGGCGATGAGGCGAGCGGCGGGGGCGTGGAGCCGACCGCCGGCTTCCGGAAGCGGCATCGGTCGCTCCGGCTCACGCTCCCCGGTTGCTGGGGTGCCCTTCTCCTGGCCTGCCTCTCCTTCACGCCGTCGCTGCTTCCTCGGGGCGGGGTCCTGCAGGGGCTGATCTGCGGGATCAGTGCGGCCATCGGGTACGGGCTCGGGGTGATCGCGGCCTATGTGTGGCGGGCGTTCGCCGACCGGGAGGCGCGGAGCGCGTCGCGAGGGTCGTGGCGGGTCCTGATCATCTGCGCGACCGTACTGTTCGGCCTCTCCTTCGGGTTCGGGCAGTACTGGCAGCACGAGATCCGCAGGCTCATGGGGTCACCGGCTTCAGCCCCGTCACCGTGGTCGCCTGCCCCTTCGTGCCGGGCCTTCACCGGCACCCTGTTCGCCGGTCCCCCGAACTTCAACACCCTGTTCCGCGAGTTCAGCGACCACCGCGACGCGGGCAGTCCGGAGATCGAACCCGTCTACAAGCAGGGGCGGACCGTACGGTTCACCGATGACCCGGCCACCGGGATCCTCCCGGGGGACGCGCCGTGGGACGGCACCCGGGTGCTGTACCTCATGCACCCCTCCGACCCGATCGTCCGGTGGAGCCCTCGGCCGGCCCTCTCCGAGCCCGACTGGATCGGAGAGAAGCGGGCGGCGACGTCCTCGAAGAGATGGTCTGGATCCCCTTCGTGACCTTCTGGCAGGTGACCGCGGACCTGCCGTTCTCCACGGGCGTGCCGGACGGCCACGGTCACACGTACAAGGCCGCGTACGTCGACGGCTGGAACGCCGTCATGCGGCCGTCGGGCTTCACACCCCAGGACCTGGACCGGCTGCGCGAGGTCATCCGGCCGAATGACTGATCCCCTGCCCGCGGGACCGGTGGTCCCCCGCCCGCGGCACGGTCACGGGTCAGCGCAGCAGGAAGCCGGCCACGTATCCGAACGCGTTCACCGCCCAGTGCAGGCCCATGGGCGCCAGCAGACTGTCGCTGCGGCGGCGCAGTTCGCAGAACAGGACGCCCGCCGCCGCCGTGAACAGCACGGCCGAGGCGACGGCGAGCACCGAGCCGGCCGGGGAGTCTCCGAAGACGCCGGTCAGCGCGGGTTTCGCGGTCGCCAGGCCCAGGGACGGCAGGACGTGCCACAGGCCGAACAGCAGACTCGACACGGCGGTCGCCCAGACCGTCCCGCGGGCCCGTCGCACCAGTCCGTAGAGCACTCCGCGGAAGGCGGTCTCCTCCACCAGGACGGTGCCGACGGGAACCACCACGAGCACGCGCGCCGGCAACTCGCTCCCGGCCATCCCGTCGTACCGCCGGTCCTCGAACAGCACGCGGGTGGCCGGCAGCAGCGCGCCGACGAGGTAGACGGCCGCGACAAGGCGCATCAGGGCCGATGCCCACCTGGCACCGCGGGCCAGCGTCCCGGGCGCCAGGCCCGCGTCCGCCCACGTACCGCTCGCCCAGCGGAGCACACCGAGGAGCACGACGGCGACCGCGACCGCGGCGACCAGGCGGAGCGGGCCGGTCAACCGGTGCAACAGCAGGTTGGCCACCACGAGGACGGCGACCGTGAGGACGACGGCCCGCCAGGTGCCGATGGGCCCGCGCCACCGGCCCCGCGACGGGTGGACCTCGGGGCGGGGCCCTCGTACGGCGGGCCGCCTGCCCTCCTCGGGATCACGGCGGGACACCAGCGTGGGTCCGTCCTTCCGGTGCGGCGTCGTGTCGTCCCGCCCCTCCCCCCGCTCCACGCCGCGGCGCGCCCGACCGGTGCCGGCCGCACCGCCGTGGGCGTGGGCGTGGTGCAGGGTTACGAGCGGTCGCGCTTGAGGGAGTCCATGATTCCTTCGGCCCGGTGACGCACGTTCTTCGCCTTCTGGCGGAGCTTCGCTGTCGTCTGGTCCGTCCTGCCCTCGGCCTCGAGGCGCTCGTGGCCGGTGATCTTTCCGGCGATCTCTTTGATTCGTCCCTTGGCCTTGTCCATGGCGTCGCTCATGCCGTGGTCCTCCGTCCGGTCGGTTCCCACACCCCACGCTAGGTTCGGACGGCGCCGGATGCTCGTCGGCCGGCTCGCGCGGGGGCGCCGGCGTGAGGCGGAGGTCATGCGCAAGGTGCAGACTTGTACCGGAGCCTCGCCCGGTCCCTTGCCGGCCCCGTGCGCGAGGCCTCCCCCGCGACTCCTCGGTGAGGGAGAAGTCACCACGTCTCCACGACCGTACCGAGCGACGGGAGCGGGCCCGATCGATTCGGGCGAGCGCGAGGAGGACACATGACCATGCCACAGGGCTCCGCACCCGGCGTCGGACCGGGAGACACGACCGGCAGCGCTCCCACCGGTCCCGCGGCCGACCCCATGGACCAGCTGGCACGCCTCGGCCGTTCGTGGGCCTGGCTCTTCGGCGCCGCGATGGCGACGCTCGTCCCGGGCGTCCTGGCGCTCGTCTGGCCGGACGTGACCCTGCACGTCCTGGCGGTGCTCATCGGGCTCTACCTGCTGGTCATCGGCGTCTTCCGCTTCGTGGCCGTCTTCGGCCGCGACAGCGGCGACCGCGTGCCCGGCCTGATCGTGGCCGTCCTGTGCGTCCTGGGCGGAGTGCTGTGCCTCAGGAACCCGCTCCAGACGATCGCCGCGCTCTCGCTCATCGTCGGCGCCGTCTGGCTGGTGTCCGGCATCGTCACCCTGTACTCCGCCATCGCCACCAAGAACATGCCGCACCGCGGCATCGTCATGGCCGTCGCCGCCCTCGGCATCGTCGCGGGAATCGTCGTCCTGGCGCTTCCGACGGAGTCGGCCCGGGCTCTGACCAGGCTCCTCGGGCTGTGGCTCGTCCTCCTGGGCCTGGCCGAGGCCGCGGTCGCCCTGGCGTGGCGGTCGGCCCTGCGCCGGGCGGGCGTCACGAGCCACGGCGCCTCCGGCCCGGGCGTCTGACGGCCCCGTCTCCGACGCGTCGGCCGTGCCTCCGTCCCTGCGCATGGCCGGCCCCGCACGGGTAGGCGCCGTACATGACCGAGAACCGAGAACTTGCGGTGGTGACCGGCGCGTCCAGTGGAATCGGGTTCGAGCTCGCCCGGCAGCTCGCCGAGCGGGGCTTCGACCTGATCGTGAACTCCGCCCACGAGGACCGGCTGCGGCAGGCGGCAGAGGAGATCGGGCGGCGGACGGGTGCGAGCGTGCAGCCCGTACGGGCCGACCTGCGCAGTTACGAGGAGGCGGAACGTTTCGTCGAGACGGTGGCGGCCACCGGACGTCCGGTGGCCGTCGCGGCGCTCAACGCGGGCGTCGGGGAAGGAGGGGCGTTCCTCGACACGGAACTGGACGACGAGCTGGAGATCGTCGATCTGAACGTGCGCTCCACGGTGCACCTGGCCAAGAGGCTGCTGCGGTCGATGGCCGCCGCGGGCGGGGGACGGATGCTGATCACGTCGTCCATCGCCTCCACCATGCCGGGCTCGTTCCAGGCCGTGTACAACGCCTCCAAGTCGTTCCTGCAGTCCTTCTCCCAGGCCCTGCAGAACGAGCTCGAGGACACGCCTCTGACGGTGACCGCGTTGATGCCCGGCCCCACCGACACCGACTTCTTCCGCCGCGCCGGCATGGAGGACACCAAGGTCGGCAGCGGCTCGAAGGACGACCCCGCCCAGGTGGCCGAGCAGGGCCTCGACGCCCTCTTCGCGGGCAAGGACAAGGTCGTCGCCGGATCCCTGAGGACGAGGGCGCAGGGCGTGGCGAACAAGATCCTGCCCGACGGCCTCAAGGCGGAGGGGCACCGCCGGATGGCCGAACCCGGTTCCGCGGACCGGTAGCCGCATCAGGGGAAGACCGGCCCTCGATCGGCGGCCGTCGTGACAGAGGGCGGGATAGGGCCTGACCGTCGGGGTAGCCGGATCGCATGGACACCACGACCGAGACCACACCGCTGCGCGCCGTCGCCCTGGTCTGCACGCTCTCCCCCTCTCCGAAACGGTCCAGCTCCCAGTTGCTGGCCGAGCAGACCATGGCGGCCCTGGCCGAACACGGCGTCACCGGAAAGGTGATCCGGATCGCCGACCACGACGTGAAACCGGGCGTCGGGACCGACATGGGAGACGGTGACGCCTGGCCGGAGATCCGCGACACGATCCTGGGCTGCGACATCCTGATCCTGTCCACGCCCATCTGGCTCGGCCACCCCTCCAGCCTCGCCCAGCGCGTCCTGGAACGCCTCGACGCCGAACTGGGCGAAAGCGACGACGAGGGCCGCATGCTCACCTACGGGAAGGCCGCGGCCGTCTGCGTCATCGGCAACGAGGACGGCGCCCACCACGTCAGCGCCGAGCTCTTCCAGGGCCTCAACGACGTCGGTTTCTCCCTCGCCCCGAACGCCGTCACCTACTGGGTCGGCGAAGCCATGCAGGGCACCGACTACCAGGATCTCGACAAGACTCCCGAAAAGACCGCCGCCACCACCGAGACCCTCGCCGCCAACACCGCCCACCTCGCCCGCCGCCTCAAGTCCGCGCCCTACCCGCCCTCTACCTGACCGCCCCGAAGGACCCTGCGGGTGACGCGTTCGGCGATCGCGGCGACCAGGGTCCGGGGGCGGCGGGGGGTGAGGTGCGCGCTCAGGGCGTTGCCGAATCCGGGGGCGATGTAGCCGCGGTCGCGGTCCAGCGCGCGCAGGGCGGCGCGCACGACGAACTCCGGCGTGGTCATCGCGCCCGTGACGGCCGCCCTGCGGGTGCCGATGGTCTCGAAGAAGGCGGTCTCCACGGGGCCGGGGCACACGGTGAGCACCCGGATGCCGCGTCGCCGGTACTCCTGGCGGAGGGCGAGGCCGAAGTTCAGGACGAAGGACTTGGACGCGCCGTAGACGGCGAAGTACGGGGACGGCTGGAAGCCGGCGTTGGAAGCGACGTTCACGACCGAGCCGCGACCGCGCTCCAGCATGCCGGGAAGCAGCTGGTGGGTGAGGTCGACGAGCGCGACGACGTTCACCATCAGCTGGTCGTGGTCGCGGGCCCCGGATATCTCCTCGAAGCGGCCGCAGGTGCCGAAGCCCGCGTTGTTGACCAGCAGATCGACCGTCAGACCGCGAGCGGCCAGCTGCTCCGCGACGCGGACCGCCGCGTCCGGCCGGGCGAGGTCCTGGACCAGTACGTGGGCGCGGACGCCGTGCTCGCCGGTCAGGCGGTCGGCGAGTGCGGCGAGGCGGTCGCCTGAGCGCGCCACCAGGACGACGTCGTGCCCGCGGGCCGCGAGCTGCTCGGCGAACTCGGCGCCGAGGCCGGACGACGCGCCGGTGACGAGAGCGGTGCTGGGGGTTGTTCCGAGGGCGGTGCCGTTCATGAGTTCCTCCGTCAACCGATGGCAACTGGGGTTGAGAGTACCGATTTTCCGCAAAGCTGCAACAGGATTGTTTCACTTACCCGTTCGAGCGCATCGGCGGTGTAACGTCTCCGGAGGCACGGGTCTACGGGGAGGCATGATGGACGAGAAGGCGCCGCAGCCCCTGCGGGCGGACGCGGAGCGCAGCGTGCGCGCGATCCTGGAAGCGGCGGAGCGCGTACTCACCGAAGACCCCGGCGCCTCCATGGAACAGATCGCCGCGGCCGCGGGAGTGTCCCGTACGACGATCCACCGCCGGTTCGCCCATCGACAGGCGCTGGTCGAAGCGCTGGCGACCTCCGCGGCCCGCCGGCTCGCCCAGGCCGTGGACGACGGCAGGCCGGACACCGCGCCCCCGCTGGTCGCGATGCACCGCATCACGGCCAACGTCCTCCAGGTCAAGGGCGCCTGGGCGTTCGCCCTCGGACTCCCCGAAGACCCGGCGAGCGAGGCCGCCGCCCTCCAGCGGGACATCGCCCGCCGCTGCGTCGCCGTCCTGAAGCGCGCCCAGGACGCCAAGCTCATCGACGAGGCCGCCGACCTCGACTGGGTACGCCGGGTCTACTACGCGCTCATCGGCGAATCCCTCCACGGCGACACGGACGGCACCGACGCCGACACCCTCGCCGCCCGCGTCATCGACACCCTCCTCCACGGCGTCGGCCCACGCGTCTGACGGGGCGTCGAGGGATCCATCGAGATCAGAGGACAGGTACCGCCTGATGGACACGGAAGAGCCGGCAGAGGCACGCATCGACGAGGCGGGCAATCTCCTGGTCGCGCCGACGGCGCTGCGGGACGACGAGTGGGTCAGGGACTTCCTCGGGTCCGTGATCCCACCGGAGGCCCTGGCCGACGACCCGCCGGACCTCACCCGGAGGACCGTCTACCTGTGCGGCGACCTGTCCGGGATCAGCGCTCGGCAACTGCGGTCCGCCGACCGGGTCTTCGTCGTCCGGGAGCTGTCGCACGGTTACCGCGAGGACACGGACGATGCCTGGACCCCGGTCGGTCTCGGTCGGGTTCCCGTTCGCGTACACGGCGTCGGTGTGCACTACCGCCGCTTCTTCGAGCCGGACGACGGCCACTTCGGACGGATCCGGGCGGAGCACGAATTCCAGTCCCTGACGGAGTCGACCAAGCCCGGAACGGCCCATCGCACCGGAATCTATCTGACGCCTGTCGCACGAAGCGGTGACGAGCTGCGTTTCCGCCTGCTCCGGTGCTCCACGAATCTCTCGGGGCCGACCGAGAACTTCGGGCCGACCGACACGCGCGTCGTCGAGGACCTGAACCGTGAGGCCGCCGCCGCCTTCCGGGGCCAGGCGCCGCTGAATCACGTCCTCGCCCAGATCTACCACAACACGCTCGCCACGACGGAGCGCAGGCAGTCGAAGGCGAAGATCTCGGCGCATGCCGACAAGACGAAGGACATGCCCGTCAACGGGATCATGGCCTTCTGCACCTTCTACGACCGGCTCGACGGGCTGCGGCCCCTGGCCGGAGACGCCTTCGACTACGGGGTGAAGGGTGTCAGCGGGCTGACCACACTCCGCTTTCGCCTCAAGGAACCGACCGGGACCGGCGAAGGCATCGCGCTGCCCGCGCAGTTCACCGTGACGCTCTACCCGGGATCCGTTTTCCTCATGCCGTTGTCCACGAACCGCCTGTACACGCACGAGATCCGGCCCTCGCCGCTGGACGCCGGTTTGCTGCCGACCCGTCTGGGATACGTGGTGCGCTGTTCGAGCGCCGAAGCCGTTCACAAGGACGGTCAGACGTTCCTCGAAGCGGCCGGAGGACGGGTGAAGTTGGAACCGCCCACCTCGTCCGGCATGGACGAACTGCGCAGGCTGTACGCCGAGGAGAACAGGACCTCGTCCTTCGTCGACTACGGCGAGGAGTTCCTCTTCAGCATGAACACAGGAGACTACGTTGCCCCCCGCGTCTAGGATCTCGGACGAGATCCTCACGTTCGCCGCGCCCATCGAGCCCCAGGACGACGGGGCCGCGGCCACGGCCGGCCTCTTCGCGGAGCTCTCGGAGTCGGCGCGTATGGAAGACGTCGGGAAGGGGCGGCGAGGTGCCGTGCTCACCAGGGTCGACGAGACGGGCGCTGTCCCTCTGGTGCGTACCACCAGCCGGTACGGCAACCCGCCTCAGCGTTTCGGGGCGGTGCACGAGCGGCTGGCGCGGCGGATCCAAGAGCGTGCGGCGCTGTCGCTCCGCTTCGACAACGCCCTCATCGAGAGCTACACGGACTCCTACCGCACCATGGGCAGCCATTCCGACCAGGCTCTCGATCTGGCCGACGGGTCGTTCATCGCCGTCTACTCCTGCTACCGCCGCCCCGAAGCGGCCCCTTCGAGAAAACTGATCTTCGCATCGAAGGAGCTCGACGGCGAGAAGGTCGAGATCCCCCTCTCCCATGACAGCGTCGTCGCGTTCTCCGTCGACTCCAATCGGCGGCTCAGACACAAGATCGTGTGGGACGGACCCGCCGACGCGACGGACAACCCGTGGCTGGGGGTGACGTTTCGAACGTCGAAGACCTTGCTCCGGTTTCGCGACGGACAGGCGTACCTCCCCCAGGGTGCACGCCTCACGTCGGCCGACGATGAGCAGAGGAGCGAGTTCTACCGACTACGGCGCCGCGAGAACAACGAGACGGACTTCCGCTATCCCCCGCTGACCTACACCGTCAGCGACAGCGATCTGATGCCGCCCGTCTGACCTGGCGGGCGTTGTACAGGCGCTCCCGGCGCCACCGGAGGGCCGGTGCGCGGTCGTCCGGCCGGGACTCAGTTCGTCCGCCGGAGCATCGCGAGCCGGCTGGCCGTGCGATCCAGGTCGCGCGTCAGGGCGTGGTCGGCGGGAAGGCCCGCCAGGGGGTCGGAGCCGATGAGGACGAGCCGGACGTCCCTGTCGCAGGCCACGTCGACGAGGTTCGCGAACCGTTGCCGGCCGTCCGCGGACGCCTCGGTCAGCGGGGGTACGCCGTCCAGGACCAGGGTGGTGAAGTTCTCCGCGAGGGCCAGGTAGTCGGGCACCGCCGTCGCGTTCTCGCACAAGGCGTCGAAGCCGAACCAGACGAGTCCGCCGCGCACGGCGCGGGCCGGCAGCTCCCGCAGGTGGGCCTGGACGGCGGTGGCCTCAGCGGGCGCCGGGGAGGTGAGGCCGAGCGTCGCCAGAGCCTTACCGCCCGGGGGCAGGCACAGGCCCGTCGCGAACCGCCTGCCGCCCCCTGCCGGCCGAGTCGACGCGAGGCGGCGGAAGTCCACCGGACCCGTGACGTCCAGGACGTCCATCCGCTCCTCGATGAGCTTGATGGTGGGCTCGAACAAGTGGTGGTAGAGCGGGTCGGGCATCAGGCCGGCAGGAGGGTAGTTGGAGGTCGTGACCAGGGTGATGCGGCGGTCCAGCAGCGTGCGGAAGAGACGCGCTATCAGCATCGCGTCGCCCGCGTCGTGTGCGTGGAACTCGTCGAAGACCAGGACCCTGCTGTCCCCGATCAGTTCGTCGAGAGCTCGGTCCACGGCGCTCTGTCCGTCGTGGCGGTTGCCCGGGCCGCTCACCCCGTCGTGCAGCCGGCGGAAGAAGTCGTGGAAATGCAGGCGGCGTTTGCGCCCGGCGGGAAGCCCTTCGTAGAAGGTGTCCACCAGCCAGCTCTTCCCCCGGCCCACCGGACCCCAGACGTACAGGTCCCTGGGTGTCCTGGGGAACGTCCAGGCCGGCCTGGCGAGTTCGGCCGCCAACCGCGCCAACCGCCCGACGGCGGCCTCCTGTGCCGGGGCAACCGAGAATCCGCGCCGCGCGGCGGCCTCGTGGAAATGGCGACGCATGGCCTGGTCGTGCTTGGACACCGGGCGGTTCTTCCGTTCTCGTACGCCGAGCTGTCGGGCGGGACATCGGCAGCAATCATGCTCGCCCCCCGCGCCGGATGTCACTCCGCCCCCTCACCGCACGGGCCGCCGGGTGCCCGATCGGAACGGGCGTTCGACAAGCGCTAGCATCGCGTACGTCCGAGATCGCCGAGCCGGGCCTCCCTCGGTCGACCCTCCGTACCTCCGAGCTCAGGGAAGCCCGTGTCCGATCCGCTCACCGAGGACCCTCGGACCGCCGCGGTGGCGGCCGGTGAGATCTCCCTCTCCGACGGCCAGAAGGAGGTCCTGTTGCGGGAACTCGGGCCCGGCGAAGTCGTCAGGTCCGTCTACAACGACGGTTGGGGGTACGCCGTACTCACCCGCAAGGGGCTCATCCTCTTCCGCAACCTGCTGACGACGAAGGCGACCCGCGTCGCCGGGCCGCTGCGGATCCTCCGCCGGCGGCACGGCATGTTCGACTCCGTCGAGGTCCTCGTCGACGGGAGACCGCACAAGCTGCACGGCTCCAAGATCGATCCGAAGGGCGAGCTCCTCGAAGCGGCGGGAAAGCTCCTGCCCGCCGATTCGCCTCAGCGTCCCGGCGGAGGAAGGCGGTCCTCCACGTGGATACGACGGCATCCGGTGTCGGTGTCCTCGCTGGCCGCCGTGGTGCTCGTCGCGGGTCTGGGCGACGGCCCCGGGCAGGACGACGCCGTGGCCACGGGAGGAACGGACCGACCGCTGGTCGTTCCCGACTTCCGGGGAGCCGCCCTGGACACGGCCGCTGCCCAGGCGCGCCGAGGTCCCTGGCGGGTGGCGGCCGCCGACGCCTCCTCCGCGTACCGGACGGTGACGCCCGCTCAGGCCGGCTGGCGGGTCTGCTTCCAGAATCCCTCCCGGGGCGAGCGCACGCCCGCGTCGGGTACGACGCTGACGCTGTACGCCGTGCCCGAGGCAGAACCGTGCCCGTCACAACTGGACGGCTCCCGGCGGGTGGTGATGCCTGGCCTCGTCGGCGAGCGGTTCGACGCGGCGTCGCGCACCCTCGGGGAACTCGGCCTCGGACGCGTGGTCCGCTTTCACGCCCACACCGGGCAGCAGCTGAACGACCGCTCTCAGGACCTCGGGGACCGGCAGGTCTGTCGGCAGCAACCCGAGGCCGGCATCGAGGTCCCCGTCACCACGCAGGTCGACCTGTGGCTCATCGGGCCCGGCGTCTCCTGCACCGCGCCCAGCCCGACCCCGAAGCCCAAGCCGAAACCGCAGCCGAAGCCCAAGCCGAAGCCAGGCCGACAGGCGACACCGGTGCCCGAGCCCCGCCCACAGCGTTCCCACGATTCCTCTTCGGACGGCGGCACCACAGGAGGGGAGGACTCCGGGTCGACGAGCGGTGGAGGGTCCTCCTACGACGGTTCCTCCGGCGGCTCGGGATCCACGACCGGTTCGAGCGGCGGCATCGGCTTCGGTCAGTCCTGCTCCCCCGTGGGCGCCACCGCCACGACGGCCGACGGACGTCCGGCGAAGTGCTTCATGGGCAAGGACGGCGCGGCCAGGTGGGGGTACGACTCCGGTTGACGGCCCCGGCTCACCGGGGCCCCGTGCCAGGGCCCGGGTCGTGGTCGAGCCCGGGCCGTGGGGGCGCCGGGGTTCTGCACCGCGGGCGGTCAGCGCGCCAGTCGGGTCAGCGCGGCGAGCACCGGTGCGACGCCGTCCTCCCCGGCCAGACGGTCGGCCAGCGCGCGGGCACGCGCACGGTGGGAACCGTCGGTGGTCGCCCGCCGCAGGGCCCCGGCCAGGGTGTCGGCGGTGAGACGGCGCAGCGGCACCGCACCCGGAGCGGTGCCCAGCGCGGTGAGGCGGGACGCCCAGAACGCCGCGTCGAACTGGACCGGCACCGGAACGGTGGGGACCCCGGCGCGCAGGACGGCGCCGGTCGTGCCCGCTCCGGCGTGGTGGACCACGGCGGCCGTCCGGGGGAACAGCAGGGAATGCGGCACCTCGTCGACGGTCAGGATGTCGTCGCCCCGGGCGCCCAGCCCGGCCCAGCCCCGCTGGACGATCCCGCGCGTCTTCGCCGCGCGCAGGGCGGTGACGATCTCGCGGCTCACCCGCTCGGGGTCGGGAACGGTGGCGCTGCCCAGGCCGACGAAGACCGGTGGGGGCCCGGCGGCGAGGAAGTCCTCCAGTTCCCGGGACAACCGCCCGGTCTCGTGCGGCCACCAGTACCCGGACACCTCGAGGCCGGCGGGCCAGTCGCCGGGGCGGGGGACGACGAGCTCGCTGTAGCCGTGCAGCACCGGGCGCGCCTGATGCCGCCGGGTCCGGCCCGCCGCCACGAGCCCGTGGCGCGGCAGGGACCGTACGGCGTCGGAGAACAGCAGCTCCACCGACGTCATGACGGCCTGTCCGCTCAGCCGGTTCCCCACCGAGCCCAGGGACCGCGTGCCGAGGACCGGAGCGGGAAACTCGCGCGTCGGGTGCAGCGGCTGGAGGTGCAGCCCCAGGGCGGGAACCGACAGGCCGTCGGCGATGGCGTATCCGAGCGGCCCCAACGAGCCGCCGACGAGGAGGACTTCGGCCTCGCGTGCCACCTCGACCAGGGCCGCCGTCATCTCGTCGACCGCTCTCCGGGCCATCGACGCCAGCCGTACGAACTTCCCCGCGGCGGTCGCCGCGTCATGCAGCCGCCGTCCCCGCACGGAGTGCAGCTCGGCGCGAGGGTCCACGGGCAGCGGAAAAAACCGCACTCCCGACCCGGCCACCAGCGGCTCGAACAGCCCGTGCGCGGCCAGCGTCACCTCGTGCCCGGCCCGTACGAGACCGGCCCCCAGACCCGTGTACGGCGCGACGTCACCCCGCGATCCCGCCGTCATCATCACGATGCGCACGCCGCCAGTGTGCCTCACCCGGGCCCGACACGGCGGAAGACCTGCCCGTGCCGCCCGCCCGGGAACCCGCGCGTCACGTCAGGAGAGCGACACGGCTCAGGGTGCCGCATCGCCGAAAGGCCGGCGCCGCGGTGCGATCCGCACCGCGGCGCCGGCCTTTCCCTCCGCGTGCTCGGCGGCTGCCTGGTCAGCAGCTGTCGGCGAGCAGGCCCGCACGCAGGCGCTTCAGGGTGCGCGAGAGGAGGCGGGAGACGTGCATCTGCGAGCAGCCCAGCCGTTCTCCGATCTGGGACTGAGTGAGTTCCTCGACGAAGCGCAGGTGGATGATCTGCCGGTCGCGCTCGTCGAGGTCGGCGATGAGCGGGGCGAGGGCGTGGAAGTCCTCGACGAGTTCCATGGCGGGGTCCTCGCTGCCGATGCAGTCGGCGAGGGAGGCGTCGTTGGACTCCTCCTCGCCGCTGAGGGCGGCGTCGAGCGAGGAGGAGTTGTAGCCGTTGGAGGCCAGCTGCGCCTCGGTGACCTCCTCCTCCGTCAGGCTCATCAGCTCGGCCAGTTCCTTGACCGTCGGCATGCGGCCCAGGCGGGTGCTGAGTTCCTCGTTGGCCTTGGCCAGCTCCACCCGCGCCTCCTGGAGGCGGCGGGGTACGTGGACCGCCCAGGAGGTGTCGCGGAAGAACCGCTTGATCTCGCCGACGAT